>NZ_JBHSPA010000075.1:0-563 GCF_042656245.1 Nonomuraea insulae
TATTTTTACATCTTAAATTTTTCTATCTGCAGAATTAGTATCTGGAAAATGAAAAAAATTCGGCATAGCTTTAGCTAATATTTAGAAAAGAAAAAAACAAACTAAGAATTAAAAAGAAGAAAAAGAAAAAAAGAAAGACTTACTTTTCAAGTTCAATTTTAGTCAATTTTAACATATTGTTTCTTTTTTCAAAAAATAATCTTATGTATCTAGTTTCGTGATATATACCAAATACAGTGCCAAAATCATAATCAAATCTGAATTCAATCTTATCATTAAAGATATTGATATTATTTGAATTTATCCCGTAATATTCCATAATTTTTTCAACAATTTCTTTAAGCTGTTTTTCGCTAAATGTCAGTTCTTTTTTCGTTTTTAACACTTTCCTCTGTACGAATTGATCATTTAAAAAATCTCTAACTACTGAAATTATCTTTTGACTTAATTCTTGACCATTCACCTTTTTCCCCTCATTCTTTCATATGTATCTTCTACTATTTAAATCTTTCTCTATTCTTTTATCTTTCTATCTCTTTATCTTTTCACCGTCTTGATTTTTC
>NZ_JBHSPA010000076.1:0-890 GCF_042656245.1 Nonomuraea insulae
GTCGGTGTGGGAACACGGATATTTCGGCGACTCACGCCTGGTCGACGCGTGCGTGCAACGGCTGCGCGCAAAGATCGAAGACGACTCGGCCGCACCCCTCTACGTGCAGACGGTACGCGGCTTCGGCTACCGGTTCGGACCGGTATGAGCCGCCGGCGACAGGTCCGGCTACCGGCTCGGGCCAGTGTGAGCCACCGGTGACAGATCCGGGCACCGGCTCGGACCGTCGTGAACCACCGGCGAGAAGTCCGGGCACCGACTCAGACCGTCGTGAACCACCCGCGACAGACCCGGGCACCGACTCAGACCGGCGTGAACCGCCAGTGACAGGTTCGGGCACCGGTTCGGGCCGGTATGAGCTGCCGGTGACAGGTCGGCCGAGTCTGGGGCTGCGGGCCCGGCTGCTGTTCGCCTTCGCGCTGCTGTGTGTGGTCACCGCGGCGGCCGTGGCCGGCGGCATCTACGTGCAGGCCCGCAACGACATCCTGCAACGCGCCCAGGACGCCGCGGTGCTGGCGATGAAAAGCCGCCTGGAGGCACTCTTCCCGTTGCGGAGCGCGACACCCGACCCGGCCGAGCTGAACGAGATCGCCCGCACCGCGACCGACCCGTGCAGCTTCGCGGTCGCCATCTACCACGAAGCGCACTCTCCGGCCGGCCAGTTGGGGTGCGGAAGGCCCGGCGGGAACGCGCCGAATCTGGATCTCGGGGTGATACCAGCGGAGTTGCGGCGGGCGGTGGCCGATGGCGACATCGCGTGGCAACGCGTGCGGTGGCAGGGCGCGCCCTTCCTGGTCATCGGCACGCCGTTGCTGATCATCGAGCAGGACGGGACGACGCGGATGTCCGGCATCGAGGTCTACACCGCGCGCAGCCTGGGTCCCGAACAG
>NZ_JBHSPA010000077.1:0-941 GCF_042656245.1 Nonomuraea insulae
GTCGGTGTGGGAACACGGATATTTCGGCGACTCACGCCTGGTCGACGCGTGCGTGCAACGATTGCGCGCAAAGATCGAAGACGACTCGGCCGCACCCCTCTACGTGCAGACGGTACGCGGCTTCGGCTACCGGTTCGGACCGATATGAGCCGCCGGCGACAGGTCCGGCTACCGGCTCGGGCCAGT
This sequence comes from Nonomuraea insulae, assembly GCF_042656245.1. Lineage (NCBI taxonomy): Bacteria > Bacillati > Actinomycetota > Actinomycetes > Streptosporangiales > Streptosporangiaceae > Nonomuraea > Nonomuraea insulae. The sequence continues at coordinate 187 of NZ_JBHSPA010000077.1, forward strand.
GTGAGCCACCGGTGACAGATCCGGGCACCGGCTCGGACCGGCGTGAACCACCGGCGAGAAGTCCGGGCACCGGTTCAGGCCGTCGTGAACCACCGGCGACAGATCCGGGCACCGGCTCGGACCGGTATGAGCCGCCGGCGAGAAGTCCGGGCACCGGCTCGGGCCGTCGTGAACCGCCAGTGACAGGTTCGGGCACCGGTTCGGGCCGGTATGAGCCGCCGGTGACAGGTCGGCCGAGTCTGGGGCTGCGGGCCCGGCTGCTGTTCGCCTTCGCGCTGCTGTGTGTGGTCACCGCGGCGGCCGTGGCCGGCGGCATCTACGTGCAGGCCCGCAACGACATCCTGCAACGCGCCCAGGACGCCGCGGTGCTGGCGATGAAAAGCCGCCTGGAGGCACTCTTCCCGTTGCGGAGCGCGACGCCCGGCCCGGCCGAGCTGGACGAGATCGCCCGCACCGTGACCGACGGGAACAGCCACGCGGTCGCCATCTACGGCGGGTCGCACTCGTCGCCCGGCTCGCCCCAGAGACCCTGGAGGCCGGGCGGGAACTGGCCGATCCTGGATCTGGATCCCGGGACGATTCCAAAGGGGCTGCGGTGGAGGGTGGCCCACGGCGAATTCGCGTGGCAACGCGTGGCGTGGCCTGACGGACCCAACTTGGTCATCGGCACCCCGTTGCTGATCATTGAGCAGGATGGGACGACGCGGATGTCCGGCATCGAGGTCTACACCGCGCGCAGCCTGGGTCCCGAACAG
>NZ_JBHSPA010000078.1:0-18284 GCF_042656245.1 Nonomuraea insulae
CGTCGACTCTGAGATCACCCAGGGCACGCTGACCGAAGACGACATCGTCGCCACCATCGAGTACATCGTCGGCCTCCACGCGGGCGAGGAGTCGATGGCGGGCGCCAACGACCGCGACGTCATCGTCGAGGTCGACGACATCGACCACTTCGGCAACCGCCGTCTGCGCAGCGTGGGCGAGCTGATCCAGAACCAGGTCCGGCTGGGCCTGGCCCGGATGGAGCGCGTCGTCCGCGAGCGGATGACCACGCAGGACGTCGAGGCGATCACGCCGCAGACCCTGATCAACATCCGCCCCGTCGTGGCGTCGATCAAGGAGTTCTTCGGCACCTCGCAGCTGTCGCAGTTCATGGACCAGACCAACCCGCTGGCCGGCCTGACGCACAAGCGGCGTCTGTCCGCTCTGGGCCCCGGTGGTCTGTCCCGTGAGCGGGCCGGGTTCGAGGTGCGTGACGTGCACCCGTCCCACTACGGCCGGATGTGCCCCATCGAGACCCCTGAAGGCCCCAACATCGGCCTCATCGGCTCGCTGGCCTCCTACGGCCGGATCAACGCCTTCGGCTTCGTCGAGACGCCTTACCGCAAGGTCGTCGACGGCAAGGTGACCGCCCAGATCGACTACCTCACGGCCGACGAGGAAGACCGCTACGTCAAGGCGCAGGCCAACACCGTCCTCAACGCCGACGGCACGTTCGCGGAGTCGCGCGTCCTGGTCCGCACCAAGGGCGGCGAGACCGAGCTCATGCGGGCCGAGGAAGTCGACTACATCGACGTGTCGCCGCGCCAGATGGTGTCGGTCGCCACCGCGATGATCCCCTTCCTGGAGCACGACGACGCCAACCGCGCGCTCATGGGCTCCAACATGCAGCGGCAGTCCGTGCCCCTGCTGAAGAGCGAGGCGCCGCTGGTCGGCACCGGCATGGAATACCGTGCCGCGACCGACGCCGGCGACGTCATCAGCGCCGAGAAGGCCGGTGTGGTGGAGGAGGTCTCCGCCGACTACATCACCGTCATGAACGACGACGGCACGCGGACGACGTACCGCGTGGCGAAGTTCAAGCGCTCCAACCAGGGCACCTCGTTCAACCAGAAGCCGATCGTGGCCGAGGGTGACCGGGTGGAGGTCAACCAGGTCATCGCCGACGGGCCGTGCACCGAGAACGGTGAGATGGCGCTGGGCAAGAACCTGCTCGTGGCGTTCATGCCGTGGGAGGGTCACAACTACGAAGACGCGATCATCCTGTCGCAGCGGCTGGTCCAGGACGACGTCCTTTCCTCGATTCACATCGAGGAGCACGAGGTCGACGCCCGGGACACCAAGCTGGGCCCTGAGGAGATCACCCGGGACATCCCCAACGTCTCCGAGGAGGTCCTGGCCGACCTCGACGAGCGCGGCATCATCCGGATCGGCGCTGAGGTGGTTCCCGGCGACATCCTGGTCGGCAAGGTCACGCCCAAGGGCGAGACCGAGCTGACCCCGGAGGAGCGGCTGCTGCGCGCGATCTTCGGCGAGAAGGCCCGCGAAGTCCGCGACACCTCGCTGAAGGTGCCGCACGGCGAGCAGGGCAAGGTCATCCACGTGCGCGTCTTCAGCCGCGAGGAGGGCGACGAGCTGCCGCCGGGCGTCAACGAGCTGGTCCGCGTCTACGTGGCCCAGAAGCGTAAGATCACCGACGGCGACAAGCTGGCCGGCCGGCACGGCAACAAGGGCGTCATCTCCAAGATCCTCCCGGTCGAGGACATGCCGTTCCTGGAGGACGGCACCGCGGTCGACATCATCCTCAACCCGCTGGGCGTGCCCGGCCGGATGAACGTCGGCCAGGTGCTGGAGACCCACTTGGGGTGGATCGCGGCCAGAGGCTGGGACATCTCAGGCATCCAAGAAGCCTGGGCGGAAAGGCTGCGCGACAAGGGCTTCGAGAAGATCGAGCCGCGCACCAACATGGCCACGCCGGTGTTCGACGGCGCCCACGAGAACGAGATCGTCGGTCTGCTGGGCAACACCGTCGCCAACCGCGACGGCGACCGGATGGTGGAGCAGAGCGGCAAGGCCCGCCTGTTCGACGGCCGCTCCGGCGAGCCGTTCCCCTATCCGATCGCGGTCGGCTACATCTACATCCTGAAGCTGCTGCACCTGGTCGACGACAAGATCCACGCGCGGTCGACCGGCCCCTACTCCATGATCACCCAGCAGCCGCTCGGCGGTAAGGCCCAGTTCGGTGGCCAGCGCTTCGGTGAGATGGAGGTGTGGGCGCTGGAGGCATACGGCGCCGCCTACGCCCTGCAGGAGCTTTTGACCATCAAGTCCGACGACGTGCTGGGCCGCGTGAAGGTCTACGAAGCAATCGTCAAGGGCGAGAACATTCCCGAACCGGGCATCCCGGAGTCCTTCAAGGTCCTCATCAAGGAAATGCAGTCGCTGTGCCTCAACGTCGAGGTGCTCTCCAGCGACGGCATGTCCATCGAGATGCGTGACACAGACGAGGACGTCTTCCGCGCAGCGGAGGAGCTCGGTATCGATCTGTCCCGGCGTGAGCCGAGCAGCGTGGAAGAAGTCTGAGGGGGAGATCGCACAAATGCTAGACGTCAACTTCTTCGACGAGCTCAGGATCGGTCTTGCGACCGCCGACGACATTCGTCAGTGGTCGCACGGCGAGGTCAAGAAGCCCGAGACCATCAACTACCGAACCCTCAAGCCGGAAAAGGACGGGCTCTTCTGCGAGAAGATCTTCGGTCCGACCCGCGACTGGGAGTGCTACTGCGGTAAGTACAAGCGCGTCCGGTTCAAGGGCATCATCTGTGAGCGCTGTGGCGTCGAGGTGACCCGGGCCAAGGTGCGCCGTGAGCGGATGGGCCACATCGAGCTGGCCGCGCCCGTCACGCACATCTGGTACTTCAAGGGCGTCCCGTCGCGCCTCGGTTACCTGCTCGACCTCGCCCCGAAGGACCTGGAGAAGGTCATCTACTTCGCGGCGTACATGATCACGCATGTCGACACCGAGATGCGTGAGCGTGACCTGCCCTCGCTGGAGGCGAAGATCTCCGTCGAGCGGCAGCACATCGAGCAGCGCCGTGACGCCGACGTCGAGGCCAGGCAGAAGAAGCTCGAGGGCGACCTGGCCGAGCTCGAGGCCGCCGGCGCCAAGGGCGACCAGCGCCGCAAGGTCCGTGAGGGCGCCGAGCGCGAGATGCGTCAGCTCCGCGACCGGGCCCAGCGCGAGCTGGACCGGCTCGACGAGGTCTGGAGCCGCTTCAAGAACCTCAAGGTCCAGGACCTCGAGGGCGACGAGCTGCTCTACCGCGAGATGCGCGACCGCTTCGGCCGCTACTTCAAGGGCGGCATGGGCGCGCAGGCGATCCAGGACCGCCTGATCAGCTTCGACCTCGACGCCGAGGCCGAGAACCTGCGCGAGACCATCCGCAGCGGCAAGGGCCAGAAGAAGGCCCGTGCGCTCAAGCGGCTCAAGGTCGTGTCGGCGTTCCTCAACACGACCAACTCGCCGCGCGGCATGGTGCTCGACTGCATCCCGGTCATCCCGCCGGACCTGCGCCCGATGGTGCAGCTCGACGGTGGCCGGTTCGCGACCTCCGACCTCAACGACCTGTACCGCCGGGTCATCAACCGGAACAACCGCCTCAAGCGTCTGCTCGACCTCGGCGCGCCCGAGATCATCGTGAACAACGAGAAGCGGATGCTCCAGGAGGCCGTCGACGCGCTGTTCGACAACGGCCGTCGCGGTCGCCCGGTCACCGGTCCCGGCAACCGGCCGCTGAAGTCCCTCAGCGACATGCTGAAGGGTAAGCAGGGTCGTTTCCGCCAGAACCTGCTGGGCAAGCGAGTCGACTACTCCGGCCGTTCGGTCATCGTCGTCGGCCCGCAGCTCAAGCTGCACCAGTGCGGTCTGCCCAAGCAGATGGCGCTGGAGCTGTTCAAGCCGTTCGTGATGAAGAGGCTCGTGGACCTCAACCACGCGCAGAACATCAAGTCGGCCAAGCGGATGGTCGAGCGCGCCCGCCCTGTGGTGTGGGACGTGCTCGAAGAGGTCATCACCGAGCACCCGGTGCTGCTCAACCGCGCGCCGACGCTCCACCGCCTGGGCATCCAGGCGTTCGAGCCGCAGCTCGTCGAGGGCAAGGCCATCCAGATCCACCCGCTCGTCTGCACCGCGTTCAACGCGGACTTCGACGGCGACCAGATGGCCGTGCACCTGCCGCTGTCGGCTGAGGCCCAGGCCGAGGCACGCATCCTGATGCTCTCGACCAACAACATCCTCAAGCCGGCCGACGGCAAGCCCGTGACGATGCCCACCCAGGACATGGTCATCGGCCTCTACTGGCTGACCACCCAGAAGGAAGGCGCCGAGGGTGAGGGCCGCGTGTTCGGCTCGATCGCCGAGGCGCAGATGGCCTTCGACCGCCGCGAGCTGGACATCCAGGCGAAGATCCAGATCCGGATGAAGGACGTCCTGCCGCCGCGCGAGTGGGTGGCCCCCGACGGCTGGGAGCAGGGCGACTCGATCCGGCTGGAGACGACGTTCGGGCGGTGCCTGTTCAACCTGACGCTGCCGGACAGCTACCCCTTCGTCGACTTCCAGGTCGGCAAGAAGCAGCTGTCCACGATCGTGAACGAGCTGGCGGAGACCTACCCCAAGATCGAGGTCGCCAACTCGCTCGACGCGCTCAAGGACGCCGGCTTCCGCTGGGCGACCCGCTCCGGTGTCACCATCTCGATCGAGGACGTCGTCGCGCCCCCGAACAAGACCGACATCATGGAGAACTACGAGCGCCGGGCCGACAAGGTTCAGCGCGAGTACGAGCGCGGTCTGATCACCGACGAGGAGCGCCGTCAGGAGCTCATCGAGATCTGGACGCACGCGACGGCCGACGTCGAGACCGACATGGTCAACGCCTTCCCGGCGACCAACCCGGTCTGGATGATGGTCAACTCCGGCGCCCGTGGTAACAAGATGCAGGTCCGGCAGATCGCCGGCATCCGCGGCCTGGTGTCCAACACCAAGGGTGAGACGATCCCGCGGCCGATCAAGGCCTCGTTCCGCGAGGGCCTGTCGGTGCTGGAATACTTCATCTCCACCCACGGTCAGCGGAAGGGTCTGGCCGACACCGCTCTGCGTACCGCCGACTCGGGTTACCTGACCCGGCGTCTGGTGGACGTGGCGCAGGACGTCATCGTGCGTGAGATCGACTGCGGCACCGACCGCGCGGTCCCGCTGCACGTGGCCGACCGCGACGCGTCGGGCAACCTGGTCAAGGCGGAGAACGCCGAGTCCAACGTGCACGGCCGCATCCTGGCCGAGGACGTCGAGGTGGACGGCAAGGTCATCGTCCCCGCGGGTGTCGACATCAACGACATCCACGTGACGAAGCTGGTCGAGGCCGGCGTCGAGACCGTGCGCACCCGCAGCGCGCTCGTCTGCGAGGCCAAGATCGGTGTCTGCGCGACCTGCTACGGCCGCTCGCTGGCCACCGGCAAGCTCGTGGACGTCGGCGAGGCGGTCGGCATCATCGCCGCCCAGTCGATCGGCGAGCCCGGCACGCAGCTGACCATGCGTACCTTCCACACCGGTGGTGTGGCCGGCGCCGACATCACCCACGGTCTGCCCCGTGTCACGGAGCTGTTCGAGGCGCGCATCCCCAAGGGTGTCGCCCCGATCTCCGAGGCCGAGGGCCGGGCTCGCATCGACGAGACCGACAAGACCAGGAAGATCGTGATCACCCCCGACGACGGCTCGGAGGAGATCGCCTACCCGGTCTCGATGCGCTCGCGCCTGCTCGTGCAGGAGGGCCAGCGGATCACGGTCGGCCAGCAGCTCGTCGCCGGTGCGGTCAACCCCAACGAGGTGCTGCGCATCCTCGGCCCGCGGGCCGTGCAGCTGCACCTGGTGGCGGAGGTCCAGCAGGTCTACCGCTCGCAGGGTGTGTCCATCCACGACAAGCACATCGAGATCATCGTGCGGCAGATGCTCAAGCGCGTGAACGTGCTGGAGTCCGGTGACACCGACCTGCTGCCCGGCGAGCTCGTGGAGCGTCCGCGCTTCGAGCTGATGAACCGCGAGACCGTGGCGGAGAGCGGCTCCCCTGCCGCCGGCCGTCCGGTGCTCATGGGCATCACGAAGGCGTCGCTCGCCACCGAGTCGTGGCTGTCGGCGGCCTCCTTCCAGGAGACGACCAGGGTCCTGACGGACGCGGCGATCCACGCCAAGTCCGACTCGCTCCTGGGCCTGAAGGAGAACGTCATCATCGGTAAGCTCATCCCGGCCGGCACTGGCATGCCGCAGTACCGCAACATCCGGGTCGAGCCGACCGAAGAGGCCAAGGCCGCCATGTACACCGTGGGTGGCTACGACGGCTCCGCCGCCGACTACACCTTCGGCACCGGCAGCGGCGAGGCGGTTCCCCTGGAGGAATACGACTTCGGCCAGTACAACAGGTGATTTCTTAGTCGCTTGCAGGTGACGCGCCCGGGTCTCTCGATCGAGAGACCCGGGCGCGCTGCTTTGCCCCGGTTCCTCTCCTGACGGCCCCCGGCGCCTTTCTTCCTCTGTTACGCGCTGCCGTGGCCGGCCCAGACGCCGCACGGGGCTGAGGGCCTTCCAGGGAGACGCTTGCTGAACCCGTCAGTGGCGAGCCGCCGCTACGGCGCTCCGCCGACCGGGTTTCGTGGTTCAGAAGAGGTCCTTGATTTTCGCGATGGCCTCCGCGACGGCCGTCACGCCGCCCGCGGAAGCCGTCAGACTGCTCAGGAGGGCGGTCAGGCGGTTGGGCTTGGGCTCGGTGGCGGCGGCCTCCTCCTGGAGCATCTGCAGGTAGGTCTGGGCCGTTTCCGGGTCGGCCAGCTCGGCCCTGTGGCGGGCGAGCAGGGCGTCGAGCTGGGCCACCATCGTCCGCAGTTCGTTCGTCTCCGGCTGGGCGTTGATGATGTTGCGGTTGCCGGTGCCGCCGAAGATCTGGTTCTGGCCGTGGATCGTGCCGTAGTTGTGGCCCTGGCCTGTGCCTTCTGTCATGTGCCTGCGCCCTTCTGCGCGGAGTTGACCGCCTGGTTGTTGCTGCCGCCGAAAAGCTGGTTCTGGCCGTTGACGGTGCCGAAGTTGTGGCCCTGGCCCTTGATGTCGATCTTGTTGTTGGTGATCTGGGTGATGCGCTGGGCGGCCTCGCCCGTGTCGATGCCGTGGTCGTCGAGGAACCTGCCGATGCCCTTGAAGACGGCCTCGTGGACGACCTTGTCGAACATCTCGACGTCGCGTTCGATGAAGAAGCGGCGCAGGTCGTCGCCCATGGCCATTTCGCGGATGCTCCTGCGGGCGCCGTAGTCGTACAGGCCGCGGCTGTGGATGACGGCGCGGTCGTCGCGCTCCTGGCGGCGCCGCACCGTGCCGCGCCACCAGCGGCGCGCCAGCCTGGGCGGGGCCGAGACGAACAGCGGGACGGTTCTGGCGGCGGCCTGGGTGGCGGCCACGAACAGGCCCGTCAGGACGTCGGACGACACCCGGTCCACGAGGGAGTATTCAGGGGCCAGCGGCGGCAGCACGTAGGTGGCGCCCTCCAGGAAGAGGGAGCCGCGCAGCCGTACGGCGCGGATGAAGATGGTCACGATGAGCTGGCCGCCCCAGCCGAGGACCTCGACGCCGAGGTAGACGCGCGCGGACGACTCAGGTGAGCGCGCCACCGCGCTCAGTACCTCGGCGTCCGCGCTCACCACCGGTGGGGCGAGTGGGTCGGGCAGCAGGTCGGGGGCGTGGTTGATGTCGATGCCGTTGATGAACAGCTGGTCGGCCAGCCGGAGGTTGGGCAGGCCGGTGGCGGCGACCTCCTGGGCCAGGTAGAGGTGTACGTCGTCGGAGTGGAAGGGCTTCGGCGGACGGTCCTTGCGCGCGGCCTTGGTGATGTCGATGGCGAACGACCAGCCGTGGTAGTCCGCGCCGCTTCCGACGAAGGGCACGTACCCGGCGAACACCACGACGTTGCCGCGCTGGGCCTGAATGAGGCGGCTGACGTGGCGGCGGGCGGTCGGCCCGAGCGGGGTGGGCGCGGCGGCGGGGGTGAAGCGGCGGCTGGACAGGCGCCTGCCGAGGACGACGACCCTGGTGTGGAAGATGTGCGTGGCCACCACGAGCCAGGCCAGGAACAGCGGAACGGCCGCGAGAGCGGCCACAAGGGGTACGTCGGCGAGGCTGAGGTCGTCCAGGTCGTCGAGGTCGGGCAGCGCGTCCGGCAGCGCGTCGAGGAGCCAGAGGGCCGCGGCGGCGAGTGTGACGGCGGCGATGAGCAGGAGGAGCAGATCGCGTGCCGTGCGGAGGCGTTCTGCGGCCAGGGCGTGTTTGACGACGGCGGGCATGTCGACGCCGTAGGAGGGCGCGCAGGCGCGGTAGGGCTGGCCCAGGGTCTCGCTGATGACGTCGTGGGCGAAGGAGGCGTCGATGTAGCTCGCCGCGCAGAGGTAGCGGGTGGTGTTGGTGGGGCGCTGGATCGGGGCCGAGGTGGTGTGGTGCTCGTCCTGCACGTGGATGCCCGCGTGCTGCAGGACCGCCTCGACGCCGCCCATGCGGATGCGCTGGCCCAGCTCCAGGCGTACGGGGTGGACGACTCTCGTGCCGTTGATCCAGGTGCCGTTGGTGGAGTCGCAGTCGGCGATCCAGGCGACGCCTCCGGCGAGCCAGATCCTGGCGTGCCTGCGGCTGATCTCGTCGGAGTCGATCCGCAGCTCCGCCGAGCGGCCGATCTCGGCGGGGGCCTCGGTGACGGGCAGGGTGTGCCCGCGCAGCGGCTGCGGGTGGAGGATCACGAGTTCGAGCGGGGGAGTGCGGGAGGATTCCTGTGCGGGCCACGTGCGGCCGGCCGGCTCAGACAAGCCGGCCTCCGTGGCGGTCAGGCGGGAGTTGTGACATGCGTGTCATCCCTCTCGACGATCGGCGGAGCCGAGGCTAGACCGGTCGGGCGGGGCGCCGCTTCAGGGAGTGACCTAGGGAACACCCTAGGGTGGCGTCATCCTCCCGGGCATGGCGGCTTCGGTGAAGCACGCACATGGCATGCCCCGGGGCGGATATCATGTATGCGGCGCTACGGATGGGCTGGATGAACAGGCCCCGGCGACTCGGTGCGGCAAACAGCCCTACGGGCGTTGCCGTGGCATTTTGACGTGTCGGCCGGGCCTGGGTACTCTTGAGCATCGTGCCCGTCTCTGGCGGGCTATCGGCTGTGCGCTCATAACCAAGTGGGAGCGTCGGTCGACCTCCAGGCTCAAAGTTCTCGCAGGATGTGTCTGTGTGAAAACGCGACACGCCCGACCGCGTGGGCACCGAGACGGGGAAAACCAGCAGGTCATGACACCGGCAGAACCTGCGAAAAGCAAGACCCAATGACGTAACACCGGCCAAGGCACGAAACGGAGTGGCAGTGCCCACTATTCAGCAGTTGGTCCGAAAGGGCCGGCAGGACAAGGTCTCCAAGACCAAGACTCCTGCCCTCAAGGGGAGTCCGCAGCGGCGCGGCGTGTGCCAGCGCGTTTACACCACGACCCCGAAGAAGCCCAACTCGGCACTGCGTAAAGTGGCCCGCGTTCGGCTCACGAACGGCATTGAGGTCACGGCCTACATCCCGGGTGTGGGCCACAACCTGCAGGAGCACTCCATCGTGCTCGTGCGTGGCGGTCGTGTGAAGGACCTGCCGGGTGTTCGCTACAAGATCATCCGCGGCTCGCTCGACACCCAGGGTGTCCGCAACCGCAAGCAGGCCCGCAGCCGCTACGGCGCGAAGAAGGAGAAGAGCTAACAATGCCTCGTAAGGGTTCTCCTGGCCGTCGTCAGCTCATGGCTGACCCGGTTTACAGCTCGCCCCTGGTGACCGCTCTGATCAACAAGGTTCTCCTGGACGGCAAGCGCTCCATCGCGCAGTCGATCGTCTACGGCGCCCTCGAGGGCTGCAGGGAGAAGACCGGCAACGACCCGGTCGTCACCCTGAAGCGCGCGCTTGACAACGTCAAGCCGACCCTCGAGGTCCGCAGCCGTCGCGTCGGTGGCGCGACCTACCAGGTGCCGGTCGAGGTGCGCGCGGCGCGCAGCACCACCCTGGCCCTGCGCTGGCTGGTGCAGTACTCCCGCGCCCGCCGCGAGAAGACCATGACCGAGCGCCTCATGAACGAGCTCCTCGACGCCAGCAACGGCCTCGGGGCGAGCGTCAAGAAGCGCGAGGACACCCACAAGATGGCCGAGTCCAACAAGGCCTTCGCTCACTACCGCTGGTAGTGGGTTCGACGAGACGACGAGGACGCGAGAGAAGTGGCCACCCAGACCGCTCTTGACCTGGCCAAGGTCCGAAACATCGGGATCATGGCCCATATCGACGCGGGCAAGACCACCACGACCGAGCGCATCCTGTTCTACACCGGCATCAACTACAAGATCGGTGAAGTCCACGAGGGCGCTGCCACGATGGACTGGATGGAGCAGGAGCAGGAGCGCGGCATCACGATCACGTCCGCCGCGACGACCTGTGAGTGGCTCGGTCACACCATCAACATCATCGACACCCCGGGGCACGTCGACTTCACCATCGAGGTGGAGCGCTCGCTCCGTGTCCTCGACGGCGCCGTCGCCGTGTTCGACGGTGTCGCGGGTGTTGAGCCCCAGTCGGAGACGGTGTGGCGCCAGGCTGACCGCTACAACGTCCCCCGCATCTGCTTCGTGAACAAGATGGACCGGGTCGGCGCGGAGTTCCACCGCTGCGTCGAGATGATGGTCGGCCGCCTGGGCGCGACGCCGGCCGTCATTCAGCTCCCGTGGGGCGTTGAGGCCGACTTCAAGGGCGTCATCGACCTCATCAAGATGAAGGCCTACATCTGGAGCGCCGAGGCGGCCAAGGGCGAGATGTACGACACCGTCGACGTCCCGGCCGACCACGCCGAGGTCGCTCGCGAGTGGCGTGACCGCCTCATCGAGACCGTCGCCGAGAACGACGACGAGCTGATGGAGCTCTACCTCGAGGGCACCGAGCCCACCGAGGAGCAGCTGGTCGCGGCCGTCCGCCGGGCGACGCTGGGCAGCGCCATCAACCCGGTGCTGTGCGGCACGGCGTTCAAGAACAAGGGTGTGCAGCCCCTGCTCGACGCGATCGTCGCCTACCTGCCCGCGCCGACCGACATCGCGGCCTTCAAGGGCCACGCGGTCGGTCACGAGGACAAGATCATCGAGCGGCACGCGGACCCGGCGGAGCCCTTCTCCGCTCTGGCCTTCAAGATCGCCAGCGACCCGCACCTGGGCAAGCTCACCTACATCCGCATCTACTCGGGCACGCTCGAGACCGGTTCACAGGTCGTCAACTCTGTGAAGGGTAGAAAAGAGCGGATCGGCAAGATCTACCAGATGCACGCCAACAAGCGTGAAGAGCGCCCGACGGCGGTCGCCGGCCAGATCGTCGCGGTCATGGGTCTGAAGGACACCACGACCGGCGACACCCTGTCCGACCCGACCCACCAGGTCGTGCTCGAGTCGATGACGTTCCCGGCTCCGGTCATCAACGTCGCCATCGAGCCCAAGACCAAGGGCGACCAGGAGAAGCTGTCGACCGCCATCCAGCGGCTGGCCGAGGAGGACCCGTCCTTCCAGGTCCGTCGTGACGAGGAGACCGGTCAGACGGTCATCTGGGGCATGGGCGAGCTTCACCTGGAGATCCTCGTCGACCGCATGCGTCGCGAGTTCAAGGTCGAGGCCAACGTCGGCCGTCCGCAGGTCGCTTACCGCGAGACCATCCGCCGCAAGGTGGAGAAGCTCGACTACACCCACAAGAAGCAGACCGGTGGTTCCGGTCAGTTCGCGCGGGTGATCATCAACCTGGAGCCGTTGGGCGAAGGCAACGACGGCTACGAGTTCGAGAACAAGGTCACCGGTGGCCGCGTCCCGAGGGAGTACATCCCCTCGGTCGACGCCGGCGCCCAGGAGGCCGCCGAGTTCGGCGTGCTGGCCGGTTACCCGATGGTCGGCGTGAAGGTGACGCTGACCGACGGTGCGGCCCACGACGTGGACTCCTCGGAAATGGCGTTCAAGATCGCTGGCTCGATGGCCTTCAAGGAGGCCGCGCGCAAGGCGGACGCCGTGCTCCTCGAGCCGATGATGGCCGTCGAGGTCACCACGCCCGAGGACTACATGGGTGACGTCATCGGCGACCTCAACGGTCGCCGCGGGCAGATCCAGTCGATGGACGACCGGACTGGTGCCAAGGTCATCGCAGCGCTGGTGCCGCTGTCTGAGATGTTCGGCTACGTGGGCGACCTGCGTAGCAAGACGCAGGGGCGCGCGAGCTACAGCATGCAGTTCGACTCCTACTCGGAGGTGCCTCCGGGCATCGCCAAGGAGATCGTCGCGAAGGCCCGGGGCGAATAGTTCCGGTCCGGTCCCGCGAGGGATCGGGCCAGGACTTCAGTCCTGGTCCCTGGTGGGGTGGCGAGGGCCATCCCACCGCCAAGGGGTTCGGGGATTCCCGGGCCCGAGTGTGTAGAAAGTCAGTCAGATTCTCTAAGGAGAGAACCAGTGGGCAAGGCCAAGTTCGAGCGGAACAAGCCGCACATGAACATCGGCACCATTGGGCATATCGACCACGGTAAGACCACACTGACCGCGGCGATCACCAAGGTGCTTCACGACCGTTACCCCGAGCTGAACGCCGCGACGCCGTTCGACAAGATCGACAAGGCGCCGGAGGAGAAGGCTCGTGGCATCACGATCTCCATCGCGCACGTCGAGTACCAGACGGAGAAGCGGCACTACGCTCACGTGGACTGCCCTGGTCACGCCGACTACGTGAAGAACATGATCACGGGTGCCGCTCAGATGGACGGCGCCATCCTCGTGGTCGCCGCCACCGACGGCCCGATGCCGCAGACGAAGGAGCACGTCCTCCTGGCCCGCCAGGTCGGCGTCCCCTACATCGTCGTGGCGCTCAACAAGGCCGACATGGTCGACGACGAGGAGATCCTCGAGCTGGTCGAGCTCGAGGTTCGCGAGCTCCTGTCCGCTCAGGAGTTCCCCGGCGACGACCTGCCCGTCGTACGCGTCTCCGCCCTCAAGGCTCTCGAGGGTGACGCGAAGTGGGCCGACAGCATCGTCGAGCTCATGAACGCCGTGGACGAGAACGTCCCCGAGCCCCCGCGTGAGACGGACAAGCCGTTCCTCATGCCGGTCGAGGACGTCTTCTCGATCACCGGTCGCGGCACGGTCGTCACCGGCCGTATCGAGCGCGGTGTGGTCAAGACCAACGAGCAGGTCGACATCATCGGCATCAAGCCGGAGAAGACGACCACCACGGTCACCAGCATCGAGATGTTCAACAAGATCCTCGATGAGGGTCACGCGGGTGACAACGCCGCCCTGCTGCTCCGCGGCATCAAGCGCGACGACGTCGAGCGCGGCCAGTGCATCATCAAGCCGGGCACGACCACCCCGCACACCGAGTTCAACGGCCAGGTCTACATCCTGTCGAAGGACGAGGGCGGCCGCCACACGCCGTTCTTCAACAACTACCGCCCGCAGTTCTACTTCCGTACGACTGACGTGACCGGTGTGGTGAACCTCCCCGAGGGCACCGAGATGGTCATGCCGGGCGACAACACCGAAATGCGCGTTGAGCTGATCCAGCCCATCGCCATGGAGGAAGGCCTTAAGTTCGCGATCCGTGAGGGTGGCCGCACCGTCGGCGCCGGCCGGGTCGTGAAGATCATCAAGTAGCTGGACCGTCGGGGTGGCGGTCGGCCCCGCACCTGGGACCGACCGCCACACCACGTAAGGGCCCCATGCACGGCGCCGTGATCCAGCAGTAGCTTCGGCCAGCGACACGTGACCGAAGTCACTGCCGGATCACGGAAGAAAAGGCAGATCGACTGCGTCTACCTCGTGGGGTCAATGCGGGCTCGACCTGCATGAACGCACAGCGGCAAAAGGCCGCACGATACTTTTTCAGACGACAGCGAAGGACACCGAGGCCACTATGGCGGGACAGAAGATCCGCATTCGGCTCAAGGCCTATGACCACGAGGTCATCGATAGCTCGGCCAAGAAGATCGTCGAGACGGTGACACGGACTGGCGCGAAGGTCGCAGGCCCGGTGCCGCTGCCGACCGAGAAGAACGTGTACTGCGTCATCCGCTCGCCGCACAAGTACAAGGACAGCCGCGAGCACTTCGAGATGCGCACGCACAAGCGGTTGATTGACATCATCGACCCGACCCCCAAGACGGTTGACTCGCTCATGCGGCTCGACCTCCCCGCGGGTGTCGACATTTCGATCAAGCTCTGAGGGAACGCACTGACATGGCTAAGACGATCAAGGGCGTCCTGGGCAAGAAGCTCGGCATGACCCAGGTCTTCGACGCGGACAACCGGATGGTTCCGGTGACCGTGGTCGAGGCCGGTCCGTGCGTGGTGACCCGCGTCCGCACCGCCGACAAGGACGGCTACTCCGCCGTCCAGCTCGGCTTCGGACAGGTCGACCCCCGGAAGGTCAACAAGCCGCTCGGCGACTACCTGCGTAAGCACGACATCACCCCGCGCCGTTACTTCGCGGAGATCCGCACCGACGACGCGAGCGACTACACCCTGGGCCAGGAGCTGCTGGCCGACACCTTCGAGGCCGGCCAGTTCGTCGACGTGACGGGCAAGAGCAAGGGCAAGGGCTTCGCCGGTGTCATGAAGCGGCACGGCTTCAAGGGTCTGAGCGCGTCGCACGGTACGCAGCGCAAGCACCGCTCGCCGGGTTCCATCGGTGGCTGCGCCACCCCGGGCCGCGTTTTCAAGGGTCTGCGTATGGCTGGCCGGATGGGTAACGTCCGCACCACCGTGCAGAGCCTGAAGGTTCATTCCGTGGACACCGAGAACGGTCTCATCCTGATCAAGGGTGCGATCCCCGGTGCCAACGGCAGTCTGGTCCTCGTCCGTACCGCTGCCAAGAAGGGGGCTTCCAAGTGAGCACCACTATTGATGTCCTCGACGCCAGCGGGGCGAAGGCCGGCACGGTTGACCTGCCCGAAGACGTTTTCGGCGCCAAGGTCAACGTTCCGCTGATCCACCAGGTGGTCGTGGCCCAGCTCGCCGCTCGCCGGCAGGGCACCCACAAGGCCAAGTCCCGTGGTGAGGTCTCCGGCGGCGGCAAGAAGCCTTACCGCCAGAAGGGCACCGGCCGCGCCCGTCAGGGTTCGACCCGTGCGCCGCAGTTCACCGGCGGTGGCGTCGTCCACGGCCCCGTGCCGCGCGACTACGCGCAGCGCACGCCCAAGAAGATGAAGGTGGCCGCCCTGCGCGGCGCCCTCTCCGACCGGGCGGGTGGCGGTCGCGTCTACGTCGTGAGCTCTCTGGTCACGGGCGAGACGCCCAAGACCAAGGCCGCGCTCGAGGCCCTTCGTAAGATCACCCAGTCGGCCCGCGTCCTCGTCGTGGTCGACGCGGACGACGAGCTGACGTGGATGAGCCTACGTAACGCTCCTGAGGTCCACCTGCTGGACGCCGGGCAGCTCAACACCTACGACGTGCTCGTGCACGACGACGTGGTCTTCACCCAGGAGGCGTACGACCAGGTCGTGGCGCGGCTGAGTGGCGGGAAGGAAGACGCCTGATGGAGAAGATCGCCGACCCGCGCGACGTCATCATCAAGCCGGTCGTCTCTGAGAAGAGCTACGGCCTGATCGACGAGAACAACAAGTACACGTTCCTGGTGAAGAAGACCGCGAACAAGACCCAGGTCAAGATCGCTGTTGAGCAGATCTTCGGGGTCAAGGTCACCAGCGTGAACACCATCAACCGGCAGGGCAAGCGCAAGCGCACCCGTACCGGTTACGGCAAGCGTCCCGACACCAAGCGCGCGATCGTGAGCCTGGTGGAAGGCGATCGGATCGATATCTTCGGTCAGATCGGCTAGCGGCCATAGAAGTGAGCGCGGGCCGCATGGTCCGCGCGGGGCTTGAGACCGTCGCACTTCGGTGCGGCGGGCTCACCCATGTAACCGACGAAGGATGAACGAAAAAGATGGGCATCCGTAAGTACAAGCCGACGACTCCAGGTCGCCGCGGATCGAGTGTCTCGGACTTCTCCGAGATCACCCGCAGCACCCCTGAGAAGTCGTTGCTTGCGCCCCTTCACAGCAAGGGCGGCCGCAACGTACACGGCCGAGTGACCGCACGCCACCAGGGCGGCGGTCACAAGCGCGCCTACCGGATCATTGACTTCCGTAGGCATGACAAGGACGGCATTCCGGCGAAGGTCGCTCACATCGAGTACGACCCCAACCGCACCGCCAACATCGCTCTGCTCCACTACGCCGACGGCGAGAAGCGCTACATCATCGCGCCGACGGGCCTCAAGCAGGGTGACCGCATCGAGAACGGCCCCTCGGCCGACATCAAGCCGGGCAACTGCCTGCCGCTGCGCAACATCCCGACCGGTACCTTCATCCACGCGGTGGAGCTCCGTCCGGGTGGTGGCGCCAAGCTCGGCCGTTCCGCCGGCGCCCAGATCCAGCTGCTCGCCAAGGAAGGCACCTACGCCACGCTGCGTATGCCCTCCGGCGAAATGCGCATGGTCGACGTGCGCTGCCGGGCGACGGTCGGTCAGGTCGGCAACGCCGAGCAGGCCAACATCAACTGGGGCAAGGCCGGCCGTATGCGGTGGAAGGGCAAGCGCCCGACCGTCCGCGGTGTCGCGATGAACCCCGTCGACCACCCGCACGGTGGTGGTGAGGGTAAGACCTCCGGTGGTCGTCACCCGGTGAACCCCAAGGGCAAGCCCGAGGGCCGTACCCGTCAGGCGAACAAGCCCAGCGACAGGCTGATCATCCGCCGTCGGTCCAAGAGGAAGAAGCGGTAGGAGCAGCCGAAATGCCACGTAGCCTTAAGAAGGGTCCCTTCGTGGACGACCACCTTCAGAAGAAGGTCGAAGTCCAGAACGAGAAGGGCACCAAAACCGTCATCAAGACGTGGTCGCGGCGCTCCATGATCGTTCCCGACATGCTCGGGCACACGATCGCCGTGCACGACGGCCGCAAGCACGTCCCGGTGTTCATCACCGAGTCGATGATCGGCCACAAGCTCGGAGAGTTCGCACCCACGCGGACGTTCCGCAGCCACGTCAAGGACGACCGGCGCAGCCGGCGATAGACGCCTTCAGAAGCAGTTAGAGGAGTAAGCGATGGAAGCCAGGGCTCAGGCGCGGTTCGTCCGCGTCACGCCCCTCAAGGCCCGCCGCGTGGTGGACCTTATTCGCGGGCTGCCCGCTTCGGAGGCGCAGGCCGTGCTGCAGTTCGCTCCCCAGTCGGCGAGCGAGCCGATCTTCAAAGTGCTCAGCAGCGCCATGGCGAATGCGGAGCACAACTTCGATCTCGACCCCCAGACGCTCTTCGTGAGCCGGGCGTGGGTCGATGAGGGCCCGACGCTGAAGCGGTTCCGTCCGCGTGCACAGGGTCGTGCCTATCGGATCAACAAGCGGACGAGCCACATCACCGTGATCGTGGAGTCCCGCGAGCCGAAGGGAAGGACCCGATAGTGGGCCAGAAGGTTAACCCGCACGGGTTCCGCCTCGGCATCACGACCGACTTCAAGAGCCGGTGGTACGCCGACAAGCTGTACAAGTCGTACGTCGCAGAAGACGTCGCGATCCGCCGCATGCTGCAGAAGGGCATGGAGCGGGCCGGCATCTCCAAGGTCGAGATCGAGCGCACGACGGACCGCGTTCAGGTGGACATCCACACCGCGCGTCCCGGCATCGTGATCGGCCGCCGCGGCGCCGAGGCGGACCGTATCCGTGGCGACCTCGAGAAGCTGACCAAGAAGCAGGTTCAGCTCAACATTCTCGAGGTCAAGAACCCCGAGATCGACGCGCAGCTCGTCGCGCAGGGCGTGGCCGAGCAGCTGTCCAGCCGTGTCTCGTTCCGTCGTGCCATGCGCAAGGCGATGCAGTCCGCCATGAAGTCCGGCGCCAAGGGCATCCGTGTCCAGTGCTCCGGTCGTCTCGGCGGCGCTGAGATGTCCCGGTCGGAGTTCTACCGCGAGGGCCGTGTGCCTCTGCACACCCTGCGCGCGGACATCGACTACGGCTTCTACGAGGCCCGTACGACCTTCGGCCGCATCGGCGTGAAGGTCTGGATCTACAAGGGCGAGGCTCCGACCAGCCGCGCCGAGCGCGAGGCGGCCGCTGCCGGCGCCCGTGCCGGCCAGCGTCGCGAGCGCGACGACCGTCGCGGTGGCGGCGGCGGCGGTGGCGACCGTCCCCGTCGTGGCGGCGGCGACCGTCCCC
>NZ_JBHSPA010000078.1:18335-27975 GCF_042656245.1 Nonomuraea insulae
GGGGGGGGGGGGGCCGCGGCGACCGCGCCCCCCGCAATGAGGCGGCCTCTCAGGCCGCCCCCGAGACCGGCCCGGCTGCGCAGCCGGGTGCTGAAGGGAGCTGACCATGCTGATCCCGCGCAGGGTCAAGCACCGCAAGCAGCACCGGCCTGACCGCAGCGGAGCCGCCAAGGGCGGCACCAGGGTCGTGTTCGGCGAGTACGGCATTCAGGCGATGGAGCACTCCTATGTGACCAACCGCCAGATCGAGTCGGCTCGTATCGCCATGACCCGTCACATCCGCCGTGGCGGCAAGGTGTGGATCAACATCTACCCCGACCGTCCGCTCACCAAGAAGCCCGCCGAGACCCGCATGGGTTCCGGTAAGGGTTCGCCGGAGTGGTGGATCGCCAACGTCAAGCCCGGACGCGTGATGTTCGAGCTGTCGGGCGTGGGGGAGTCGGTGGCTCGTGAGGCGCTCACCAGGGCGATCCACAAGCTCCCGATGAAGTGCAAGATCGTTAAGCGTGAAGTGGGTGAGGCGTGATGGCTAAGAGCCTGACCGCCGGTGATCTGCGGCTCGAGGACGAGGACACCCTCGTCCAGAAGCTGAAGGAGGCGAAGGAGGAGCTGTTCAACCTCCGCTTCCAGGCAGCGACCGGTCAGTTGGAGAGCCACGGGCGGCTGCGCGCCGTCCGCCGCGAGATCGCCCGTATCTACACCGTGATGCGCGAGCGCGAGCTGGGCATCGTCACGGTCGAGAAGGAGACGAGCGATGGCTGAGACCGAGAGCACCGAGACCACCGAGACCACGGACGAGCAGCGGAACTTCCGCAAGGTCCGTGAGGGCCTTGTGGTCGGCGACAAGATGGACAAGACCGTCGTCGTCGCCGTCGAGGACCGCGTCAAGCACCGTCTGTACGGCAAGGTCATCCGCCGTACGACCAAGTACAAGGCGCACGACGAGGCCAACGCCTGTGGCGTCGGCGACCGCGTGCTGCTGATGGAGACCCGTCCCCTCTCCGCCACCAAGCGGTGGAGGGTCGTGGAGATCCTCGAGAAGGCCAAGTAACCCAGGCCTCTCGGATATACCGCGCCTCGTGGGGGCTCTCAGAGCCCCCATGACGGTGTCCAAGGACGCGGGGCCCACCGGCCTCGCGTCGCCTGCGGTGCGGCGCCCCACGGGGCGCTGTGGCCGGAGGAACAAGACAATGACAGGTTCCGCCAGGCTCAGCGATGAGAACCGGCGCGACTAACAGGAGTTAAGACGTGATCCAGCAGGAGTCGCGGCTCAAGGTCGCCGACAACACGGGCGCGAAGGAAATCCTTTGCATCCGTGTTCTCGGTGGCTCGGGCCGACGCTACGCCGGTATCGGCGACGTCATCGTCGCCACTGTCAAGGACGCGCTGCCGGGCAGCACGGGCGTCAAGAAGGGCGATGTGGTCAAGGCCGTCATCGTCCGCACGGTCAAGGAGCGCCGCCGGCCCGACGGCTCCTACATCCGCTTCGACGAGAACGCCGCGGTCATCATCAAGGACAGCGGTGACCCTCGTGGCACTCGTATCTTCGGCCCGGTCGGCCGGGAGCTGCGCGACAAGAAGTTCATGCGCATCATCTCGCTCGCGCCGGAGGTGTTGTAAATGCCGAAGAGTCTGCATGTGAAGAAGGGTGACCTGGTCCAGGTCATCGCCGGTAAGGACAAGGGCGCCAAGGGTCGTGTGATCGCCGCCCTCCCCGACAAGGACCGCGTGGTCGTCGAGGGCGTCAACATGATCAAGAAGCACACCAAGGAGACCCACCAGGGCCCTCGCGGCGCCAAGACCGGCGGCGTGCAGACCATGGAGGCCTCGATTCACGTCTCGAACGTGAAGAAGCTCAAGGACGAGAAGCCCGCCGACAAGAAGGCCGACGAGAAGGCCGACGAGACGGGTGAGGACAGCTGATGACTGCCACGACCACTGAGACCGAGCGCCCGACGCCGCGACTCAAGACGAAGTACCGCGAGGAGATCGCGGCCCAGCTTCGCGAGCAGTTCGGCATCGAGAACGTCATGCAGATCCCGGCCCTGACCAAGATCAAGGTCAACATGGGCGTCGGCGAGGCGGCTCGCGACTCCAAGCTCATCGAGGGCGCCGTCCGCGACCTCACGTCGATCACCGGCCAGAAGCCGGCCGTCGTCCGGGCGCGCAAGTCCATCGCCCAGTTCAAGCTGCGCGAGGGCATGCCGATCGGCGCGCACGTCACGCTGCGCGGCGACCGTATGTGGGAGTTCCTCGACCGGCTGCTCGCGCTGGCGCTGCCCCGTATCAGGGACTTCCGCGGCCTGTCGCCCAAGCAGTTCGACGGCAACGGCAACTACACCTTCGGTCTGACCGAGCAGGTCATGTTCCACGAGGTCGACCAGGACAAGGTCGACCGTCCGCGGGGCATGGACATCACGATCGTGACCACCGCGAAGAACGACGACCAGGGCCGGGCGCTGCTGAAGCTCCTCGGCTTCCCGTTCAAGGAGGCCTGATCCAATGGCGAAGAAGTCGCTGATCGCCAAGGCGGGGCGCAAGCAGAAGTTCGAGGTCCGCGCGTACACTCGTTGCTCGCGTTGCGGCCGGCCGCGCGCGGTCTACAGGAAGTTCGGGCTCTGCCGCGTGTGCTTCCGCGAGATGGCGCACCGGGGCGAACTGCCTGGCATCACCAAGTCGAGCTGGTAGATACCCTGAGGGGCGGCCAGGTGCCGCCCCCCAGGTATTCATATTCGGTAGTAGAAGATCAGGACGCATCCCGCGTCCGTGACCGCGCCGAAGGTCCACCGGTAGAGCAGGGAGAGGTAGCCGAAAGGCGGACTCGACCATGAGAACTGCTTCACCGACTGGAAACCGCGGCGAGGAAGGCCACTGGCCATGACGATGACCGACCCGATCGCAGACATGCTCACACGTCTGCGTAATGCGAATTCGGCGTACCACGAAAGCGTGTCGATGCCGTACTCGAAGATCAAGGCGCACATCGCCGAGATCCTCCAGCAGGAGGGCTACATCCAGACCTGGGCCGTCGAGGACGCCAAGGTTGGAAAGAACCTCGTGGTGGAGCTCAAGTTCGGGCCTACCCGTGAGCGTTCGCTCGCGGGCCTGCGCCGGGTTTCCAAGCCCGGTCTGCGGGTTTATGCGAAGAAGGACAATCTGCCTCGAGTCCTGGGCGGGCTGGGCGTCGCGATCATCTCGACGTCCGCCGGTCTCATGACCGACAAGCAGGCCGGCAAGCGTGGTGTGGGCGGGGAAGTCCTCGCCTACGTCTGGTAGAGGGGAGGAACACAGCATGTCGCGAATCGGACGGCTGCCCATCCCTGTGCCGAGTGGCGTAGACATCACGATCACAGGCCAGGATGTCCAGGTCAAGGGCCCGAAGGGCACGCTCATTCACAAGGTCGCCGAGCCCATTTCGGTCGCGCGCGACGAGGACGGCACCATCGCCGTCTCCCGGCCCAACGACGAGAACAAGGTCCGTGCGCTGCACGGCCTGTCCCGGACGCTGATCGCCAACATGGTGCAGGGCGTCACTCAGGGCTACTCCAAGAGCCTTGAGATCGTCGGTGTCGGTTACCGCGTTCTGGCCAAGGGCCCGACGCAGCTGGAGTTCTCACTGGGCTTCAGTCACCCGGTCATCGTCGACGCCCCCGAGGGCGTCACCTTCCGTGTCGAAAGGCCGACCGTGTTCCACGTGGACGGCATCGACAAGCAGAAGGTCGGCGAGGTCGCGGCCAACATCCGCAAGTTGCGCAAGCCTGACCCGTACAAGGGCAAGGGCGTGCGCTACCAGGGAGAACAGATCCGCCGCAAGGTCGGAAAGGCTGGTAAGTAGGCATGGCTCCGAAGACTGCGTTCAGCAAGCACACGGCTGCCCGCACCGTCTCGCGGGCCCGCCGTCACCGCCGCGTCCGCAAGTTCGTCGTCGGTACGACTGTGCGCCCGCGCCTGGTCGTCAACCGGTCGGCCCGTCACATGTTCGTCCAGATCGTGGACGACACCGTCGGCCACACGCTGGTGAGCGCGTCCACCATGGACTCCTCGCTGCGCACGCTGGAGGCGGACAAGACGGAAAAGGCGAAGAAGGTCGGCGAGCTCCTCGCTCAGCGGGCCAAGGAAGCCGGGATCACCCAGGTCGTCTTCGACCGCGGTGGCAACCGCTACGCCGGGCGCATTGCGGCCCTGGCGGACAGCGCTCGCGAAGGCGGGCTCGAATTCTGATGGCAACTGAGAAGAGGAACCACTGATGGCTGCAGCTCCGCGTCGCGGTGGCGGCACCGGTGGCGAGCGGCGTGACCGTCGTGACGATCGCCGCGGTGGCGCCGCTGACAAGGGCGTCTCGTACATCGAGCGCGTAGTGAAGATCAACCGAGTGGCCAAGGTCGTGAAGGGTGGTCGTCGCTTCAGCTTCACCGCCCTCGTCATCGTCGGTGACGGCAACGGCATGGTCGGCGTCGGCTACGGCAAGGCCAAGGAAGTACCCGCGGCCATCGCCAAGGGCGTCGAAGAGGCGAAGAAGCACTTCTTCAAGGTGCCTCGGATCCAGGGCACCATCCCGCACACCGTGCAGGGTGAGGAGGCGGCCGGTGTCGTCTTCCTGCGTCCTGCCTCGGCCGGTACCGGCGTCATCGCCGGTGGCCCGGTGCGCGCGGTCCTGGAGTGCGCCGGCATCCACGACGTGCTGTCCAAGTCGCTCGGCTCGGACAACCCGATCAACATCGTGCACGCCACCGTGGCGGCTCTGAAGGGCCTCTCGCGGCCCGAGGAGATCGCCGCCCGCCGTGGCCTGCCGATCGAGGACGTGGCTCCGGCTCGGATGCTCAAGGCTCAGCGTGAGGGCATCGCCGAGGCGGCTGCCGCTAAGGCGGTGAGCTAGTCATGGCGCGTTTGAAGATCACTCAAACTCGCTCGAAGATCGGCGGCAAGCAGAACCAGCGTGACTCGCTGCGTTCGCTTGGCCTGAAGCGAATCGGCGACGTCGTCGTCAAGGAGGACCGGCCCGAGATTCGCGGGATGGTCTCCGTGGTGACGCACCTCGTCGAGGTGGAAGAGGTCGACTAGTCATGACTGACAAGGCTCCGCTCAAGATTCACGACCTGCGTCCCGCCCCCGGCGCCAACAAGGCCAAGGTCCGCAAGGGTCGTGGCGAGGCGTCGAAGGGCAAGACGTCCGGTCGCGGCACCAAGGGCAGCCACGCCCGTACGACGGTCCCCCTCGGCTTCGAGGGTGGCCAGGTGCCGCTGCAGAGGCGTCTGCCGAAGCTCAAAGGCTTCTCCAACGCCCTGTTCAAGACGACCTACCAGGTCGTCAACCTCGATAGGCTCGGCGAGCTGTTCCCCGATGGTGGCGAGGTCACCGTCGAGACGCTGGTCGCCAAGGGTGCTGTTCGCAAGAACCAGCTCGTGAAGGTGCTCGGCACCGGCGAGATCTCGGTCGCGGTGAACGTGCGGGCTCACGCCTTCTCGTCCTCCGCGAAGGAGAAGATCGCCGCTGCCGGTGGTTCCGTTACCGAGCTGTAGTAACGCTATGACGAGGCGTGGGGGCTTTGACAATGGGCCCCCACGCCCGTAGTGCGTTAGAGTTCGCGAGACGGCAGGCTTCTGTCCGGCTCGTTTGACATGAGACTTCAGATGGCAGATCCCCGCACCATCGCTTACTCACAACGCCGTAAAGGCGCGCAGGAGGGACCGTGCTGACCGCGTTTACCCGGGCGTTCCGGACACCGGACCTGCGCAAAAAGTTGCTCTTCACCCTGGGCATCATCGCGCTTTTCCGTCTCGGCTCGGTTCTGCCGACCCCGGGAGTCCACGTCCAGAACCTCGCAGCCTGTTTCGACCAGGCCCGTAGCGGAGACACCGGCAACATCTACGGGATGGTCCAGCTGTTCAGTGGCGGTGCACTGCTGAAGCTGTCGGTGTTCGCGCTGGGCATCATGCCGTACATCACCGCGAGCATCATTCTCCAGCTGCTCGTCGTCGTTATTCCGCGTCTCGAGGCTCTGAAGAAGGAAGGCCAGGCCGGTCAGACCAAGATCACGCAGTATACGCGTTATCTGACCATCGGGCTCGCCATTCTCCAGTCGACCGCCTTCATCGCTCTGGCCCGCACCGGCCAGCTTTTCCCGAACTGTCAGCAGGACGTGCTGCAGGACCCGAACAACATCTTCTCCATCGTCACGATGGTTGTGATCATGACCGCCGGCACGTCGGTGATCATGTGGCTGGGCGAGCTCATCACCGACCGCGGCGTCGGCAACGGCATGTCCATCCTGATCTTCACGCAGGTCGTCGCGGTCTTCCCGTCCGAGCTGGCCAACATCTTCCAGGCCAACAAGTTCACCTTCTCGGTGGTCATGGTGGTCGGCATCTTCATGATCGCCGCGGTGGTCTTCGTCGAGCAGGCGCAGCGGCGCATCCCGGTCCAGTACGCCAAGCGGATGGTCGGCCGCAGGATGTACGGCGGCACGTCCACCTACATCCCGCTGAAGGTCAACCAGGCCGGCATCATCCCGGTCATCTTCGCCTCGTCGCTGCTCTACCTGCCGCAGCTCCTCACGTCGCTCTTCTCGACCAGCGACAACATGGTGATCACCTGGATCTCACAGAACCTGGCCACGGGCGACACGCCGATCTACATGACCACGTTCTTCCTGTTGATCATCTTCTTCACGTACTTCTACGTGTCGATTACCTTCAACCCCACTGAAGTCGCCGACAACATGAAGAAGTACGGTGGTTTCATTCCGGGCATCCGCCCCGGCCGGCCGACGGCTGAATACCTGAACTTCGTGCTCACCCGTCTGACCGCGCCTGGCGCGCTCTATCTGGGTCTGATCTCCATGGTCCCGATCGTCGCGCTGGCGGTGTCGGGTGCGAGCCAGAACTTCCCGTTCGGAGGGACGAGCATTCTGATCATGGTAGGCGTCGGCCTGGACACGGTGAAGCAGATCGAGAGCCAGCTGCAGCAGCGTAACTACGAAGGTTTCCTGCGGTAGTGCGTCTCGTTCTGGTCGGGCCCCCCGGAGCGGGTAAGGGGACGCAGGCCCAGTACATCGCATCGAACCTGTCCATCCCGAAGATTTCGACAGGTGACATCTTCCGTGCCAACGTCTCCGGCGGCACGGATCTTGGCAAGCTGGCCAAGACGTATATGGACCGTGGCGACCTGGTGCCCGATGAGGTCACCATCGCCATGGTCCGTGACCGTCTGTCCGAAGACGACGCGCAGGACGGGTTCCTGCTCGACGGCTTCCCGAGGAACGTCGCGCAGGCGGAGATCCTGCGCGACATGCTCAAGGACTGGGGCCAGGCGCTCGACCTCGTACTCGAACTCGTCGTCGACGACGACGAGGTGGTCAGGCGGCTGGCCGGCCGGCGCACGTGCAGTCAGTGCGGCCGCATCTGGCACGTCGAGTTCGACGACAAGAAGGACGACAAGTGTGACGCGTGCGGGGGCGCGCTGTTCCAGCGTGACGACGACAAGGAGGAGACGGTCAGGCACCGCCTGGAGGTCTACCAGGAGCAGACGGCGCCGCTGGTCTCCTACTACGCCGACGAGGACATCCTGGTGGGTGTCGACGCGACCGGCCCGGTCGAGGAGGTCACTCAGCGGGCCATGGACGCGATCCGGCCGTTCATGGGCTAGTCCTCATCTGACCGATTCGCGGAGGTGGCACGGGGTTCCGTGCCACCTCGCGGCTATTGTGGGGGGAATTGGGTCCCCACCGTGGCCCGTTGAGACCCTGGGGGGCAGAAGATGTTCAAACGCAACAGACACGGCATTCAGATCAAGTCGCCGGAGCAGCTCGAGAAGATGCGCGCTGCCGGCCTGGTGGTCGGGCGCACGCTCGATCTGCTGAAGCGCTCTGTGCAGCCCGGAATGACGCCGCTCGACCTCGATGTCATCGCCGAGAAGGCGATCAGGGACGAGGGCGCGATCCCGTCGTTCAAGGGCTATCAGGGCTTCCCGGCCACGATCTGCGCGTCGGTCAACGACGAGGTGGTGCACGGCATCCCGACCGGCGCCCGCGAGCTGCGTGAGGGCGACATCATCTCGATCGACTGCGGCGCCATCCTGGAGGGCTGGCACGGAGACTCCGCCGTGACGGTTCCCGTGGGCGAGGTCGACCCCAAGCTGACGGAGCTCATGCGGATCACGGAGGAGTCCATGTGGCGCGGCATCGCCGCGCTGACGCCGGGCCGCCACCTGTCCGACATCGGCTACGAGGTGGAGCGCTACATCAGGTCGCAGGGTCGCTTCGGCATCCCTCCCGAGTACGGCGGCCACGGCATCGGCACCGAGATGCACATGGACCCCTGGATCGCCAACCACGGCAAGCCGGGCCGGGGCCCGGTGCTCGAAGAGGGCATGTGCCTGGCCATCGAGCCCATGGTCAACCTGGGCACGGAGCGCACGCGCGTACTGACCGACGACTGGACCGTGGTAACGATCGATGGCAAGCAGTCCGCACACTTCGAGCACAGCGTCGCGGTGACACATAATGGTCCTTGGGTGCTTACCGCCCTAGATGCGGGCAAAGAGCGCTTGGCCCAATTGCAGAACTAGCCGGGAGTGGGTGGGATGGCGAACAGCCCCGAGATGCGTGCCTCCGACGCCGACCGTGACCGAGTCGCCGCCATCCTCCGCGAGCACACCGCGCAGGGCCGCATCACGATGGAGGAGTTCAACGAGCGGCTGGAGTCGCTCTACGAGAGCAGGACCTATGGTGAGCTGGCCAAGCTGACGGTGGACCTGCCCGATGTGGACCTGCGCCACCTCCCCGTGAAGGCGGAGGCGCCGAGGGCGTCTCAGAAGCCGGCGCAGCAGGGCATGCACTCCGGCATGAAGGCGGCCTGGAGCGCCTGGGCCGTGGCCAGCGGCATCAACTGGGTGATCTGGCTGATCGTGAGCATCACGTCGGGCGACCTGATCTATCCCTGGCCGCTGTGGGTCATGGGCCCGTGGGGCGTGATCCTGCTGATGAGCACCATCTTCGGCAACAACCCGCCGAAGCGCCCCTAGGACTTTGTGCACTAGTGCACTGTGTGCATTCGTGCGCAGTGCGGATACGTCCGGATTCCTAACGTGAGGTGTGTCGCGAAGCACGCACCACTCACGGAGGAACCCTCATGCGCAAGGTCCTTGCAGCAACCGCCCTCGCCGGCTCGATCGCACTCACCGGTCTGGCCGTCTCTCCCGCCGCGCAGGCCGCCACGGCCGCCGCCGGTAGCACCACCCAGGCCGCCACCTCTCAGGGCAGCTGGGGCAAGTACTACTCCAGCAACAAGAAGGCCTACACCTACGGCAAGACCTACAAGCAGGGCTACAAGGTCTACACCCACTGGTACGGCAAGGAGTACTCCCCGAAGAAGGGTTACGTCTGGTTCCGCTACGAGTACAAGGGCGGCGGCACCGGCAAGCGCTTCTACTCCTGGAACGGTCAGTACGACCACACCTGGAGCATCAAGGGGATCAGCAAGCTGTACACCTACACCTGCTGGGGCGGCAAGTACAAGTACTGCGGTTCGGTGCACCGCATCTACTAGGACACGCCCCACTCCTGGAAGGCCCGCCGTGAACCCTTGGGTTCTAGGGTTCGTTGCAACACCCCAGTTCGGGGGATGCGATGGACTTCGAGATC
>NZ_JBHSPA010000079.1:0-76384 GCF_042656245.1 Nonomuraea insulae
CGCCTGGCCGCCGCCTGGGCGAGCTTCCTGGCGATGATGCGGGCCGCGATCCTGGCCGCGATGCCCACGACGATCCAGAAGAGCTGGCCGTCGGGGTCGCTCATGGTGACCGGGCTGTTGTTGGCGTAGGCGTAGGCGTTGAGCTGCTGCGGGTCCTCCTCGTCGATCACCGGGTCGACCGAGAGGAAACGGCCGAGCTTGGGGTCGTACTCGCGGGCGCCGAGGTGGACGAGCCCGATCGTCGTGTCCTGCGTGCCGCCGACGAATCCGCGTTGTCCCGGCCACCATGGCGGTGGTGTCCCTCGGTCCTCACCGAACGGGGTCTGCCTGCGGATGGCCAGTTCGCCGTTGCCGGCGTTCACCGCGGCCTGCGCGGTGCCCTGGTGGTCGTTGGCCAGGAAGTAGACCTGGTTGTCCGGCGTGCGCACCGCGACGGGCTGGTCGTTGATGGTGTAGTAGCGGGTCTGCTCGACGACGTCCTTGGCGTAGTCGAGGCGCAGCTCCATGTCGTCGATGTAGAGGGTGGCGTCGGTCGGGGTCTTGCGGAGCAGGCGGTCGCCGTCCGCGTCGTAGACGAACGACGTGGTCTTGCCCGCTTCCGTCACCGACTCCAGGTTGCCCTCGGCGTCCCAGATCAGGCTCTGGTCCGAGGTGCCGATCTTGCGCCGGGTGGTGTTGCCCGAGACGTCGTACTCGAACAGGTCGGCGCCGACGCTCTTGAGAGCGTGCGGCTGCTGGCCGCCCTGCTGCGGGTAGGTGTAGTCGCGGACCGTCTGGCTTCCGCCGCCCCAGGCGTGCTTGGTCTCCTTGGTCCGGTTGCCGGTGGCGTCGTAGGCGTAGCTGACCGCGTACGGGGCCACGCCGCCGATCTTGCCGGACGTCGGGGTGCCGGAGGCGCAGTCGTCGGTGGCCGTCCACGCCGAGGTCATGCGGCGCAGGTGGTCATAGCCGAAGCACTGCGTGTCCTGGCCACTGGCCTTGTCGGAGATCTTGGTGACGTTGCCGACGGCGTCGTAGGAGTAGCTGAGGTCCAGGTCGGTCGCGGTGGCGCCCTCCCTGTCCAGCCGCATGCCGGTCATCCTGCGGGTGGTCTCGTCGTGGGTGTAGGTGAGCCAGGTCTTCTTGTTGCCGGTGCCGAGCTCGTACTGCAGGGTCTCGCCCAGCTTGGAGTAGCGGGTCGCGGTCACGTACGACGACAGGCCGGTGACCTTGGTCGGCTGGCTCAGCTCGTCGTAGCTGTAGACGACCGACTCCTCCGCCAGGCCGCCCGCGGCCGGGAAGCTGACGGACTGGACCTGGTCGTCGATCGTGTAGCGGGTGTTGAGCACGTACGAGCCGGCCAGCTTGCCCTCACGCTGGGGGACGGTGACCGTCTGGCGCAGCGCGCGGTAGTCGGCGTCGATGGCGTTGATCTCGGCCGTGTACGCCTGCCCGCCCACGTAACGGACGCTGGCGTTCATGTGACCCTTGGCCAGGGCGTCGTACTTCCACTCGGCCAGCAGCGGACCCGTCTCCGAGCTCTCGCGCATCTGCGTCTTGCGGCCGAGCTGGTCGTAGCCGTACCACAGGGTCTTGCCGCGGGCGTCGGTGGTGGTGACGATCTCGTCGGCGTCGTTGTACGCCATCGTCGTGACGCCCTTGTCCGGGTCCTCCGACTTGATCTCCCGGCCGCGGAAGTCGTAGTGGTGCCGCCAGACGTTGCCCGCCGGATCGGTCACCGTGGACAGGCGGCCGGCGTGGTCGTAGGTGTACTTGGTGGACTCGTACTCGCCGGTCGGGGTCGCGCCCTTGTACTGGCGCAGCTCGATGAGCCGGTCCTCGGCGTCGCCGATGCGGGTGGTCGCCGTGCCGCCCGCGGGCGGCGTGACGTGGATCCTGTCGCCCTCCTGCTTGGCCGTGGCCCGGTACTTCTCCACGCCCTTCGCCTTGAGCACCTGGGCGTTCATCTCACCGGCGCCGTCGAAGGAGGACACGACCTGCGCGGGCACGGCGGCGTCCGCGACCGCCAGCAGCTCGGTGGCGGGCGTCCCGGTGGAGAAGTAGCCGGTGTTCGACTTGTACTGCTCGCCCTGGGAGTTGAAGAAGGTGTCGGTGATCGTGCGGCCGTCGCGCAGGGCGGGGTCCTGCGTCTGGTCGTCCCTGGGCGCGGGTTCCTGGGTCTGGCGCTCGCGCATGAGGCCGTCGTACAGCTCGTGGCTGGCGGTGTAGACGCCGTCGGCGCCCAGCGTCTTGGTGGTCACCACGCTGGGTCCGTCGGTGCGCATGACGTAGGAGTACTCGGTGCTGGGCGACTGTCCCGCCGCCTTGCTGCGGTCCGGCTGCCAGACCTTGACCAGGCGGCCGAGCGCGTCGTGCTCCATGTCCACGCGGCGGCCCGCGGCGTCGATCTCCGCGACGGGCTCGCCCCAGGCGGGTTCCACGACGGTGCGCTCGGCATGGCCGAGCTGGTTGGTCTCGGTGACCTCGGTCGCGAGCGCGCCCGTGGCCGGGGTGTAGGCGGTGGTGGACTTGGTGCCGACCGGGTCGGTCTCGCTGGTCTCGCGGCCGTAGACGTCGTAGGTGTGGACGCTGTCGTTGATCGTCGCGCCCTCGGCGGTGACGACCTGCTGGACGGTGGTCACGTCGCCCTTGGTGGGCGCCTGGCCGAACGCCTTGCCGTCGTACTGGACCTTCTCGTCGGAGATGACCTCACCGGCGGCCAGCGTGGACACGGCGGTGCCGCAGCCCGCGGCGACCTTCTGGACCCGGCTGGTGTAGTCCAGCATCCAGGAGGTGTCGTCGCGGGCGTAGGTGTAGCGCGTGCACTCGTCGTCGTCCGCGGTGGCCAGGTCGCCCTTCTCGTCCACCGTGGCGAGCAGGCCCTGGGTGTCGTAGGTGCGCTCTTCCCCGGTACGCCGCCACTTGTCCCCCGGCAGCGCGGTCCGGGTGACCATGGACTTGGCCTCGACGATGTGCGCCGTCTTGGTGACGCCGCCCTGCGTGGACTCCGCGGTCTTGAGCGACCACGGCTGCTCGACGGTCGCGGTCAGGACGGCCCCGCCGTCGCCGTCGTGCATGACCTCCTCGCGCTCGAAGCCGGCGTACTGGTCGAGGTCGTCGACCTTGACGCCCTCGGTGTCCTCGACCTGCGCGACGCGCTTGGAGCCGTCGGCCTGCTTGTCGCCGTGCATGCCGCGGAAGTAGCGGAACTCCGTGAGCGTGCGCTTGGTGTCCTGGCCGTCGCCCTCGCGCACCCGTACCCGGCCGAAGCCGCGGAAGTCGGCCCACGTGCGGTGCTCGGGCTTGACCAGGATGTTGTCGGCGTAGTGCCAGGCGGCGCCGTCGAGATACTCGTAGCCGGTGACGACGTTCGGCGAGGCCGCGACGCGGTCCACCTCGATCGTCTGGGCCACCACGTACTTGTGGAACCAGTCGGTGACCTCAGCCTCGTTCGGCGGGGCCCAGCGCTGCGGGAAGCACAGCTTGGCGTTCTTGTCGGCGGCCGGCAACTCGCCGGGCTTGCACTCGGCGGGGGCGTAGTTGATCCGCAACTCGCCGCCGGTCTCGTTGTTCACCGCCTGGACGCGCCACTTGACCAGCGGGGCGCGGCCCTCGTTGGCGTCCACCCGGTTGGGCAGCTGCACGCCGATGAAGGTGGTCTTGGGCAGCGTGATCGTGCCGCCCACGAGGCCGGTCTGCTGCACCGAGGCCAGCCACAACGACGGGCTCAGCCCGTCACCCGTGGCGGGGAACTGGTGGGTCAGCGCCCAGGAGTCCACCGGGTAGAACGCGCCGGCGGCGTTGCGGACCTGGGTGGTGACCTTGGTCAGCCGCTTGCGGGTGAAGAAGGTCGGGGCCAGGCGGTCGGTGCACTTCACGCCCGAGTCGCAGATCTGGTCGAACGGCACGTCCGGCCAGCTACTGGCGGTCTCCTTCTTCAGCTCGGTCGCGGCGCAGGTGATCGTGCCGCTGGGCAGGCAGCGCTCGGCCACGTCGAACACCACGCGGGCCGCGGGCGTCTTGGTGAACAGCTCGCCGGACAGGTAGCCGTAGTCGATGCGGTTCAGGTAGGCGGAGCGGTCGTACACGGTGCCCAGTTCGGGCTTCATGTTGCGGCCGTAGTAGTTCTTCTCCTGCGTGTACCAGTACGTGCTGGCGTTGCCGTGGCTGTCCACGGCGTAGTCGAGGTTCCACCGGTAGGCCTGCTGGCACCAGGCGTTGGCCGGGGTGCTGGAGTAGCAGGGCTCGCCGCTGTTGTTGCCGAACACCGGCACCGTCTGCACCGACTTGGTCTCGGCCTTGCCGGTGGCCCAGCCGGGCAGCCGGTTCAGGCCGAAGCTGTACTGGGTGCCGTCGGCCGTGGTGACCCGCCAGTACTCGCCGTTGTTGTCGCCGTTGGTGGCGCCGGTGAGGGCCTCGATGCGGGTGCCGTCGTCGCGCTTGGGCCGCCACTGCTTGGTCGTGGCGTCCTTGACCAGCTCGACGGAGGAGTTGCCGAGCGACAGGGTGGCGTTGTCCTGGTCCCAGCACAGGTCGCCGGTCTTCTTGCCGTCGATCATGCAGGACTTGTAGCGGCGTTCGACGTAGCCGCCCGGGTTGAGCTCGAAGCCCTCACCGGCCCACGACGCCTGGTTGTTGGTGGAGGCGGTGCGGCCGTCCACGCTCTGCGAGGAGTAGCCCAGCGCGATGTCCGGCTCGTCGCCGCCCAGCGCGGGCGGGGTGCGCATGTCGTAGTTCCAGGTGAAGTCGCCGGTCTGGGTGCCGACGCTCCAGTCCGCCGTGGGCGCCAGGGAGGTGGCGGAGTGGTCGCCGGACTGGCCGGAGGGGGCGGCGGCCAGCGCGTACACGGCGCCGGTCTGGACCTCGGCGGTCAGCGTGCCGTCCTTGGCGTTGTTCTCGCTCTTCACCGGCTCCGGCTGCGGGCAGTTCGCGAGGGTCGCGGCCTTGAGCGCGCACTCCTCGATCTTGACCATGCCGAGGCGGGCGCCGTAGTCGCCGCCGTAGGCGTAGCGGAAGCCGGAGTAGTCGATCTCCAGGCGGGTCTTGCCCGCCGCCTTGAGCGACACTCCCTGGCCCGGCGTGACGCGCATCGCCGGGCCGAGGCGGTCGGTGTCGAGCAGTTCGACACCGACCGGGTCAGCGGCTTTCTGGGAGGCGAGCTTGACGGGGAATCCGGCCGCCAAGGTGCTGACGCCGCCGCCCAGCTCCGCCTTCTGCGGTTTGGGCCAGGTGACGCCCGGTGGCGCCTTCCACGCCTGTTTCTGCACGGGATCGGCCATCGGGGGAAGGACCGGCACCTTCGTGCCCGTGACCGGGCTCTCCTTCTGCGTGGACGGGGTCGGACGGGAGGCGGCCTGGGCCGGCATGGCGTAGGCGACCGGCGCGATCAGGATGACCGAGAGCACGGTCGCGAGCCGGCGCGGCCAGGGTGACTCTCGCTTGGCCTCCTGGAATCGGTTCCAGGAGGGGTCGGGAAGTTCGGGTTCGACGGCAGACGGAGGGCGATTCCAGCGGGATTCGGGCAGGTTTAACTCATCCGGGTCCATTGAACCTCTCCCAGCGAGGGGGGTGCGAATCGGGATTACTGTGCGGCTAGCTGGGCAATCTGCTCGGCGCTCAGCACGCCGTCATAGGTGCGGACGTCGTCGACGGTCCCCGGCCAGTAGCCGGTGAAGACGCCCGCGGCCTTCGTCCGGCCCAGTTGCAGCGGGCTGGTGGCGTTCCACGCGCTCAGATGATCGGTGATGGTCGTGGTGGACAGGCGGCCGTTGACGTAGATGCGGAGCTGACCGGCCAGCGCGTCGTACACACCGGCGATGTGGGTCCACTCCAGGGGGTTCGGGATGGCGTCCGACCGGGTCCGTACGAGTGCGGCGGTGTCGGTGTCGGCGGCGGCCATGCCGAGCGTCCACCGGCCCTGTTCCTTGTCGAAGCCGAGCTGGAACCCGGCGGCCCTGCCGCCCGGCTGCGCCACGGCCGCCGTGTCACGGGTCGGCAGGTAGTCGAGCTGGGTCCAGGCGCTGACGGTGAAGCCCGTCCTGGTGTTGACCACGGGCCCGGTCGTCTGGGCGTAGCCGTTCACGCCGTCCAGCGCGAGCGCGCCGTCCAGCCAGCCCGACGTCCACGAGGCGGCTCCGGAGAGCGTCGCAGCGCTCGCCCGGCCGGAGGAGTCGGCCGCCGAGGTGCCGGACTCCTCATCCAGCTTCCAGTGGCCGACCAGCGTGGCAGCGCTGTTGACCAGATCGGCGACCTCGTCGGCGAACATGGCGCGGCCGTAGACCCGCACCTCGTCCACGTCTCCCGGCCAGTATTCCGAAGCCGCCCCTGCGACCTTTCCGCGGCCGATCGTCAGGGGGCCTGTGGCGTTCCATGGTGCGGTGACGGCGACCGTGGACTCCAGCCGGCCGTTCACGTAGAGCGAGATCTGGCCGGCCGCGGAGTCGTAGACGCCTGTCAGGTGGGTCCATTCGTTCAGCCTCGGCGCGGCGGCCGACAGCGCGCGCGTCACCGGTGCGGCGTCCGCGTCGGAGCCGGTCACGCCAAGCGCCCAGCGGTCGTTGGTCTTGGAGTACTGCAGCGCGAACGCCCCCGTCCTGCCGCCCTCCTGGGTGACGGCGGTGGCGGTCGCGGCGGAGCCGGTCAGGCGGGCCCAGGCGGTGACGGTGTAGTTGCGTCCGGTGTCGATGACGGGGCCCGAGGTCCTGGCGTAGGCGTTGGCGAGCTTCAGCGCCGTGCCGTTCTTACCCGGCGTCCAGGTGGCGCCGGTGAGCGTGGCCGGGTGGGCGCCGGCCGCGTCGGCCGCCACCGTGCCCTGGCCGTCGTCCATCGGCCAGTGGCCGCTGGGGCCCTTGCCGCCGTTGACGTTGAAGACGTAGGTGCGGATGGGTCCGGACTGGCCCGCGCGGTCCTTGCTGCGCACCGACAGCACGTTGGGTCCGTCGTGGCGCGGCGTCAGCGCGATCGTGGCCGTGCCGTCCGCGGCGGGCGCGACCTCGGCCTTCGGCGTGGTGTCCAGGCCCCACACGTACGTGGCCACGTCGGCGACGCCGTTCGGGCCGAAGGTGAACGTTCCGGGGAGTCCGACGCCGTCGCTCCAGGCGTTCTCCGTGAACTGCGGTGAGGAGACCTCGGGCTCCCTGCCCGGGGCCGTGGCGTCCACGGTGGCCTCGCACCAGGGGCTCCAGGCGCTGTTGGCCTTGCCGTCCTCGGCTCGGACGCGCCAGC
Source organism: Nonomuraea insulae (assembly GCF_042656245.1). Taxonomy (NCBI): domain Bacteria; kingdom Bacillati; phylum Actinomycetota; class Actinomycetes; order Streptosporangiales; family Streptosporangiaceae; genus Nonomuraea; species Nonomuraea insulae. Next base: position 7,204 of record NZ_JBHSPA010000079.1, read on the forward strand.
GGACCAGGGCGCCGTCGACATACAGGGCCTGCGGGATCGTGGCGGAGAAGGCGGTGCCGGAGGAGCCGAGCGGGGTGACGTACTCGCCGCTCTTGGTGCCCGCGGCGTCGTACCACTCGAAACGGCCCTTGACGGAGTTGTCGGCGTCCTTCAGCTTGGCCCACAGCTTGGGCGTGGGGGTGCTGATCACCGGGCGGTCGTCACCGGAGACACAGGGGCCGCCCGGGTCCGACCACGCGTCGGCGGCCACGGGGGCGCCGGGCAGCGAGTTGTACTCGATGACCAGGCTCGGGTTGTTCTTGAACTTCTTCCAGGCGTAGACGTCGGTCTCGCTGGTGGCCCGCAGGCCGATGGTGACGTTGGCCCAGTTGTTGGCGGCGGCGTTCACCACCTGCGGGGTGACGTCGAACTCCACGCCGCCGGGCAGGCACTTCGGGCCCCAGCCCTTGGCCACGTTCACGGTGGCCAGCTTGGTGACCCACGCGGGCTGCTTGTTCCAGGTGGTGGCCTTGCTGATGGTGTTGGTGGCCCACGCCTCGACGTTGCGGGCGGTGCACGAGTACGACCACGTCTCATACGTACGCAGCGTGGCCTTGATGATCTGCTTGCCGTGGATGGCCGTGCCGGTGTTCATCTGGTAGAACGTGCGGTTCTTCTGCGACTCGACGTGCCCTACCCTGGCGACGTCGCTGGAGTTGAGGTAGTTGGAGTTGGGCCAGTTGCTCCACACCGCGGTCCAGGCGTTGCGCGCGGCCGAGAAGTACGGGTCCAGATAGACGGGGAACTTCGTCCCGGGATCCGTCATCATCTTGCGATCCGGCCGCAGCCGCAGCTTCTTGCCCGCCAGCTCCACGCCCATCGTGGCCTCCCGCGCCTCCGGGGAGCGGCCCTCCTTGAGCGCCTGCTGGCTCGTGATGCCCTCGGAGTCCCACATCTTCGGCGTGGGGGCGATGAAGATCGTGCCCTCGTTCGCGTCGGTGGCCTCCAGGTTGCCCGCCTTGTCCGACTCCAGCGTCAGACCCTTGACGGTCAGCGGGAACGTCAGCTCCGTCATGTTCGCCGCGGCGGCCCGCGACTTGACCACCAGGACGTGCGAGAAGCCGTCCACGTCCGCGGTGACCTGCAGGTCCACGCCGGGCATGACCTCGGCGTAGGTGGCGGTGTCGCCCTTCAGCGTCGGCTTGGGCAGCGTGCCCGTCCAGCCGATGTCCATGGACTTGGCGCCGCGCGACAGGCGGGCCAGCGGGGCGCTGCCGCCGCCGGAGAGCGTCAGGCCGACCGCGGCGGCCACGGGCTCGACGGCGCCGTCGGGGCGCAGGCGGAGCGTGGTGTCCACGGGGACCCAGCGGTCGTCCTTGCGCACGCGGATCGGGCGGACGTTCAGCTCCATGGAGAGCGTGCCGTCCGGCTGGGCGTAGACCGTGCGGGTCTCGCTGCGCATCGACTCGACCTCGACGGGGCCGCCCCGCGTTCTGGCCTGCGCGACCGCTGCCCGCTCCGTCTCAGGAGGAGTCTGTGTGACCGGATCAGGAGTCTGTGTGGTCGCGGCCCGTTCGGGCTCGGCGACAGCTGGATGGACCACTGCCATCGTCGTGATAGATAACGCCGCCGCAACCAGCCCGTGCACTACCCGCATACGTTCCTCGCCCATACTGAGCTGGGGATTACGCGCGGACAGCGACCGCCCGGCGTCTCCACGATCTTCGGTTGACGATCGGATTCTTACCCTCACCCAGGCGCAGGTCCAGACTTCTGGTCATTCTGCTCAAGGAATTCTTCACGATCACCACTAATACGGAGATATCCGTCATACCTCCGTGGGCAGCGGCCAGGCGACCGGGTTGACCCGCTTGACGATCTCGTTCAGGGCGATGCGCACGTACGGTTCCCCCACCCACAGGTGCTTGGCCCCGTCGACCCCGATGACCTCCGCCTGCGGCACGCGGGCGAACCTGCCGCGGGCCTCCTCGGGCCGCAGGTAGTCGTCGAACTCGGGCACCAGCGCCACCAGCGGCCGCCCGAACCGCGCCCAGGCGTCCAGGTCGGCGTCGGTGGCCCTGTGCAGCGGCGGCGACAGCAGGATCGCGCCCTCCACCAGCGGATCGTGGGCCCACTTCAGCGTCAGCTCGGTGCCGAACGACCAGCCGACCACCCACACGTGCGGCAGGTCGTGGAATTCGGCGTACTCCAGCGCAGCGGCCACGTCGAACCGCTCCCCCTCGCCCCCGTCGAACGCCCCCTCCGAGGTGCCGCGATCGGAGGAGGTGCCCCGGGTGTTGAAGCGCAGCACGGCCAGGTCGGCGAGCGCGGGCAACCGGTTGGCGGCCTTCTTGTAGACGTGGCTGTCCATGAACCCGCCGTGGGTGGGCAGCGGGTGCAGGGTAACCAGTGTCGCCACGGGCGGCCGGTCGAGGGGCTGGGCCAGCTCGCCGACCAGGGTCAGGCCGTCGCCCGTGTGCAGCTCGATCGGCTCACGCCGGGCGGGCAGCACGGACGCCGCGCGAATCTCCACCATCGATCCCTTCAGTAGCGGCTGCGGCCGTGGCCGCGATCGAGTCTCTTACGCCAGCAGGCCGAGTGCCAGTGGCGGCGTTCCTCGTCACCGCCCGGCCAGTTCGGCCAGGCCACGATGTGCGGCTGGCCACTGCGGATCTCCTGGTCGCAACCCGGACAGCGGTAGTTCTTGTCCGAGGAGCCGCCGTTGAGCATGCGCACTTTCCACTCGCCGTCAGGCCATTCCTCCACTTTGTCCAAGCCGGTAGGGAAGCCGAAGGGGCGGGAGGACTCCCTGCGGCGGGCGCGGCGAGGGCTCATCGGCGCGGGAACTCGCTCGCGCCGGCGGTGACGAGCTGGTCGAGCAGGGGGGCGGGGGCGAAGGCCGGCTCACGATACTCGGCGTAGAGTGCCCGCAGCCCGTCGCGTACGCGGGCCAGGCCCAGGGACTCCAGCAGCTCGAAGGGCCCGGCCGGGTAGCCGCAGCCCAGGCGCATGGCCGCGTCGATGTCGTCGATCGAGGCATACCCCGAGTCATGCATGCGCACGGCGTCGTTCAGATAGGGGAACAGCAGCGCGTCCACCACGAACCCGGCCCTGTCCTTGACCGGCACCGGATCCAGCCCCAGGACCTTCATCAGGTCGATGGCCCCGCCGACCGCCTCGTCGGAGGTCAGTGCCGTGCGGGCGAGCTCGGCCACCCGGTCGCCGACGAGGTGCACGCCGAGCATCGTGGCGGGGTCGCGCAGGCGTACGGCGTGCTCGACCACAGGCCGGTCGTCGAGCCGCAACACGACGTCGCCGTTCGCGGAACGTTTGAACCCGGCCGCCCCCAGCCGCTCCGCCAGCTCCTCGGCGCCGGGGCCGCCTGCCACGTCGAACGTGGTCACCCCCGAACGCGCCGGGCCGCGCGGATGAGCGGTCTCCTCGCCGTAGAACCCGCGCCCCGACTTGCGCCCCAGCAACCCGGCGGTGACCAGCTCCCGCAGCAGGGGCGAGGGCGCGTGCCGGCGATCGCGGGTCTCGTCGAACAGCACCTCCATCACCTCGTAGGAGGTGTCGAGCCCGATCAGGTCCAGCAGCGCGAACGGGCCCATCGGCAGCCCCGCGCCCAGCTTCATCGCCACGTCGATGTCGTCGCGCCCGGCCACGCCCAGCTCCATCAGCACGGTGGCGTGGTTGAGATAGGGCAGCAGCAGCCGGTTGACCACGAACCCGGCCCGGTCCCCCACCGTCACGGCCGTCTTGCCCAGGCGCTCCGCCAGCTCCGCGATCTCCCGGACGACGTCCGGCTCGCTCACCACCGTCCCCACGACCTCGACCAGGCGCATCACCGGCGCGGGATTGAAGAAGTGCATGCCGATCACCCGGTCTGGGCGGCCGGTGGCGGCGGCGATGGCGGTGACCGACAGGGAGGAGGTGTTGGTGGCCAGCACGGTCTCGGGCTTGCAGATGCCGTCGAGGTCACGGAACAGGGAGATCTTGTAGTCGAGGATCTCCGGGATGGCCTCGACGACCAGATCGGCGTCGCGCAGGTCCTCGCGGGAGGTGGTCAGCGTCACCCGGCCCAGGATCTCCTCCCGCCGCTCGGGGGTGAGCCTGCCCTTGTCCACGGCGCGCGAGGTGGAGCGTTCGAGATGCCCTCTTCCCCTGGCCAGCGCCTCGGCATCGGCCTCCGCGCCGATCACGCGCAGCCCCGCCCGCGCGAACACCTCGGCGATCCCGGCACCCATGGTGCCGAGCCCGACCACTCCCACTCGTTCGAACGCCATGCGTCCAGTTTTCCAGAGGCACTAAGGTGGACCGTCATGCGGCTGGTCATCGCGCGCTGCAGCGTGGATTACATCGGACGGCTCACGGCACATCTGCCGATGGCGCCAAGGCTTGTGCTCATCAAGGCGGACGGCAGCGTGAGCATCCACGCCGACGACCGCGCGTTCAAGCCGCTCAACTGGATGAACCCGCCGTGCAAGCTCAAGGAGGACGGCGAGACCTGGACCGTCACGCACGGCAAGACCAGCGAGAAGCTGGTGCTGACCATGGAGGAGATCCTCCATGACTCCAGCCACGAGCTGGGGGTGGACCCGGGGCTGATCAAGGACGGCGTGGAGGCCCACCTGCAGGAGCTGCTCGCCGAGCACATCACGACGCTGGGCGACGGATATTCGCTGATCCGCCGCGAGTTCATGACGGCGATCGGTCCCGTGGACATCCTGTGCAGGGACGCGACGGGCGCGACGGTCGCCGTGGAGATCAAGCGGCGGGGCGAGATCGACGGCGTCGAGCAGCTCACCCGCTACCTGGAGCTCCTCAACCGCGATCCGCTGATATCCCCTGTCCGCGGCGTCTTCGCGGCTCAGGAGATCAAGCCCCAGGCGCGCGTGCTCGCCACCGACCGGGGCATCTCCTGCGTCACGCTCGACTACGCCTCCCTGCGCGGCATCGAGCCCGAGAATCCCACCCTCTTCTGACTTCCACGCCGGGAACGCCTGTGGGGGCGCTGACGGGCATATCGTCCTCGACGCTGCCCGTTACGCCTCCGCGGCGTTCGCGGCGGTCTGGGGCCGGATCAGCGGCGCCAAGGCCCCTACCACGGCCGCCGCGGCCGCTATCTGCACACGGCCACGGAACCCGGCCGGCAGTGCCGCCTGGTAAGTGGTGGGTTACCGGTTTATCGTGACGCCATGACCACGGTGACGTTCGACTCACTCAACCCGGCTACCGGCGAGATCGTCGGCAGTCACCCCAAACACACCCCCGACACCGTCCACCAGGCGGTCGCCCGCGCCGAGGAGGCGGCCGCGTGGTGGGCCGCCCTGCCCCCGGCGGAGCGCAGGCGACGGCTCCTCGACTACAAGGCGGTCCTGACCCAGAACATCAGGGACCTGACCACCCTGATCCACCAGGAGACGGGCAAGCCGCTCGGCGACGCCACCCTGGAGGTCGTCCTGGCCATCACCCACCTCGACTGGGCCGCCCGCAACGCCCAGAAGGTCCTCGGCCGCCGCCGCGTGGCGACGGGCATGATCGGCCTCAACCTGACGGCCACCCTCGAATACCTCCCCCTCGGCGTCGTCGGCGTCATCGGCCCGTGGAACTACCCGATCTTCACCCCCATGGGCTCCATCTCCTACGCCCTCGCGGCGGGCAACGCCGTGGTCTTCAAGCCCAGCGAGCTGACCCCGGGCATCGGGGTCCGCCTGGCCGAGCTCTTCCAGGAGTCCGTCCCCGAGTACGAGGTGTTCCAGACCATCACGGGCCTGGGCGAGACGGGGGCCGCGCTGGCCGCCGATCCCAGGGTCAAGAAGGTGGCCTTCACCGGCTCGACGGCCACGGCCAAGCGCGTCATGGCGGCCTGCGCCGAGAACCTGACGCCGATCGTGGCCGAGTGCGGCGGCAAGGACGCGTTCATCGTGGACGCCGACGCCGACCTGAAGGCCGCCGCCGACGCCTGCCTGTGGGGCGCGATGTCCAACGCCGGCCAGACCTGCGCGGGCGTCGAACGCGTCTACGTCGTGGACGCCGTCTATGAAAGTTTCATGCGCGAGCTGACCGCCGGGGCGACAAAGGTGAAGGCGGGCGAGGACTACGGCCCGATCACGATGCCTGGCCAGGTGGACATCATCAAGCGGCACATCGACGACGCCACCAAGTCGGGCAGGACGGTGACGGGCGGCCCCGACGCGGTGCGGGGCCCGTACGTGGATCCGGTGATCGTCGAGGACGTGCCCGAGGACTCGCCCGCGGTGCGCGAGGAGACGTTCGGCCCCACCATCACCGTGCGGCGCACCCGCGACGCGCAGGAGGCGCTGGAGCTGGCCAACGCCTCCGCGTACGGCCTGGGCGGCACGATATTCAGCCGCGACGCCCGCCGCGCGACGGAGCTGGCCCGCCTGATGCGCACCGGAATGACGGCGATCAACTCGGTCATCTCCTTCGCCGGAGTGCCCGCTCTGCCCTTCGGCGGAGTCGGCGATTCCGGGTTCGGCAGGATCCACGGGGCCGACGGTCTGCGCGAGTTCGCCAGGCCCAAGGCCATCTCCCGCCAGCGGTTCGCGATGCCCGGGATGAACCTGACTTCCTTCAACCGCGGCCCCGCCGAACTTGAGCGACTGGTCAGGCTTGTCACGTTCTTGCACGGACGACGTAAAAGATAATCTTCTTGCCCTTTCCCAAAACCGATCATCCGTCCATAATTGTGTGCTCTGGGGGCCACGATCATGTTGGACGGGTGGAATGTGAACCGGTCTTACCGGGGAATGTCGGCTGAGCAAAGGCTGGCGGACAGACGGGAGCGGCTGATGACGGCCGCGTACACGCTATACGCGAAGCCGGGTTTCGCGGCGACGACCATCGAAAGGCTGTGCTCGGAGGCCAGGATCTCCAACCGCGCCTTCTACGAATGTTTCGGCGGCCGCGAGGAGCTCCTGCAGGCGTTACACGAGCGCTGCGTGGAGGAAAGCCTGGCCGTCGTTGCCAAGGCGTTACAGGAGGCGCCGCACACGCTCGACGGAAGGGTCAAGGGAGGGATTCGCGCATATATCGAGTTCACAACGGCCGACTGGCGGCGGGCTCGCATCATGCACGTCGAGGTACGCAGATCAGGAGACGTCCTGGCGCTGTCGAGGCAGCGGGCGGTGGAGTCCTTCGCCCGGCTCGTGGAAGAGGCCTCCGCCGATTTCCCGCTGGCCCCGAACTTGAATCGGCGACTGGTTGCACTGGGAGTAATTGGGGCGTTACAAGAGCTGCTGATCGAATGGCTGTTGACCGAAGAGCAGCCGGAGATCGACGAACTCGTCGCCGTGGCCGTGCACATCTTCGACCGCAGCCTCGGCGGCGGTTGAAACGCATTCGCGCTTTTGCGTCCACGGACAACCGAAATCTACATTTTGTCTAAGTAAGGAAAGAGCGGGTAACGGCTGATCGTTACCCGCTCCGATATGTCACATCAGGCCACCGCGGCAGCCGGAACCTCCACGTGCAGCACCCGATTCAGCCGGGTCACCGCGAGTATCCGCATGATCCTCGGTGGCACCCCCCGAAGAACGAGGCGGCGTTGCACGCTCAACGCGCGCCGATGCGCGCCCACCAGCACTCCGAGACCGGTCGCGTCGATCATCTCCAGCTTGGAGAGATCGAGGATCAGGTCGCCCTCACCGGAGTCGAGCGCATCGTGCAGCCGCTCACGCACTCCCGCCGACGTGCCGGCATCGAGCCGGGCGCCTATCCTCACCACCTGGGCCCTCGGATTGCCCCGGACGCGCATGCCACCTCCTCAGTCACGCACGTAGCGTAGTCAAACCCCCGCGCGAAACGCGCGACGAGGTGAACCCTCGTCGTGAGTCCCCTACCCATCTATCGGCAATGACACGACTGCCTTGAGCAGGAACTCTCCATCCGGCGTGGGATGCGCCGTCATCTCGCCGCCCACGGCGGCCAGTCGCTCGCCCATCCCCGCCAGGCCGCTCCCCAGGTCCGCGGCCTGCCGCCGGGCCACCCCGTCATTGCGTACGACGAGCTCCGCCTCCCGCTCGGTGAAGCGGAGCGTGATGTCGCAGAACGTAGCGGTGCTGTGCTTGAGAACGTTGGTCACCGCCTCGCGCACCGCGTACGCGAACACCGGCTCCACTCCGTCAGGAAGCTCGCGGTAGGGCAGCCGCACCTCACAGCGGACCCCCGCCGCTTCGAGCACTCCTTTCACGCTATTCAGTTCGGCGGCCAAGTCAAGCTCGCGGTAACCGCGCACGGCCTGCCGCAGGTCCTTCAGCGCCTTCCTGGTCAGCCGGTTCACCTCGGCCATCTCGGTCTTGGCCTTGCCGGTGTCCACGTCCGACAGCCGTACGGCCAGCTCGGTCTTGACCGCGATGGCGGAGAGCTGGTGCCCCACGAGATCGTGCAGATCCCTGGCGAAGCGCAACCGCTCCTCGGCCAGCGCCAGCCGCGTGTGCGCCTCCCGGCCCTTGTGGGCCTCTTCCGCCAGCGACCAGATCCAGATCCAGATCCTGTTGGACATGGGCTGAAGCCAGCAGAAGATCCCGTAGAACAGCGTGTTGAAGAGCAACAGCTGACCCGGCGTCAGACCGAACCCCACGGCGGCCACGCTGACCCCCCACCCCAGCGTGGACAGTGCGGCGCCGACCAGCCACGTGCCCAGCGCGATCAGGCGGGCCGTGCGCCGCGGGAGCTCCAGCGTGGCGATGGACAACCAGCACACGATCACCCAGCCCCAGCTCAGCGCGTCGGCCCCGCCCAGGCCGGCCACCAGCAACGCGAGAACCGCCGCCACCACCACCTCTCTGGCGGGGTAACGGCGGCGGTCCAGCACCGCGTTGATGTTCCGGAGACTGAGCCAGGTGAAGCCGACCGCGGCGACCAGCGCGGGCGCGGTACGCCACCAGTCGATCAGTCCCACATCGAGACCGACCGCGACGTTGATGGCGATGACCCCCCACAGGGCGATGAAGCCCGAGATCAACACCTTCCAGGTGATGCGCCGCGCCCGCTCGATCTCGTTCATCTACCGGCTACGCAGCACGTCGCCGAGTTTCAGCCGGGCGCCCGTCCGCAACACCGCCCGCTCGTAGACCTTGGCCCCGAAGGACAGGACCGCGACCACGGCCGCCAGCATCACCAGCATGGACAGCCCCACCTGCCAGAAGGGCACCTCGGACGCGGCCATCCGCACCGGCATGATCATGGAGGAGAACGGCGGGATGTAGGAGACCACCGTGGCCAGCGTGCCCGTGGGCTCGTTGCTGACGTAGAAGGCCACGAAGTACGTGGCCATGATCATCATCGTCAGCGGCGTCAGCACGGTGCTGACCTCTTCCTGACGAGAGACCAGGGAGGCCATCGCGGCCGACAATGTGGCGAAGAAGGCGTATCCGAGCACGAACCACACCAGCACCGCCAGCACCAGCGCCGGCATTCCGGGAGGAAGGTCCGCGGCGCTGCCGGAGGCCGCCGCCGTGGCGAGCCCGACCACCGCGATCGTGAACAGGTTGATCAGGCCGAGCACGCCCAGCCCCAGGATCTTGCCGCCGAGCAGCTGCCACGGCCGTACGGAGGAGAGCAGGATCTCCACGATCCGGCTGCCCTTCTCCTCCACCACGCCCATGGCGACCGCCACGACCTGCCCCATGATCAGCATGAAGAGCACGAAGACGAGCAGGGTGGCGACGGCCTGACGAGCACCCTCGTACCGGGTGTCCGCGCCCACGGACTGCATCTCCAAGCGCGGGATGGCCACGCCGGCGGCGCCGAGCTTGAACTCACGGTTGACGCTCTGCAGGAGCACTTCGAGCTGGGAGTCGATCTCCCCGTCGGTGAACACCTTGGTGCCGTTGACCAGCACCGCGTCCACGTCCCCGTTGAGCACGGCCTGCTTGGCGGCCGCCTCGTCGGCGAACTTGCGCCACTCGAAGTCCACCTCCGGCGCCGCCGTGTGCAGCGGGAGCTGCTGGGAGTTGACGGTGCCGATGGTGTAGGAGTCGCCGCCGCCGATGACCGTCGGCAGGAAGGAGACCACCGCCACCAGCACGGCCGTGACGAGGAGGCCGATCACGAAGGCCTTGGTCCGGATCTGCGTGGTGATCTCGCGCCGGGCGACCAGCAACAGTCCGTTCACGCCACGGCCTCCTTGAAGATCTCGGTGAGCGTGGGTTGTTCGACGCCGAAGTGCTCGACGCGCCCCGCCTTCGAGGCGCGGCGCAGGATCTCCTGGTCGTCGCCGTCCGTCGTACGCAACGTGTGCCGATCCCCCTGCACGGTGACCGTCCCTGGCAGCCCGTCGGCCCAGCCGGGAGCCGGCTCGCGGACGACCACGCGCAACGCGTTGCCCTCCGCGGCCCGCAGGTCGGCCACGGTTCCGGTGGCCACCATCCGGCCGGCGGAGACGATGCCCACCGAGTCGCACAGCCGCTCGACCAGTTCGAGCTGGTGGCTGGAGAAGATCACCGGAACGCCGCCCCTGCACCGCTCCTGCAGCGCCTCGGCCAGCGCGTCCACCGCGATCGGGTCCAGCCCGGAGAACGGCTCGTCCAGGATCAGCACCTCGGGTTCGTGCACCAGCGCCACGGCGAGCTGCACGCGCTGCTGATTGCCCAGCGACAGCGCCTGCACGGCATCGCGCCTGCGCTCGGTCAGCCCGAGCCGCTCCAGCAGGTCGTCGGTGGCCTTCTTCGCGGCCTGCACGCTCAGCCCGTGCAACCGGCCGAAGTACTCGATCTGGTCGGCGACCCGCATCTTCTGGTACAGCCCGCGCTCTTCAGGCATGTACCCGAACCGCTGCCGGTCGTCGTAGCCAAGGGGCTCACCCCGCCAGCTCACCGAGCCGGAGTCTGCCTGGAGCACGCCCATCACGATGCGCATCGTCGTGGTCTTGCCGGCGCCGTTCGCGCCGACGAACCCGAACATCTCACCCGGCCGCACGGCGAAGCTGATCCCGTCCAGGGCGACCTTGCCGCCAGGCGCGTCGGGACCCCCGGTGAAACGCTTGCGCAGCTCGTTGATCTCGAGCATCAGGTCATCTCCTTCATCATGGGGTCAATAGTGGCCCAAACCGCGTTCGACCAGGTAGTCGCCGAAATCATCGGCCCCATGTGGATCCCGCGTGCGATCCGGATGACATTTGTCATTACGCTGAGGCCATGACGCGCGCCGACAAGGACAAGCCGGTCGTCCTCTCCCGCATCTACACCCGTGCGGGCGACGACGGCACCACAGCGCTGGTCGACATGAGCCGGACCTCGAAGACCGATTCCCGGCTGGCGGCCTACGCCGACGTGGAGGAGGCCAACGCCCACCTGGGGGTCGCGCTCGCCCACGGCACGCTCTCCGCCGACCTGGTGGCGGTGCTGATCCGGGTGCAGAACGAACTGTTCGACGTGGGGGCCGACCTGGCCACACCCGTCGTCGAGAACCCGGAGTTCCCGCCGCTGCGGGTGGAGGCGTCCTACATCACCTGGCTGGAGGAGCAGTGCGACCGCCTCAACGCCGATCTGCAACCGCTGCGCAGCTTCATCCTGCCCGGCGGCGACCCCGCCACTGCCTCGCTGCACGTGGCCCGCGTCACGGTCCGCAGGGCTGAGCGCACGACGTGGGCGGCCCTGCAGGAGCACGACGACATGAACCCGCTCACGGCGAAATATCTCAACCGCCTGTCCGACCTGCTCTTCATCGCCTGCCGCGTCGCCCACGCCGGCACCGAGATCCTCTGGAAGCCCGGCGGCAGCCGATCATAATCATCATCTTTTACGCGCTGCCGTGGCTCTCCACCCGCCGCACTTCGGCTGACGGCCCTCCAGGAAACGCCCTCTGACCCATCACCGCTGCCCCACCGCTACGCGAGCCCGCCTTGCCCGGTTACGTGGTTCACGATTGGCCACGGAAGTCGGCCGGCGGGGCGCTCCGTAACGGTGGCGCGCCACTGACCGGTCAGAGGGCGTTTCCCTGGACAGGTGCCGGCCGGGGACGGCGGGTGGCAGACCACGGCAGCGCGTAGAGGATGGAAGGTTTTCAGGCGACGTCGAGATAGGCGCTGGGGGGAGCGGATTCCAGCCAGGCCAGGAACCCTGTCAGGGCGTCGGCGCTCATCCCCAGGGAGATCCCCCGGGTGGTGCCCCCGCAGTCGACGGCGAACAGGCCGCCGTCGATCTCGCGACGGGCGGATACAACAAGGCCGCGCCTCGCGATAGCGTGGCGCGGCCTGAGTCGGATGCCCATGAGCGGAATCCAGTGGAGTTCCCCGTCGGCGTAGCGGGCTACCCCGCTCTGCCATCCGCGTTCTCCCTCACGCAGCCGGCAGGGCATGTTCCCCCGCGATCTGGCCAGCATCACACCCCGCAGGAATATGAGGGCGGCCAGCAGCACTATGAGAACCACTACCGTCGCTACCATGCCGCCCCCTGAACCCGCTTGAACAGTATTAAACCTCTTCGCCCGCCGCGCGCAGCCGAGCCTTGGCACGCTTGGCCTCGACCGCCGCGTCGGCGTCCTCCTGGTTGGCCTCGATCGAGGCCTGAGCCCGGTCGAGAGCGTCGCGAGCCGCCGCGACGTCGACCTCGGAACCGAGCTCGGCCACCTCGGCCAGCACGGAAACCTCGTCGTCGGCCACGGAGATGAACCCACCGTGCACCGCCGCCACCAGCTCCGGCTCGCCTTCCCGCTTCACGCGTAGCACACCGCCCTCGACGAGGACGCCGAGCACAGGTGCGTGTTGCGGCATAATACCGATCTCGCCGTCCACGGTCTTGGCAATCACCATGTCGGCCTCGCCCGACCAGATCTCACGCTCGGGTGAGACAACCCCTACGCGTAGCTTCGCCACTGGTGTAGGTTCCTTTCCGATCAGGTGGTGGTACGGCAATCAAGCCATACCACCACCATAGGGCGATTACCGACGCTCGAGTTCCTTGGCCTTGGCGATGGCCTGCTCGATGCCGCCGACCATGTAGAACGCCTGCTCGGGCAGGTGGTCGTACTCACCCGCGCAGAGGCCCTTGAACGAGGCGATGGTCTCGTCGAGGGGCACGGTCTCGCCCGGCTGGCCGGTGAAGGCCTCGGCCGCGTACATCGGGTGCGACAGGAAGCGCTCGATGCGGCGGGCCCGCTGGACGGTGACCTTGTCCTCCTCGGAGAGCTCGTCGATACCGAGGATCGCGATGATGTCCTGGAGCTCGCGGAACTTCTGCAGGATCCGCTTGGTCTCCTGGGCCACCCGGTAGTGCTCCTCGCCCACGATCTGCGGGTCGAGGATCCGGGAGGTGGAGTCGAGCGGGTCCACCGCGGGGTAGATGCCCTTCTCCGAGATCGGCCGCGACAGAACGGTCTGCGCGTCGAGGTGCGCGAACGCGTTGTGCGGGGCCGGGTCGGTGATGTCGTCCGCGGGCACGTAGATCGCCTGCATCGAGGTGATCGAGTGACCACGCGTCGAGGTGATGCGCTCCTGGAGCACACCCATCTCGTCGGCCAGCGTGGGCTGGTAACCCACGGCGGACGGCATACGGCCGAGCAGCGTCGAGACCTCGGAACCGGCCTGCGTGAAGCGGAAGATGTTGTCGATGAACAGCAGCACGTCCTGCCCCTGCACATCGCGGAAGTATTCCGCCATCGTCAGCGCCGACAGGGCGACCCGCAGACGGGTGCCCGGCGGCTCGTCCATCTGGCCGAAGACGAGCGCGGTGTCCTTGAGGACGTCCGCCTCCTCCATCTCCAGCCACAGGTCGTTGCCCTCACGGGTGCGCTCGCCCACACCGGCGAAGCACGAGGTGCCACCGAAGTTACGGGCGACCCGGCGGATCATCTCCTGGATCAGCACGGTCTTGCCCACACCGGCGCCGCCGAACAGGCCGATCTTCCCACCCTGCACGTACGGGGTGAGCAGGTCGATGACCTTGATGCCGGTGACCAGCAGCTCCGTGCGGGACTCGAGCTGGTCGAAGGGCGGGGACGGCCGGTGGATGCCCCACCGCTCCTCGATCTTGAGCGAGGAGGTCGGCACGTCGAGCGTCTCGCCCAGCGCGTTCCACACGTGGCCCTTGACGACGTCGCCGACCGGCACCGAGATCGCGGCGCCCGTGTCGGTCACCGCCTGGCCACGGACCAGGCCGTCGGTGGGCTGCATGGAGATGGCCCGGACCAGGTTGTCACCCAGGTGCTGGGCGACCTCAAGGGTCAGGGTCTTGGCCTCGCCGCCGAGGGTCACCTCGACCTTGAGGGCGTTATAGATCTCGGGCATCGCCTCGATGGAGAACTCCACGTCGACGACGGCGCCGGTGACACGTGCCACGCGGCCAGTGCCGGCCGCGGCGGCTTCTACAGTTTCAACAGCCTCTGCAGTCATTTCACTCTTTCCCCGCTGCGCTGTCAGCGAGCGCGTTGGCGCCACCGACGATCTCGCTGATTTCCTGGGTGATCTCCGCCTGGCGAGCCTGGTTCATCTGCTGGGTGAGCACCCGCATCAGCTCATTGGCGTTGTCGGTCGCCGACTTCATCGCGCGCCGCCGCGCGGCCTCTTCCGAGGCCGCGGACTGGAGCAACGCGGTGAAGATGCGCGACTCCACATAACGCGGCAGCAGTGACTCCAGCACGTCGCCGGCGGTCGGCTCGAACTCGAAGTACGGCGGAATCACGGTCGTCTCCGTCGCCTCGGTCTCCTCGACCTCCAGCGGCAGGACTCGCTTGACCACGACGTTCTGCGTGAGCATCGAGACGAACTCGGTCGAGACGATGTGGATCTCGTCGATCCCGTCGTCCGCCTTGAACGAGTCGATCAGCGTGGTCGCGATCTCCTTGGCGTCGGCGTAGGCCGGCTTGCGCGAGAACCCGACCCAGCTGCCGCCCATCTCGCGGTTGCGGAAGGTGTGCCAGGTGACACCCTTCCGCCCGGTGACGAACGGCACCACGGTCAGGCCGCGGCTCTCCAGCAACCCGCGCAGGGCCTCGGCCTCGCGCAGCGCGTTGGCGTTGAAGCCGCCGCAGAATCCGCTGTCGCTGGTGACGATGAGCACTCCCGCCCTGGCGGGGTTCTCCTTCGCCACGGTCAGCGGATGGTCGACGCTGGCCGCGTTGCTGACGACGCCGGTGACGGCGCGAATGATCTCACGCTCGTACGGCAGCGCCGCCTGCATCCGCTGCTGCGCCTTCACGATCCGTGAAGAGGCGATGAGCTCCTGGGCGCGCGTGATCTTCGCGGTCGACTTGACCGAGGTGATCCGCCGCCGCAGCAGCCTTAGCTGGGCACCCATGTCCTACTTCTCCGCCGCAGGCCGGACGACCTTCTTGATCTTTTCCTGACCGACCTCGTCCGCACCGAGCGGCGCCACCGGCTCGTCCTTGACCAGCAGCTCACCCGAGGAGGTGGTGAAGCCCTTCTTGAACTCCGTGATGGCGTCCTTGAGGGTGGTCACCGTGTCGTCGGCCAAGTCCCTGGTCTCGCGGATGGTGTCGAAGACACCCTTGTGCGAGGACTGGATGTAGTCCAGGAACTCCATCTCGAAGCGGCGAACGTCCTCGATCGGCACCTCGTCCAGCTCGCCCGTCGTGCCGGCCCAGATCGAGGCCACCTCGCGCTCCAGCGAGAACGGGCTGTACTGGGCCTGCTTGAGCAGCTCCACCAGCCGCTGGCCACGCTCGAGCTGCGCCTTGGACGCGGCATCCAGGTCGGAGGCGAAGGCCGCGAAGGCCTCCAGGTCACGGTACTGCGAGAGCGACAGACGCAGCGTACCGGCGACCTTCCTCATGGCCTTGGACTGAGCGGCGCCACCGACTCGGGAGACCGAGACACCGACGTTGATGGCCGGGCGCACACCCGCGTTGAACAGGTCGGTCTCGAGGAAGACCTGGCCGTCGGTGATGGAGATGACGTTGGTCGGGATGAAGGCCGAGACGTCGTTGCCCTTGGTCTCGATGACCGGAAGACCCGTCATCGAGCCGGCGCCCATGTCGTCGGAGAGCTTGGCGCAGCGCTCCAGCAGACGGGAGTGGAGGTAGAAGACGTCGCCGGGGAACGCCTCACGGCCCGGCGGACGGCGCAGCAGCAGCGAGACCGCGCGGTACGCGTCGGCCTGCTTGGTCAGGTCGTCGAAGACGATCAGGACGTGCTTGCCCTGGTACATCCAGTGCTGACCGATCGCCGAGCCGGCGTAGGGCGCGATGTACTTGTAGCCGGCGGGGTCGGAGGCGGGGGCGGCGACGATGGTGGTGTATTCCATCGCGCCTGCCTCCTCCAGGCGAGCGCGCACCTGCGCGACGGTCGAGCCCTTCTGGCCGACCGCGACGTAGACGCAGCGGACCTGCTTGGCGGGGTCGCCAGAGGCCCAGTTCTCGCGCTGGTTGAGGATCGTGTCCACGGCGATCGCGGTCTTGCCGGTGCCACGGTCGCCGATGATCAGCTGTCGCTGGCCCCGGCCGATCGCGGTCATGGCGTCGATCGCCTTGATGCCGGTGGCCAGCGACTCCTTCACCGGCTGCCGCTGAACGACGCTGGGGGCCTGCAGCTCGAGAGCGCGAACGCTCTCGGCCTCGATCGCGCCCTTGCCGTCGAGCGGGTTGCCGAGCGGGTCGACCACACGGCCGAGGAAGTTGTCGCCAACGGGCACGGACAGGATCTCGCCCGTCCTGCGGACCGTCTGGCCCTCCTCGACCTTGCTGAAGTCGCCCAGGATAACGACACCGATCTCGCGGGTGTCGAGGTTAAGTGCCAGGCCGCGCGTGCCGTCCTCGAACTCGAGCAGTTCGTTCGCCATCGCCGAGGGAAGGCCGGAGACATGGGCAATGCCGTCGCCGGCGTCGACGACGGTCCCGATCTCCTCGCGCGCGGCGCCTTCCGGTTCGTACGCCTGGACGAAGCGCTCAAGCGCGTCCCGGATCTCGTCCGGCCGGATCGTAAGCTCCGCCATCTCTACTCTGTCTCCCTATTCGCCTAGCCGGCCAACCGGCGGCGGACTTCTTCGATTCGTCCCACAATGGTGGTGTCGATGAGCTCGTCGCCGATGCGAACCGAGAACCCACCGAGCACTCGCTGGTCCACCTCGACGTTCAGGTGCACGTCGCGGCCATAAGAGACGCGCAGCCACGTGGCCAGGCGCTCCTTCTGTGCCTCGCTCAGCTCGACCGCGGTACGCACCACCGCCACGAGGCGCTGGCGCTGCTGCGCCACGAGCTGACTCGCCTCTTCCAGGCCCGTCTCCAGGCTACGCCCGCGCGGGTGCACCACCAGCTGCGTGATCAGACGCAGGCTGGCCGGTGCGACCTTGCCCTCGAGCAGGTTGCGCAGTAGGTCGCGCTTGCCCTCCTCGGGAGCGGCCGCGTCGGCGAGCGCACGGCGCAGGTCGGGGTTGGCGGCAACGATGCGGCTGAAGCGGAAGAGCTCGTCCTCCACCTCGTCGAGCCTGGACTGGCTCTCGGCCTCGGCGGCCGCGGCGACCACGCCGAACCGTTCGAGCGAGTCGGCCAGGTCACCGGAGCGCGACCACTTCGCCGAAACGGCTGCCTCGGCCGTGGCCATCGCCGCCTCGCCGACCTTGCCTTCGAGCAACGAGCGCGTGATGCTCGCCTTCTGCTCACCGGCCCTGGCCGGGTCGGACAGGGCGCGGCGCAGGCCGTGCTCACGGTCGAGCAGATCCGCGACCGCGAACAGCTCGTCGGAGAGCGTGCCGAGGTCAGCACTGCCGGCCACCGCGTTGAACCGCTCTTCGACGTCGGCCAGCGAGGCCCTGCTCAAACCGCGCATCAGCGCACCGCCTGCGCGTTGCTGTTCTCGAGCTCATCGAGGAACCGGTCCACGATGCGGCTCTGCCTGGCCTCGTCCTCAAGGGACTCACCGACGATGCGGCCGGCCAGGTCGGTGGACAGACGCCCGATCTCCGCGCGGAGCTGGGCGAAGGCCGCCTGCCGGTCCGCCTCGATCTGGGCGTGGGCCGCCTCGACGAGACGGCGGGCCTCGGCCTGCGCCTCCTCGCGGAGTTCGGCCTTGATCTGCGCGGCCTGCTCGCGGGCCTCCTCACGGAGCCTGCCTGCCTCACGCCGAGCCTCTTCGAGCTGGTCGGCGTAACGCTTCTGCAGGGCCTGAGCTTCGGCCTGCGCCTCCTCCGCCCTCTTGATGCCGCCCTCGATCGCGTCGGTCCGCTCCGCCAGCGTCTTCTGGATGCGGGGAACGAGGAGCTTGCCGACAACGAACAGAACGACGGCGAACGAGAAGATACCGACGACGAGCTCGTAGGTGTGCGGAATGAGTGGGTTAGCACCCTCCTCCGCTGCGAGGAGCGTAGCTGCCTTAATCATCATGGTCGCAGCCTTTCGTCAGGGTTTCTTCTGGCCTCAGAGCTGCGCGAAGATGAAGGGCGCGACCAGACCGAGCAGTGCGAGGGCCTCGGTGAGGACGAAGCCGAGGAGCATGTTCTGGCGGATCAGACCGTAGGCCTCGGGCTGACGCGCGATGGCCTGCACGCCCTGACCGAAGATGATGCCGACGCCGATGCCGGGGCCGATGGCGGCAAGACCGTAACCGATGGCGGTGACGTTGCCGGAGACCTCAGCGAGAACGCTCATTGCTGTTATTCCTTTACTGGACGGCCGGTGAAGGGAGTCCCACCGGTCATGGATATTCCGGTATGTGGTTCTCAGTGATCTGGGTGCAGCGAGCCGCCGATGTACATCGCCGCCAGCATCGCGAAGAGGAACGCCTGCAAGAACTGGATGAAGATCTCGAAGGCGGTGAAGATGATGGTCATGATCACGCCGACGATGCCGACGGGAGCTCCCAGCGGGGTGAGCTGTTCGAACAGGAACCAGAAGCCCACCATGCTGAAGAAGGCCAGCAGCATGTGACCGGCGAACATGTTGGCGAACAGTCGCACCGCGTGCGTGAACGGCGCGATCACCAGGTTGGAGAGGAACTCGATCGGCGCCAGCAGGAAGTAGATGCCCTTGGGCAGACCAGGCGGGAACATCATGTTCTTGAAGTAGCCGCCGGCGCCCTGGTGCTTGACGCCCAGGTAGATCTTGAGCACGTAGATCGAGAGCGCCAGCACCGCCGGGAAGGCGATGTGCGAGGCCACGGGGAACTGCAGGACCGGGATGACGCCCATGATGTTCCACAGGAAGACCAGGAAGAAGAGCGTCACCAGCAGGCCCATCCACCGGTCGGCGTCCTTGCCCAGGAAGGGCCGGGCGACCTGGTCGCGGACGAACATGTAGCCGTACTCGACCACGTTCTGCACGCCCCGAGGCACGACCTTGGGGTTGGAGAAGGCAGCCCAGGTGATGCCGATCACCAGAACGGCGCTGAGCAGCGCCAGCAGGACCGGCTTGGTGAACCAGTCGACCCCGGGAATGATCGGCGGCAGGTTGAACAGCTCATCAGGCGTAGGCGCCCCGAACTGGTCAGCGGGTGCGAGGACCGTCAGCGCACTCACGCGGCGTTCCCTTCAACGTCGTTGTGTGGATCAAGAGGATTCCCTCAGCGAAGCCGTCGCTGCGGCGGACTAGCGAGAGAACTTCCGGTACGCCAGATAGCCGGCGAGCACCAGCCCCAGGACGATGCCTATGGGGAAGAATGCGGACATGTCCAGCCACCGGTCCAGCAACCACCCGATGCCGCCATAGATAGCCATCCCGGCGAGCAGAGAGCTCGGGATAGCCCACATGGCATCGGCGAAGTCGCGACCGTCTTCTTCCGGTCGGCGTTCCTGTGCGCTCATCGCGGCCCTGACGATAGCAGGCAAGTAGAGGACTAGTCATATCGGACCCCGTCCGTGAACCAGCCTCATGAGTCGCCCTTACCGGGGACGTTGGCTTCGGGGTCGACGTAAAGCATCTTGGTCTTCACGAAGGCTCGGACTTCGAAACCCGTCCAGACCAGCGTGCACACCACGACGGCCCAGGCGAAGGCCTGGTTGTTCCAGGCCGTGGTGTCGCGGAACGAGACCAGCACGATCATGATTGCGACGATCTTGACGAGGTAACTGCCCATCGCGGCGATCGCCATCATCTGCGGGGAGATCCGGGCGGCATAGGAGACGGCTACCACGCTGACGCTGAAGAAAACCCCGACCAGCAAGGTGCCGATGACCGCGCCCAGTGCTCCCTTGCCGCCGGCTACCAGGAGCGCCACGACCACGGCGACCAGCCCGACCAGGGCGGTCGGAATCGCGGCGCTCTTAAGGACGCGCACGTCGTTGGCCTGCATGTATGCTCCATCAGCAAATTATCAAGCGAGCGTTTGCTACCTCCAGAACCGGAGTATCTGGAGTCCCTGCTCGTGAAAGATATCACAAGCTCACGGAAGGCCGCTTTTACCTGCCGCTTCTAGTTCGCGATCAAGGGCGGCTCGGAAATACGGGAATGACCGGGTTTCCCTCGGTCGTCGCGCGGGCGGTCGTGGATCCGTCCGCCGGCGGCACCTGCCGTCTGACCTGTGTGTCCGGCAGGATCGGCGGCATCGGCCCGGTGGGCGGGCCGTCGTCGTCGGGCTCCTTGCCCCGCGGGGCCGAGTGCGCGCCGCCCCTGCCCCGCCAGCGCGGAGCCGCCATCAGGACCAGCACGGCCAGGGCCAGCACGATGACCACGGGGAACATCAGCACCGGCACACCCTGCCGCGACATCAGCACCACGCCGAAGGCGAACAGGAACGCCCACGCGTACATGATCAGCACCGAGCGCCGCATCGAGTGGCCGATGTCCAGCAGCCGGTGGTGCAGGTGACCGCGGTCGGGCGCGAACGGCGACAGGCCCTGCGAGGTGCGTCTGACCACCGCGGTGATCAGGTCGACGAGCGGCAGGACCAGCACGGCGGCGGGCAACATGAGCGGCACCAGCACGCCGACCTTGTTCATGTCCTCGATGGCCGCCGGGTCGAGCGGGGTCACGGTCACGATCGAGGAGGCGAGCACCAGCCCGATCAGCATCGCGCCCGTGTCGCCCATGAAGATCTTCGCCGGGTGGAAGTTGTGCGGCAGGAACCCCAGGCAGGTGCCGATGAGGACGGCGGCGATGGCGGCGGTCGTGGTGATGTTGCCGACGCTCATGCTCTGCGCGAGGAAGATCGAGTAAGCCCAGGTGGCCATGGCCGCGATGCACACGATCCCGGCCGCCAGCCCGTCGAGCCCGTCCACGAAGTTGACCGCGTTGATGGTCACCACCACGACCAGGATGGTGATGATCGTGCTGAGCGTGTAGTCGAGGCTGGTGGAGCCGCCCCAGTCCTTGGGCAGCGGGATGTAGAGCAGCCGCATGTCGAAGAAGACCAGCACGCCGGCCGCCGCGATCTGACCCCCGAGCTTGATGAAGGCGTCCATGCCCCACCAGTCGTCCAGGAATCCGGTCAGCGTGATGAGCCCGCCCGCGACGATGAGCGCGGTGACCGCGTTGGCGTCGGACTCGGCCAGCGCGGCGCCGGTATGGGTGAGATGGGAGGCGGTCAGGAGGCCCACGACCAGGCCGCCGTACATCGCCAGGCCACCGAGCCTGGGCGTCGGCGTGGTGTGCACGTCGCGCTCGCGAACCTCGGGCATGGCGCCGATGCGAATGGCGAAGCGGCGCACCAGCGGAACCAGCAGGTAGGTCACCGCCGCTGAGATGAGCGCCATGAAGAGGTATTCGCGCACGTACCTAGTTTCCAGGATGCTCCGGCCGACTGTGACCGGAAAACGACTCAGACCAGCTTAATATTCGCTGAGATATGGCTGATGTATGGCAAGAAGCGCCGACACTCTGTCCCTGACCTCCGCCGCGGCGGCCGGATGCCGCACCGCCAGCGTCACCAGAGTGCCCACCTCCTTGAGTTCCCGCGGTCCCATCCCCTGGGTGGTCACGCACGGCGTACCGACGCGGATCCCCGAAGTGATCGTCGCCGGTTCCGGATCATACGGCACCACGTTCCGGTTGAGTGTGATTCCAGCGGCCGCGCACCTGCGCTCCGCCTCCGCCCCCGACACTCCCACATCACGCAGGTCGATCAGCGCCAGATGGGTGTCGGTGCCGCCGGACACGGCCCGCATACCCTCCACGGCCAGCGCCTCCGTCAGCGCCTGCGCGTTCGCGATCACCCGCCTGGCGTAGCCGGCGAACTCCGGCCGCATCGCCTCCGCGAACGCCACCGCCTTCGCCGCCACCACGTGCATCATCGGCCCGCCCTGCACGAACGGGTAGACCGCCCGGTCGATCTTCTTGGCCAGCTCCTCCGTGCACAGGATGGCGCCGCCGCGCGGTCCGCGCAGCGCCTTGTGGGTGGTGAGCGTCACGACGTCCGCGTACGGCACCGCCGACGGGATCACACCCGCCGCCATCAGCCCGATCGGGTGCGCCACGTCGGCCAGCAACCACGCCCCCACCTCGTCCGCGATGCCGCGGAAGGCCATGTAGTCGATCAGCCTCGGGTACGCGGTGGCGCCGCACACGATGAGCTTCGGCTGGTGCCGCAGCGCCAGGTCGCGCACCTCGTCGTAGTCGATGAGCTCGGTGTCGCGTCGCACCCCGTACGACACGACGTCGAACCATCTTCCCGAGAAGTTCACCTTCGAGCCGTGCGTGAGGTGGCCGCCGTGCGGGAGCGCCATGGCCAGCATCGTGTCGCCGGGCTGCAGGAGGGCGGCGTAGGCGGCCAGATTCGCCGAGGCGCCGGAATGAGGCTGGACGTTGGCGTGCTCGGCCCCGAACAACGCCCGCGCCCGCTCGACCGCCAGCCGCTCGGCCCTGTCCACCACCTCGCAGCCGCCGTAGTAGCGCCTGTCCGGGTAACCCTCGGCGTACTTGTTCGTCAGGGTGGAGCCCAGGGCGGCCATGACGGCCGGCGAGGTGAAGTTCTCGCTCGCGATCAACTGGATCCCGCCGCGCACCCTGTCGAGCTCGTCGATCAGGACCTGCGCTATCTCGGGATCTCGCCTCCGCAGCAGCCCGAAGTCCGGGCCATAGTAGGGCTCCGCACCCATTTCCCCACTGTACGACCTAATGTCCGGTTCTCCCATACACCGGCGGGGCCCGGAAATTTCATCGCGGGTAGTAGGCGTGCGGCGCGCTTGCCGTCGTGTGCACCCATCGCGGCGTATCGGCCGCCTCATCGCTGATCGCGGAGAGCACGGCGAGCCGGTAGGCGATGAGCCTCTTGCGCCATTCCTTGATGTCCTCGACGTAACGCTTCCCCACGGGCGCCTCCCACGTCTGGGGGCTCATGGCCAGGGAGTACGCCCTGTCGAGGACCGTGCTGAGGGTGTCCAGCTCGCTCTTGGCGGACTCCCACGCCGCCACGAGCCGTTTGTATTCGGGATTGAACAGCCAGGCGTGGGGGTCGTCCAACGCTTTACCCGGGATGAGGGGCGGGGTCTCGTCCACCCCCTTGTCCTTGGGGGCCGGTGGGTCGGCGTACATCACGCGCTCCTTTCCGGCCTACCGGACTCCACCGCACCCGGCGGACCGTCCTCTGGCATCCACGCATCCTTTCCGTACTCGCCTGGCGGGATCTCGAGGGAGGACATGTCCTGCGGCTGGATGTCGCGGTGGTGCTCGATCACGGTCGTGAGCGCGTCCAGATCGGGCGGTACGACCTCCGCCGCCACGACCTCAGTCCCATCATCGGCCCACCCCTGAACACCCATCCCCGACTCAGCCACCGTCTTGTAACCGGGTTCCACGTCGTAACCGATCAGAATCCCGTAGGCAGGCGACCCACCACGAACCCCACCCCCACCATCCCCCAGCACCCGCTCCCCCTCCACCGCAACGCTCGTCCCGGCTCCCCCTTGCACCGCAACGCTCGTCCCGGCTCCTCCCTCCACCGCAACGCTCGTCCCGGCTCCCTGCCCGGCACCGGCGACATCGCCGCCTTGCACCGCACCGCCCAAAGCGGCACCCGCATCCCGAGCCGATCCCGAGCCGTAAGCTCCTGCATCAGCGCCATCGCCTCCATACACCCCGACGCTCGCATTGACGCCCGCGCTGGCCTCCACGCCCGGAGCCGAGCCCGCTCCGTAGACGCCCGACCCCACGCCACCGCCCCCCTGCACCCCAGCGGCGCCGCTGCCTCCCCGCCCGTCCGTGCTCCCATCGGCATCCGTCGTCGTGGGTGGTGTGTCGGTGGTGGCGCCATTGGGCGTTTCGGCGGAGGGGTTGGTCGGCGGGATCGTGACCGGCTTCCCTCGCTCACCCGTCCCTTGATCGCCCGTCCCACGATCACCGGTGCCCTGGTCACCAGTCTCCTGGCCACCCGTCCCCTGGCCACCCTGGTCGCCCGTGCCGCCAGCGCCCTGGCCACCCGTCCCCTGGCCATCCTGATCGCCCGGACCCTGGCCACCCGTGCCGCCGGTGCCCTGGCCACCCTGGTCGCCTGTGGCGCCGGTGCCTGTACCGCCAGTGCCTTGATCGCCAGTTCCCTGGCCGCCTTGGTCGCCCGTACCCTGGCCGGTTCCCTGGCCGCCGCCAGTGCCCTGATCGGGTAGTTCGCCTGTCGGCGGGGCCGGTGTCGTGTCCTTGCCGCCCGGTGTGGTGCCCGTGTCGCCGCCCGGCGTCGCATCCTTGTCCGAATCGCAGGCATCGTCGGTGGCGGGGGGAGCCGTGTCGTCGGCTGGTGTGGTGGCTGCACCCGCCACCTCGCCCGTCGAGACGCCGTCCGAGGTGACGTCCGTTGGTGGAAGGGACACCGGCTGGCCTGCGCCCGTGCTCGGTCTGGCCGGGTCAACGGAACCCGTGGGGCCATCCGGCCTGACGTCCTGCTCAGCCCAATCGCCCTTGCCGTATTCTCCGGCCGGAACGTCCACACCGGGCATGTCCTGCGGCCCAATGTCCCGATGGTTCTCGATCACCGTCTCCAGCGCGTCCAGGTCGGGCGGATTCGCCCCTGCGGAGACCACGTCGCTGCCGTCGTTGGCGTAGTTGCCAATGGTCGTGGCATCGGCGACACCGGCGGGAACGTTCGGCATCTCGGCCGGTGGCACGCGATCGGGGTGCTGCAGCATGTCCTCCACGACCTCAGCGGTCGGCGGATCGAGCGGCACCTGCAGAACCTTGACCCCATCGACCACCACAACCTGTGGCTTGGCCGCGCTCTGCCCGTCCTGGACGGGATTGTCCGTCCCCCCACCATCCACCCCGACCCCGACACCCTGCCCCGTCCCAGTGCCCTGCCCGGTTCCAGTGTCCGTCCCCGTCCCAGTGCCCGTCCCCGTCCCAGTGCCCGTCCCAGTGCCTTGGCCGGTCCCGGTGTCCGTCCCAGTCCCAGTGCCCTGGCCGATCCCGGTATCCGCCCCAGTGCCCGTGCCCTGGCCGGTCCCAGTGCCCGTCCCCGTGCCAGTGTCCGTCCCCGTGCCCGTTCCTGTGCCTTGGCCGGTCCCGGTGTCCGCCCCAGTCCCAGTGCCCTGGCCGGCCCCAGTGTCCGTCCCCGTGCCGGTGCCCGTTCCTGTGCCCTGGCCAGCCCCGGTATCCGTCCCCGTGCCAGTGCCCACTCCTGTGCCCTGGCCCGTCCCGGTATCCGCCCCAGTCCCAGTGCCCTGGCCCGTCCCGGTGTCCGTCCCTGTGCCGGTGTCCGTCCCGGTTCCCTGGCCGATCCCAGTGCCCTGACCAGCCCCGGCGTCCTGTCCCGTCCCCTGGCCGGTCCCGGTCTCTGCCCCAGTGCCCTGACCGGTTCCGGTGCCAGTTCCGGTCCCAGTGCCCTGACCGGTTCCGGTGCCAGTTCCGGTCCCAGTGCCCTGGCCGGTTCCGGTGTCTTTGCCGTCGTCACAGCTCTTCCCGTCGGAGTCGGTGGTGCCGTCGGCCCCAGTCCCGCCCCGCGCGCCGGTCTCGCCGTCGGAGCCGGTCTTCCCGTCCGAGCCGGTCTTCCCGTCCGAGCCAGTTTTGCCGTCAGACCCGGTCTTGCCGTCGGAGTCGGGCTTCGCCCCGTCTGTGCCGGTCCCGCCGGTCCCAGCGCCGTCCCTAGCCGGAGGCGTCACTTCCTCATCCGCGCGCGGATTCCCGTACAGGTCCTGATCCCCGCGCACATCCTTCTGCCCGGCCCCCGCCGGCGGATCGACCCGTTTCTCCAGCGCCCCGAGCCGGACGTTGACGTCCTTGACCATGTCATCGACGGCATCGGCGATGTGCACAGGACGATGGGCGATCCCGGCGGACAGCCCGGCCTGGTGCATGACAAGCCTGATCCGGTCCTCGACCGTGCGCATCCGCGTGGCCGCGCTCTTCACCTCGGCCAGCAGGTCACGGACCAATTGGGGATCCATGCCGTCGTACTTGCCCATCGGCCACTCCCGGACGTATCGCAGCTCCGGGCCTTACCGTAATCATGGCCCGAGCGCGATAGCAGCCGGAATAAGCAGCCGGTATACCTCAGTCGTCGGTGGCGACGTAGCCGATGATGCCGCGCAGCTTCTCCACCGGGATGGCCCCGCGCCGCAACATCCGGGGCACGGCCGTGGTGAGGTCGAGGATGGTGGAGGGCGTGTTGTCGGTGGTCTTGCCGCCGTCGAGGTAGACCGGGATCGACTCGCCGAGTTGCTCCTCGGCCTCCTCGGCCGTGGTCGCGGCGGGCGCGCCCGAGCGGTTGGCGCTGGAGACCGCCATGGGGCCGGTCTCCTTGAGCAGTTCGAGCGCGACGGGGTGGAGCGGCATGCGGATGGCCACCGTCCCCTTGGCGTCCCCCAGGTCCCAGGAAAGGGCCCTGTTGGCCTTGCAGACCAGCGTGAGCGCCCCCGGCCAGAAGGCGTCTATCAGGTCCTGCCCGTACGGCCCCAGGTCGTCCACGAGCGCCGTGGCGGCCCTGACGGTGCCCACCAGCACGGGCGGCGGCATGTCACGGCCCCGGCCCTTGGTGTCGAGCAGCGCGGTGACGGCCGCGGGGGTGAAGGCGTCGGCGCCGATGCCGTACACGGTGTCGGTCGGCAGCACCACGAGCTCGCCTCTGCGTACGGCGGCCGCGGCCTCCGTCAGGCCCTCGGCCCGCTGTTCGGGGTCGGAGCAGTCAAAACGTCGTCCCACGATCTCTTCGCCTCGCTCCGCCCGGTAGACGAGCGGCGCTGTCGAGGCCTCCCCCTTCCTCCTCAGACGGCCGACGGTGCCAATGGGGCAGCCGAGCCGCTCGCGTGCATCCTAGTCCTGGCCCAGCCTGGCCGTGACGAAGCGGTCTCTTCTGGTGAGATCCTGGCGCAGACGTACGTCCCGCCAGCCGTTGTCCTCAGGGAAGGTCAGGTAGACGGACCTGCCCTGCTCGTCGGCGTGCTCCACGGCCATCCAGCCCCCTGGACGCAGCAGGCGGCGGGCGGTGCGCTCCACCGCGCGGACCTCGCCGAGCCCGTCGTCGCCCGAGCCGTAAAGAGCCCTGGAGGGGTCGTAGTGACGCACCTCTGGGTCGCGCGGGATCGCGCCGGGCGGGATGTAGGGCGGGTTGGAGATGACCAGGTCGACCTTGCCGTTGAGCTCGGGCAACGCCTCGGCGAGATCTTCCGGGTGCAGGTGCGTGCGGCCCTGGCCGTGCTCGGAGATGTTGCGTTTGGCCCATGTGTACGCCTCGGGGTCGACCTCCACGGCGTGCACCTCGGCCAGCGCCACCTCCTGGGCGATCGACAGCGCGATCGCGCCGGACCCGGTGCCCAGATCGACCACGAGGGGGGCGGTCACGTCCATCTCCCGCAGGGTCTCGATGGCCCATCCGGCCATGACCTCGGTCTCCGGCCGCGGCACGAACACGCCGGGCCCGACCGCGAGCTCCAGGTAGCGGAAGTAGGCGTGGCCGGTGATGTGCTGCAGTGGCTCGCGGGCCTCGCGCCGCGCGACGCCCTCCCAGAAGAGCGCGTCGAAGTCGGCGTCCCTGACCGTGTGGAGCTCACTCCTGCGCACGCCGTGGACGAACGCCGCGATCTCCTCCGCGTCCGTGCGCGGTGACGGAACGCCTGCCTCGGCCAGCCGGGCGGTGGCGAGCGCGATTTCGTCCAGCAGAAATGTCATGAGTGTTGTGCGAGCTTCTCCGCCGTCTCGGCGTCGATGAGGGCTTGGGTGACGGCGTTGAGCTCACCGTCGAGAACCTGGTCGAGGTTATACGCCTTGAAGCCGACTCGGTGGTCGGAAATACGGTTTTCCGGGAAGTTGTAGGTGCGTACGCGCTCGGAGCGGTCCATGGTGCGGACCTGCGACTTGCGCTCGGCCTGGGCGGCGGCCTCGGCCTGTTCCTGAGCGATGGCCAGCAGTCGCGCGCGCAGGATGCGCAGGGCCGACTCCTTGTTCTGGAGCTGGCTCTTCTCGTTCTGGCACGAGACGACGACGCCGGTGGGCAGGTGGGTGATGCGGACCGCGGAGTCGGTGGTGTTGACGCTCTGGCCGCCGGGGCCGCTGGAGCGGTAGACGTCGATGCGCAGGTCGTTGGGGTCGATCTGAACCTCGACATCCTCCGCCTCCGGGTAGACGAGCACGCCCGCGGCGCTGGTGTGGATGCGGCCCTGGGACTCGGTGACGGGCACCCGCTGCACGCGGTGCACACCGCCCTCGAACTTGAGCCTGGACCACACGCCCTCGTCGCCCTTGGCCCGGATGCCGACCGTGACGTCTTTGTATCCGCCCAGGTCGGAGGGCTGGCTGTCGATGACCTCGGTCTTCCAGCCGAGCCGCTCGGCGTAGCGCAGATACATGCGCAGCAGGTCGCCGGCGAACAACGCGGACTCCTCGCCGCCCTCGCCCGCCTTGATCTCCATGATGATGTCCTTGTCATCATTGGGATCACGCGGGATGAGCAGGTGCTTGAGCCGCTCCTCCAGCTGGGGGATGCGCTCTTCGATCTGCACGGCCTCGGCGGCGAACCCCTCGTCCTCCTTGGCCAGCTCCTTGGCGGCCGTCAGATCCTCGCGGGCCGAGCCGAGCTCGCGGTAGGTGCCGACGATCGGCGTGAGCTGCGAGTAGCGCTTCCCGAGCGTGCGGGCCTTGTTCTGGTCGGCGTGCACGGCGGGGTCGGCGAGCTGCAGCTCCAGCTCGGAATACTCCTTGAGCAACTCGTCGAGGTTCACCGTGGATCCCTTATTCGTCAGAAGATATGGCCTTCACCAACAACGCCGACCCGGCGCACCGGGGTGCGTCCGGGCCGGCGTCGGTGGAGCTAGTTGCCCGTGGCCTTCTTGCCGAAGCGCTTCTCGAAGCGAGCCACCCGGCCGCCGGTGTCGAGGATCTTCTGCTTGCCCGTGTAGAACGGGTGACAGGCAGAGCACACGTCGGCGTGGATCACGCCGTTCTTGGCGGTGCTACGCGTGGTGAACGTGTTGCCGCAGGAGCAGGACACCTGCGTCACGTGGTAATCGGGGTGGATGTCGCTCTTCATCGCTGTCCTTTCGGGGTGCGGCCGCCGGGTCGCCTTTACGAACGGCGTGAACCGGAGCCGCAAAATCGGTCAGCTACCAGTGTGCCAGATCGTGCAACCATCCCAGGCCGTCAGGCATTCCTGTCGATCTATCGCCTGTCACCGGCCCAGGTATGTGAGCACGGCGAGCACCCGCCGATGGTCCTCCGGCGCCGGCCCGAGCGCCAGCTTGGCGAAGATGCCGGAGATGTGCTTCTCCACCGCACCCTCCGTGACGACCAGCCTGGCGGCGATGGCGGTGTTGGAGCGCCCCTCGGCCATCAGGGAGAGCACCTCGCGCTCCCGGGGCGACAACGAGTCGAGCGGCGCGCCACGGCGCTGACGGCTGAGCAACTGCACGACCACCTCGGGGTCGATCACCGTGCCCCCGGCCGCCACCTGCCGCACCGCCTCCAGGAACTCGGCCACGTCGGCCACCCGCTCCTTCAGCAGGTATCCGACGGCCCTGCCGATGAGGTCGCCGGCGTAACGCTCCTCCACGTACTGGGACAGCACCAGAATCGGGAAGTCCGGCCGGGCCTCGCGCACCCTCAGCGCCGCCCTCAGCCCCTCGTCGGTGTGGGTGGGCGGCATGCGTACGTCGACGATCGCCAGGTCGGGCTCATGCTCCAGCACCGCCGCCACCAGCGAGGACCCGTCGGAGACGCTCGCGACCGTCTCGATCCCGCCGTCGGCCAGCAGCCGCGCGAGCCCCTCGCGCAGCAGTACGGAATCCTCGGCGATGACCACGCGCATGGCCCTTTATTACCACTCGCAGGGCAACTCCGCTCGTACCAGCGTCGGACCGCCCAGCGGACTGTGCACCACCAGCACGCCGTCGATGGTGGCCGCCCGGTCGGCCAGCCCGGACAGGCCGCCGCCGGGGCTGAGGGCCGCGCCGCCGATGCCGTTGTCCCACACGTCCACCACCACACCACGGTGGTCCCTGATCACCGTGACGGACGCCTCGGTGGCGCCGGAGTGCTTGGCCATGTTGGTCAGCGTCTCGGCCACGGTGAAGTACGCGATGCTCTCCACCGCGGGCGGCGGGCGATCCTCCAGCTCCACGGAGACGTCCACCCGGATCGGCGCCCTGGCGGCCAGCCCCGACAGCGCGGCGTCCAGCCCGCGGTCGCTCAGGATGGCCGGGTGAATGCCCCTGGCCAGGTTCCGCAACTCGGCGATGGCCGCCTTGGTGCCCGCGTGGGCCTGCGTGATGAGCGCCCTGACCTCGTCGGGATCGGTGTCGAACTTCGACTGCGCCCGCCCCAGGTCCACCGCCACCGACAGCAGCCGCTGCTGCGCGCCGTCGTGCAGGTCGCGCTCGATCCTGCGCCGCTCGGCCTCTGCCGCGTCGATCCCGCGCGCCCTGCTGGCCCGCAGGCGCTCCTCCTGGTTGCCCCCGAGCAGCACCGTGGCCAGCGTGCCGTGCAACCAGGCCATCCCCCGTACGAGATACGCCGTCAGCACCAGCACCACGGCCCCGAAGAACGCGACGAGGCCGGCGCTCATCCAGTCGTCGACCACCAGCTCGTCGTAGTCCTCCGAGCGCCCGTGCAGGGCGAGCAGCAGCGGCTGGATGAGCAGCATGACCGAGGTGAACCACCCGGTGAACGTCAGCACCACCTCGACCGCGCCGAGCGGCAGCAACATCAGCAGGTAACCCAGGTCCTGCCAGGTGGCGGGGTCGGACAGCAACCAGCGCAGATGGGCGCCGACCCCGCCCTCAGGCCGCGGACGGTACGGATCGGCGATCCTGACCCCGAACGCCGCCCGTAACATCCGGCGCTCCAGCATCGCCCCGCCGCGCCATATGAGCACGGTGGCCATCATGAGCGGCACACCCACCCAGACGACCGCCAGCGTGAGCGACAGCGGCACGGCCAGGCCGAGCACGACGAACCAGCCGAGCCCGAAGAACCCCGTGACCAGCAGGTACGGGGCCGCCCGCCAGGTCATCGGATCCACCACAACCCCGAGCGGGCCCTTGGCCCCGAGCGGCACACGGTCCTTCAGTCGCATGTAGTTCAGACTGCACGCGCGAAACCGTCCGGTGAATACGGCAGGCGGCACTTGCCGGGGTAGGGCTAACCCCCGCCCCCCGCGAAAAGCGAAGAAGCGGCAGGGGAAGAACCCCTGCCGCCCCTCCGAACGCGGGCCGCTAGTCGCGGTCGTTGCTCACCGTGGTCTTCTGGACCTGCAGGAGGAACTCCGCGTTGGACTTGGTCTCCTTCATCTTCTCAAGGAGCAGCTCAAGCGCCTGCTGCATGTCGAGCGCGTGCAGCACCCGGCGCAGCTTCCAGACGATCTGGAGCTCGTCCTTGCCCATGAGGATCTCTTCCTTACGGGTGCCGGACGCGTCGACGTCCACCGCGGGGAAGATCCGCTTGTCGGCCAGGGATCGGTTGAGCTTGAGCTCGGCGTTGCCGGTGCCCTTGAACTCCTCGAAGATGACCTCGTCCATCTTGGACCCGGTCTCGACCAGGGCCGTGGCGAGGATCGTCAGCGAGCCGCCGTTCTCGATGTTGCGGGCGGCGCCGAAGAACCGCTTCGGCGGGTAGAGCGCCGTGGAGTCGACACCACCCGACAGGATGCGACCGGACGCCGGGGCCGCCAGGTTGTAGGCGCGGCCGAGGCGGGTGATCGAGTCGAGCAGCACGACCACGTCGTGGCCCAGCTCCACCAGGCGCTTGGCCCGCTCGATGGCAAGCTCGGCGACCGTGGTGTGGTCTTCTGCGGGACGGTCGAAGGTCGAGTGGATGACCTCGCCCTTCACCGACCGCTGCATGTCGGTGACCTCTTCAGGCCGCTCGTCCACGAGCACGACCATCAGGTGGCACTCGGGGTTGTTGCGGGTGATCGCGTTGGCGATGGCCTGCAGCACCATCGTCTTACCGGCCTTGGGCGGCGAGACGATGAGGCCACGCTGGCCCTTGCCGATCGGCGAGACGAGGTCGATGATCCGCGTGGTGAGGATGTTCGGCTCGGTCTCGAGACGCAGGCGATCCTGCGGGTAGAGCGGCGTCAGCTTGTTGAAGTCGGGCCGGTTGCGGGCCTGCTCCGGGTCCATGCCGTTGACGGTGTCGAGGCGGACCAGCGCGTTGAACTTCTCGCGCCGCTCGCCGTCGCGCGGTTGCCGCACGGCGCCGGTGATGACGTCGCCCTTGCGCAGGCCGTTGCGGCGGATCTGGGCCAGCGAGACGTAGACGTCGTTGCTGCCCGGCAGGTAGCCGCTGGTCCTGACGAAGGCGTAGTTGTCGAGGATGTCGAGGATGCCGGCGATCGGGATGAGCACGTCGTCGTCGCCGACCACGGGCTCGCCGCTCTCGTAGCGCTCACGGCCACGACCGCGGTTGCGCTCCCTGAAACGGCCCCTGCGACCGCGTCCGCCACGATCGTCGTCGTCGCCACCGCGCTGGTCACGCTGGTCACGAGCGTCGCCGCGCTGGTCGCCGCGGTTGCCGGAGTCGGCTGCGCGCTCGCGCTGGTCGCCGCGCCCGCCGTCACGAACGCCATCGCGCCCGCCGTCACGAATGCCGTCACGGCCACCGTCACGAAGGCCGTCGCGGCCACTGTCACGAACGCTGTCGCGGCCACTGTCACGAACGCTGTCGCGCCCGCCGTCACGGCTGTCGGAGCGGCTGTCAGAACGGCTGTCGGTACGGCTGTCGGTACGGCCGCCGTCACCGCGGTCACCGGAACGGTCGCCGCGGTCGCCACGCTCGCGGCGCTCACCGCGACCACGGCGCTCGCGCCGGCTCTCGCCGCGCTCGGAGCGCG
Source organism: Nonomuraea insulae (assembly GCF_042656245.1). Lineage (NCBI taxonomy): Bacteria > Bacillati > Actinomycetota > Actinomycetes > Streptosporangiales > Streptosporangiaceae > Nonomuraea > Nonomuraea insulae. The sequence continues at coordinate 40,274 of NZ_JBHSPA010000079.1, forward strand.
GCTCGCCCTGCGTGACCTCGGCCGACTGGGCCTCCTGCTGCTGCTCCACAACGGTCTCCACCGGGGCCGCGACCGGCTCGGGCGCGACGGCCACGGGCTCGGGGGCGGGCGCCGCGACGGGCTGCGGAGCGGGGTCCTCAACGGTCTTGGTGCGGGAGCGTTCCCTGCGTGTACGGGTGGGCCGCTCTGCCGCGGGGGCCGCCTCCGTCGTGGACGGGGCGGGTGCCTCCGCCGGTGCGGCTACTGCTGCGCCGTCTCCGGAACCGCCACCCTGCTTCTCCTGGATGGCCGCGATGAGCTGGCTCTTCCGCATGCGCCCGGTCCCGCTGATGCCCAGCTCCGCGGCCATCTTCTGCAGCTCGGGCAGCACCTTGGCGGACAGGCCGGTGCCGGAGCGACGCGCACGCGGCTTGGCCGCGGCGCGGGTGGGGGTGTCGCCGGACGCCGGCTCAGCGCCTGATGCGTCGGAGAGGAGTTCGGTGGTGTCGCTCAACTAAAAGGTCCTTCCCAGGGGTCGGGCGCCGGTTTCGTTCTGCCGGGCGTCCCGGAGGTGCTTGCGATCCGGCGGGACAGACCGGGTCGGGGTGCACTTTGCGATCTTCGGCTGTCGCTGGAGACAGTCGCCACTCTTGGGGAGGGGTTCGTCCACGCCGCCGATGGCCCTTGGCGCGTGGCCGACACCCCCCAGATTGCTGTCGCCAACCAGATGTCGAGATGATTCGAACGCGCAGGTCCCCGTCGTCGCCACCTCGCGTTGAGCCAACCGGGTGTGGGCCAACCGGAGGCAACGGATTCCGGGGAGACAGCCATGCCGCCCACGCCTCGCGACGTGAAGCATGATGCAGCGATGTATGGCTGACAAGCACGCACCCACCAAGGGGGCATCTGGTGCGGCTATCAGCCTAACATCACCAGCGCACACGGCTATTCCCTGAAGGTCTAAAGAGGCATCAGCGTGTCTCGGGGAACTGAACGTTCGCACCAACCGGGTCGACGTCCATAAGCTGGATGTGCCAGTCATTACCCACTTCTGGCGCGATCAAATCCTGCGTATCCGATGTCGAAAACGCAAGAACTGTGGGACCCGCTCCCGAAACGACCGCGGGCACGCCCACTGCACGCAGACGTTCTACCAGATCCGTGCTCTGCCTCATGGCAGGCGCGCGGTAATGCTGGTGGAGGCGGTCTTCCGTGGCGGCGAGCAGAAGCTCTCGTTCGGGCCGCTGGGTCAGCGCGGCGATCAGCAACGCGGCCCTGCCGGCGTTGAAGGAGGCGTCCTTGTGGGGCACGTCCTTCGGCAAGAGCCCCCGCGCGGCCTCCGTGGACAGCCGCGTCGACGGAATGACGACGACTGGACGGACACGCTGGTCGGGAGTCAGTTTCACCATATGCGGCGCGCCGGCGTGGTCGGACCACGCCACGGTCAGTCCGCCCGCCAGGCAGGGGGCGACGTTGTCGGGATGGCCCTCCATCTCGGTGGCCAGCGCGAGCACGTCGTCGTCGGAGAAATGTTCGCCATCGGCCAAAGCGCGCGCGGCGAGAATGCCCGCGCACACGGCGGCCGACGACGATCCCAGGCCGCGGGCGTGCGGAATCATGTTGCGGCAACGCAGGCGTATGCCTTCCGGCTGGGGCAGCCCCATGCGGCCGAACGCCGCGCGCATCGCCTTGACGACCAGATGCCCCTCGCCGAGATCCACCTCCCCCGCGCCTTCGCCCTCCACGGTGACGTGGACGCCGCGTTCGCCGGTGAGCGCGGCCTCGACCTCGTCGTGGAGGCTCAGTGCCAGCCCCAGCGCGTCGAACCCGGGCCCCAGGTTCGCCGATGTGGCGGGCACACGGATCTCAACGGTCCTCATCAGTTCACTTTTCTCCCCGTACGCCCCCGTCAGGCGAGGTTGAGCGCCGCCGCGGCGGCGTGGACGTCGATCGGGATGACCACCGGCGCCGGCGCTCCCGAGATGGCCCAGTCAGGGTCCTTCAGGCCGTTGCCGGTGACCGTGCAGACGATGCGCTGCCCCGACTCCACCATGCCCTGAGCGTGGGCTTGCAGCAAGCCCGCGACGCCGGCGGCCGAGGCGAGTTCCACGAACACGCCCTCCTCCTGAGCCAGCAGCTTGTACGCGGCCGCGATCTGCCGGTCGGTCACCGCCTGGATGATCCCGCCGGAATCGTCGCGGGCCGAGGTGGCCAGCGACCAGGAGGCGGGGTTGCCGATGCGGATCGCGGTGGCGATCGTGTGCGGATGTGCGACGGGCGCGCCCTCGACGATGGGCGCCGCGCCGCTGGCCTGGAAGCCGAACATGCGCGGAAGCTTCGTCGACACGCCGTCGTCGAAGTATTCGCGGTAGCCCATCCAGTAGGCCGAGATGTTGCCCGCGTTGCCCACCGGGATGCAGTGGATGTCGGGCGCGTCGCCGAGCGTGTCGACGATCTCGAACGCCGCCGTCTTCTGCCCCTGCAACCTGAACGGGTTGACCGAGTTGACCAGCGCGATCGGATAGCTGGATGACAACTTGCGGGTCATCTCCAGGCAGTCGTCGAACGACCCCTCGACCTGTAGCAGCGTGGCCCCGTGAACGAGCGCCTGGGCCAGCTTGCCCATGGCGATCTTCCCCCGCGGCACCAGCACGGCACAGGTCAGCCCGGCGCGTACGGCGTAGGCCGCCGCGGAGGCCGAGGTGTTGCCGGTGGAGGCGCAGATGACCGCCTTGGCCCCCTCCTCCACCGCCTTGCTGATGGCCATGGTCATCCCGCGGTCCTTGAAGCTGCCCGTCGGGTTGGCCCCCTCCACCTTGAGGTAGACGTCACACCCCGTGAGGGCCGAGACGCGGTGCGCGGGCACCAGCGGCGTGCCGCCCTCGAGCAGCGTGATGACCGGCGTCTTCGCGGTGACCGGAAGACGCTCGCGGTACTCCTCGATGAGGCCACGCCACGACCTGCTCATGATGACTCCCTACCTGCGGTGTTGGGCACAGAGTGTACGGGGTGATGGCGCCCGTCGCGGAGCCGCGTCCACGGGTCGGACTTGTTCATTGGACAGGGTCACTATTCAGGAAATTCTCAGCATCTCCCGATAAGGTCTCGGCAGGGGGTCACGACCATGAACGCGCGTCCTGCTCTGAGGCAGAACGACTATTCACCAGTGGCGGCACCGCAGCTCGGCGCCTGGTCACCCGCCCTTTCCGTGAGTGTGGTGATACCCGCTCACGGCGGGCAGGACAAGCTCGACCTGACGCTGGCGGCGCTGGCCGCGCAGACGTACCCGGAACACCTCATGGAGGTCCTGGTCGTCGACGACGGCAGCAGGCCGCCGATCCGGCTGCCGGAGATCCGTCCCGTCAACACCCGTCTCGTACCCGTACGGGACGGCTGGGGCATCTCCAACGCCGTCAACACCGGCGCCAAGGCCGCCGACGGCGAGATCATCCAGCGGCTCGACTCCGACATGGTGGCCTGCCGCGAGCACATCGAGGCCATGGCCCGGTGGCATCACGTCACGGACTACCTGGTCTCGATCGGGATGAAGAAGTTCGTCGACGCGCCGCCGGTCACCGCGGAGCAGGTCTACCGGGCGCGGCACCTGGGAGAGCTGTTCGACCTGGCCGCGGCCGTGTCGAGCTCGACCGAGGCGACGATCGCCAAGACCGACGGGCTGCGCAAGAGCCGCAATCCCTATCACGTGTGCACCGGGCCGACCTTCGCCCTGCCCCGGGAGGTCTTCCACGCCGTGGGCGGGCTCGATCCGACCGTGGCGCGGGGGGAGGACACCGAGTTCTCCTACCGGCTGGCCATGTACGGAGTTGTCTTCGTGCCCGAGATGGACGCCCAGGCCGTACACCTGGGGCTGCCTTCCCAGCATCGCGACCGGGAGCGGGCCGTGCGGGCGGTGGAGCCGTACCTGGCGCATCGGATTCCGCTGCGCAGGGACCTGCGCAAGGATCGGGGGCGGCGGTGGCTGGTCCCGTACGTGGAGGTCGTGCTCGACGTCGCCGGCGCGCCCGAGTCCGTGGTGCGGCAGGCGGTGGCGGCGGCGCTGGACGGCAAGGTGCAGGACGTCGTGGTGACGCTGGTGGGGCCGTGGTCACGGCTCGACTCCCGCAGTCGTTTCGCGCTGTCCGACCCGAGTTTCGAGCTGCGGCTCATGCGTGACCTGTTCGCGCACGACGAACGCGTCCGCCTCATCGACGAGGCCGCGCCGACGCCCGCGCCGACCCCGTTCCGCTACCGTGGGCCGGTGGACGTGCCGCTGCACCGGGCGACGCTGGAGCGGATGATCGAGTCGGTGCAGAAGGATCTCGCGGGCATCCTGGTCGTGGATCTGCCGGACGGGCGCACGGCCCGGCTCGAACGCACCTCCGCCCTGGGCCGCGCGGAGCTGCTCGCCGACGCGGGCGACGACGTGGACGACATCATCGACACCACCCATGGGGTACGCCACGAGCCGCCGGACCGCTTCTGGCCCGCCCCCACCCAGCCCGAGCCGGTCACCATCCCGGCCCCGGCGAAGGAGCAGGTGGAGCTCGCGGTCGAGCCGCCGGAGAAGACGCTGCTCCGCCGCCTGAAGTCGGCCCTGCGTCCCAACTGAGGGCGCCCCAACTGAGGGCGCCCCAACTGAGGGGTCAGCCGCGCAGGCGTTTGCGGAGCGCGCGTTTCATCGTGGCGGAGACCAGCGTGCGCAGGCCCTGCTGGGCGCGGCCGACGGCGGCGAGCTGGCGGCGCAGGGTGCCGACCTCGCGGCGCAGCTCCACGGTCGACTTGCGCCAGCGGCCCGCCTCCTCCCGCCACTTGGCCACCTGGCCCCGCAGTCTTTCGGTCTCCTTGGCGAGCCTGGCGGCCTCGGCCTGGGCCTCCGTGCGGGCCCGGTAGGCGCCCCGGCGTCCCAGCGGCGGCGCGGGGTCGGTGGTGAAGCCGCAGGTCTCGCCCTCCACCCAGGTGACGCCCGACACCGCGTCCACCACGTCGTCCAGGTCCTCCCCCGCCTCCGCCACGAGGCGGGCCCTGGCGAAGGCGGACACCCGTTCCAGGCGGGCCGCGACCACGCCCTCCGGCGACTCGTGGAGCAGCACGTTCACCAGGCCGAGGCCCTCGTCGCGGGCCAGGTCCAGCAGGCGCGCGAGGGTGTCCTCGCCGGGGATCCAGCCGGTGGGCAGGCGCAGCACGTACGGGACGGCGGGGTCGACGTCGTCCGAGGCGGCCAGGCGTACCCGGGCCTCGTGCTCGTAGTGGCCCTGGACCAGCACCAGGTCGAGATTGGGGTCCTTGAGCGGGGCACGGGGGTCGCGGGAGAGGGTGTCCCAGGGGCCGATGAGGTGCGCGGACAGGTCGGGCACGGTGCCCGCCAGCAGGGCGTCCACCGTCGCGCGCACGTCGTCGTATCCGGCGGTGCCGTCCACCACGGCGGTGACGTACGGGATCTTCCACCGCCGCCCAGGATGGCCCCTGAGCCAGCGGTAGGCCGGGATGCGGTCGGCCACGAACGCGTGGCTCACCCGGTCGATGGGCTGCTTGTCGCGCATCCGCATCGTCGGGCCGAGGTGGTAGGCGCGGGCCGCGGGTTCCGGTACGAAGACCGCGCCCGCCTGCCCCAGCCGGTAGCCCATCTCGGTGTCCTGGCCCAGGATCAGGTCGTCGTCCATCGGCCCCGCCGCCGCGATCAGCCGGGCGTTGACCGAGGTGGCGCCCCCGACGTGCAGGCTGAAGGGGCGTTGCGGGTTGTCGGTGAGGCCGTCGGTGCGCTCGACCAGGTCCACGATCCAGGCGTGCGGCTCGGCGGGCTCGAAGTGTCTCTCCAGGTCCTCGGGCAACTCGGCCGGCGGTTCCGCCTCGGTGAACCTGATGTAGCCGGTCACGACGAGGTAGGGGGCGGTGTGGTGCCAGCGCATGTGCGCCTCGATCGCGCCCGGGGTGAGCACGACGTCGGAGTCGAGCCAGTGGATCACCTCGCCGGTGGCCTCGGCCAGGCCCGCGTTGCGCGCGTTAGCCCGGCCCGGCTTCGCGCAGACGATCAGGCGGGTTCCGGCGGGGCGGGCGGCGGGCAGGCGCAGCGGGGGCTCGCTGCCGTTGTCGACGACGATGACCTCGGTGAGCGCGGCCGGGTACGTCTGCCTGGCCAGGGCGGCGAGCACCAGGTCGAGCTTGTCCTGGCCGCCGTAGGCCGGGATGACGACGCTGACCGTCAGCCGGGGCGTGAGGTGCTCCTGCGGGGCGAGCACCCGGTAGTCGTTGCCACGCACCCGGGCCGTTAAGCCCCGTGTGCTCATGCCGCTTCCATCAGCAGGCTCGGGCGGAAGCCGCGCCACTGGTTGGCGGCCACCTTGACGAAGTGGGCCAGCGGCAACTGCCAGGTGTGGTCGCCGCTGAGCCCCCTGCGCAGGACGTAGCCCAGCCCGTGGGTCCGGTAGATGCGAGCGTCCGCTTTTTTCGCTGATTTCAGGAATTCGAGATCAACAGCCCGTGGCAATCCAGGAAATCCGCCTATTTCCTGGAATTTCTCGCGAGGCACCATGATCGTGCCTCCGGCCACATGATCGGCCCAAACCTCGCTCGGATAGCTCGCCCCGCTCGCGAACGTCGTCCGCCTGATCGTCGCCTTCAACGGCTCCAGATAGAAGAACTCCGCGGTCGTGCCCACCACGTCGGCCCCGGCGTAGGTCAGCGCCATGAACAGGTCGGCCAGGTGCCGCGGGCCGTACCAGTCGTCATCGTCCCACTTCGCCAGACAGTCGCCGCTCGCCAGCGCCGCCGCCTGGTTGAGCACCTCGCCGAACGGCACGGAGGCGTCCGCCTCGACCCACCTCACGGGCAGCGAACAGGACTCGACCGCCTCGCGCACCTGCTCGAACGCCACCCCGTGCAGCCCCAGCAGCACCTCCGCCGCCACCTCGCGCTGGCGCTCCATCTGAGCCAGCGCGACGCCGACGAGGCCGGGCCGCTTGGTGGCCATCACGATGCTGACCTGGGGGTTGTTCTGGGGCGATGCGGCGTGGGCGAAGCGGCGCAACCGCACGCTGTGCTCCTCGCGCCGCAGGTCGGCCAGGGAACGCGCGGTGCCGTCGGAGGCGTGGCCGAGCCAGTCGCGGTCGGTGAGCAGCGCGGCGAGGCCGGCGGGCACCCAGGGCGCGGCGTGGCCGGCGGTCAGCGGGACCCCGGCCGCGGCCAGGCCCAGGAGGCCGTCGAGCGGCACGGGCGCGTCGGGCCACTCGACCTCCAGGCCGCGCAGCGGACGCAGCGCGGCCACGTCGGGCGGCAGGCCCTCGACCGCCCAGTCGGTGTCGGCCCAGTGCAGGCGGGCCAGCCCCTTCTCCGGCGTACGTGCGAAGCCGCAGGGGGTAACGGACATGGGTGGTGTGCTCCTCGACCGCTGGGACTCAATCGGCGCCTACCTTACGCCCGTTTTACCGGCGGGTAGACGCGGGCGCCGCATTCGGCAGGCCCGGCGGCGCAGGTCGAGCGGGCCGAAGTTTCCCTGTGATCCTTTCAGAACTTATGGCACGGTAGTTGCCAGTGTTTATTAAGGTGTCAATAATCCCATGATGTCCGTGATGCCTCCGATGTCCTGCTACTCGTGAACTACGAAAGGTATGCGCGGATGCTTTCGCCCCGCCGTCTGGCAGCGACCGTCGCACCCCTCGCAGCACTGAGCCTCGGCGTGCTCGCGCTTCTCGTGCTCGCCGAGCTGATCACGTTCGGCGAGGCGGTGGCGGTGGTGGCGTTCCTCCTCTCGCTGGCTGCCCTCGCCCTGCTCCTGCTCACCGTGCGCCGCCTCGACGGCAAGGCGCACCGGATCGACCTGCGGATCAAGAAACACGAGGCCGAGCTCACCAGGACCACCGCCTCGCTCAAGAACATCGAGAACCGGCTGGACGTGCTGGCGCGGGCCGTCGAGGAATCCGCCGGGCGGCGGGCCGACGACCTCGGCGCGATCCTGGCCTCACTCGGGGAGGACCGGGTGAACGCCATGACCCGGGCGCGCGAGGTGGAGGAGTTGCGCGAGGAGGTCCGCGGTCTGACCGAGGACCGCGTATGACGCGGGTCAGGCACAACGACTACGGCGTGCTGCGACCGCCCGCGCTGGGCGCGTGGGAGCCGTCGTTGCGGGTGTCCGTGGTCATCCCGGCCTACGACTGCGCGGAGGCGCTGGAGCGTACGGTTCCGGCGCTGGCGCGGCAGACGTACCCCGCCGAACTGGTCGAGATCGTCGTCGCCGACGACGGGAGCGAGCCGCCGCTCCGGGTGCCCGGGGCGCGGGTCGTACGGGTCGCGGAGGGCTGGGGACGCGGCGCGGCCCGGCAGAGCGGGCAGCTCGCCGCCACCGGGGACGTGATCCACTGGCTCGACTCCGACATGATCCTGGCCGAGGACCACCTTGAGGCGCACATGCGCTGGCACCACCTGATCGACCACGCGGTGGTGATCGGCGACACGCGGTTCGTGCGGGCGCCGGGCGAGGAGGGCGTCCAGTCGGAGTACACGCGCAAGGCCCTGGAGTCCACCAGGAGGCTCAAGGACGCGGGGACGAGCGCGTACCTGCAGCACACGGGCGCCTCCTCCTCCGTGCGCGCCGAACTGCTGCGTGCGGCCGGGGGCGTGGACGCCTCACTGAACATGGCCGAGGACACCGAACTCGGCTACCGGCTGGCCCAGGCGGGGGCGGTGTTCATCGCCGACGCCGAGGCCAGGGGGTGGCACGCCGGGCCCTCCACCGTGATGGTGCGGGAGGAGGAGGTGCACCGGCACAACTGGTCCTATCTGGGCGATCTGATCCCGGATCTGCGCTGGTTGCGCGGGCATCCCCGGCGTACCTGGCTCGTTCCGTACGTGCGGGTCGCGGTGATCGCCACGACGTACGAGCAGACGCGGGCGAGCGTGGACTCGGCGCTGGCCGGCACGCTCACCGACGCGGCGGTCACGATCGCGGGGCCGTGGGGCGAGCTGACCGGCGAGCGCCACGCCGGCCTCGACGATCCCCTGCTGGACCTGCGGCTCCTGAGCCATCACTACGCTCATGAGCCCCGGGTGGAGTTCGCGCGGAGCGTACCCGGCTCGGCCGCGCCCGCTCCTTTCCTCCTCACGCTGCCCTCCGGGTGGGTGCTGGGCGCCGACACGCTGGCCAAGCTCGTCCGGCACGCGGAACGCGACCTGCTCGGCCTGGTCTGCGTGGCACTCGCCGAGGAGGAGAGCGAGGTCGTGGCCGCGCGGCTGGAGCGGACGGCCGCCTTCGCCCGCGCCGCGCTGTTCCCCGGCGGGGCCGACGACCTGGTGGACGAGATGTTCGGTTCGGAGTGGGTCAGCGGAGCCGAGTACGACTTCGCGACCGCCGAGGAGGCCGAGCCGCCCGCCGGGGAGCCGGCCAAGTGGCGGGCGCTGGCGGGGCAGCGGCTGGGCGAGGTCAAGGAGCTGCGGGCCGAGGTGGAACGGCTGAACGCGGAGATCGAACGGCTGACCGCCCCCGATGACGATGCTGACGAGGCTCCTCGTGGGCCGCTGGGCGCGATCATGCGGCAGCTCCGGAGCGCCGGATGATCCGTCAGCTGCTGGCGGACCTGGACGGGGCGCCGGTGTTCTTCGCCGGGATCGACGATGCCGAGGCGCTCTACGCCGATGGCCGTACCGGGGTGGTGGACCTGGATCGGGACCTGCTGGAGGCGCCGCGAGAAGGCGCACGTGAGGTTCTCGTCCTGGCCGGGACGCCCGCCGACCTGCGCAGGATCGCCACCCTGCACAAACTGTTGCCGCAGGCCGAGCGGGTGGTGGTGGCCGTGCTCGACACGCCGCCCGCCCATCCCGCGCCCGTGCCGACGCCCACGCCTGCGCAGCGCTGGCGGTCGCTGACGGACTTGCGGGTGTACCGGGCCGAGGGTCGGGTCTGGGTGGTGGACGCGCGTTTCTCCGCCGCCACGCCCGCCGGACGTACGGTGGCGGCCACGGCCCGGGCCTTCGCCGGGCACCGCCTCGACGTCATCGCGGCGCCGGCCGCGGCGATCGCGGGAGTGGGGGCGGCCGACTGGCGGCCAGGAGATCCCAACGCCACGCCCGCCGAGGTGGGCGGGCCGGTTCCTGAACGGGTGGGAGCACCTGGCGGTGACGTGGTGCTGCGGACCGGCGTTCCCAAGGCCGGCGACGAGGCGGGCGACGGGTGGGGAGGCGACGAGTGGGACGGGGACGAGAGGCCGATCGAGCGCCCGACGTCGCGGGCCGCGAGCTGGCAGAGCCTGGGCCGGCCAGGGATGACCGGGTCGCCGCTGGCCGATCCCGACGTGCTCGGCGAGCCGTCCATGATCCCCCCGGTGGACGAGCGGCTCGTGAACCCGCAGGGCTTCGTGACCATCCCCTCCCGCGGCATGGCCACCCTGGCAGAGCGTGACGGCCGCTGGTCGGTGGTGCTGGAGGGGAAGGTCGTGACGTCGTTCGCCGAGTCGGGCGGGGTCACCGACGCGGACGTGGCCAGGTTGCGGCAGATCCGCGGCGTCGAGGTGGACTGGCGGCGCGCGCACAGCGGCCCTCTGGCGGCCGTACGCGTGCTCGCCGGGCTGGCCGCCGCCGGGGTGCCGCTGGTGGCCCCGCGAGCGCCGCGCTGGGCGGGCGCGCTCGGGAAGGACCTGATCGGGCTGCTCATGGCCCGCCCCGAGCTGTCGGACGAACTGCGCCGGGAGGAGCACAGCATCCGCCTGCGCAGGTCCGCGCTGCGCACGCACGGCGTGGCGGCCCGCTGGGAGCAGCTCGGCGCCCCCGCGCCCGCTCCCCCGCTCACCTCGGTCGTGCTCGCGACCCGCCGTACCGACATGGTTTCGTTCGCCCTCGACCAGATCGCCCGGCAGCGCGACGCCCGGCTCGAAGTGGTGCTCGCCCTGCACGGCGTGCCCCAGGGGCATCCGGACGTGGCGGCGGCGATCGCGGCGTTCGAGGGGCCGCTGACCGTGTACGAGGCCGATCGCCGGGCCGTCTTCGGCCAGGTGCTGAACGACGCCGCCGCCAGGGCATCGGGGTCGTTCCTGCTGAAGATGGACGACGACGACTGGTACGGGCCCGGCTTCCTGGCCGACCTGCTGCTGGCGCACGCGTACTCGGGGGCCCAGGTGGTCGGGACGGTGCCGGAGTTCGTGTACCTGTCCTCCATCGACGTCACCGTGCACCGCAGGCAGGTCACCGAGCAGATCACCAGCTTCGTGGCCGGGGGGACGATCCTGGTGGAGCGGTCGGCGTTCCAGGCGGTGGGCGGGTTCCGGCCGCTGCGGCGGTCGGTGGACACCCAGTTCCAGGAGGCGTTGCAGGCGGCGGGCGGGCAGATCTACCGTACGCACGGGCTCGGGTACATCCTGCGCAGAGGCCCCGCCGCCGATCACACCTGGCAGGAGCCGATCGGGACGTTCCTGCGGCGCAACAGGCGGCAGTGGCGCGGCTTCCACCCGAGCGCCCTCATGGACCTGGACACGATCCCCGCCGCATCCACGAACGGAAACCCCCGCCCATGAGCGGGACCCCTTTCGTGAACGGGACCCCTCTCGTGAACGGAGCCCTCCGCTCATGAGCGGGACCTCGCGGCCGGTCACCAGCGGCGGCGGCCGGGTGCCGCGCATCCGCCGCAACGACTTCGGCCTCCTCGTCCCGCCCGCCCTGGGCGCCTGGGAGCCCACGCTCACCGTCACCGTCGTCATCCCGGCCCACGACCGCCAGGAGACCCTGGACCTGACGCTGGCCGCCCTGTCGGCGCAGAGCTACCCTGAGCGCTTCCTCGACGTGATCGTCGTGGACGACGGCAGCGCCACGCCGCTGCGCCTGCCCGAGATCGTCCCGTCCCGTACCAAGCTGATCCCCAGCCCGCCGGGCGGATGGGGACGGGCCTGGGCGGTGCAGGCGGGCCTCGACGCGGCGACAGGCGAGGTCGTCTTCGTGCTGGACGCCGACATGGTGCCGCACCGGCGGCACGTGGAGGCCCAGCTGCGCTGGCATCACCTGGCCCCGTACGTGGTGGCGCTCGGCTGGATCGACTTCACCGCGGCCGACCAGGCACTCCCCGGCCAGGAACAGGTCAGGCAGGCGCTGGAGTCGGGCACAGAAGAGGCCCTCTTCCCCCTCTCGCCACACCGCCACGACTGGGCCGAGCAGATCATCCGTGACCACGACGGCCTGCGTACCGCCCCGAACTCCCTGGCCACCCGGATCCACGTGGGGGCCACGGTCTCCTATCCGGCGGCGTTGCTGCGCGCCGCAGGCGGCATGGACACCTCCCTGGTGCTGGCCGAGGACACCGAACTGGGCTACCGGCTGACGCAGGCGGGCGCGGTGTACGTCCCCGACCCCGAGTCCAGGGCGTGGCACATCGGGCTGCCCACGGCCATGCGCGACTTCCAGGCGCTGAAGCGCCACAACGACCCTTACGTGGCCGATCGGGTCCCGTACCGGCGCTATCTGCGGACGGACGTGGGGCGGCAGTGGCTGGTGCCGTACGTGGAGGTGGCCGTGCCGGCGGGCTCGTACGAGGACGTACGGGCGACCGTCGACACCCTCCTGGCCGGTTCACTCCCGGACCTCAGGGTCACCGTCGCCGGCCCCTGGGACACACTCCCCTCCGGCCGCCGCTCCCCCCTCACCGACCCCCACCTGGACCTCCTCCTCATCCACGCCTGCTTCGCCCACGACCCCCGCGTCCACCTCACCACCGGCTCCCCTCCACCCGGCACACCCCCGTTCCGCCTGTCGGTCCCGCCCGGCTGGGTCGTGGCAAACGACGCGGTGGAACGCCTGGTGGAGCACATGGAGCAACACGACCTGGGCACGCTCCGCGTCGCCCTGGAGGAAACGGCGCACGGCGAGGTGACCGTGGCCCGCCTGGACCGCACCGCCGCCCTTTCCCGCGCCGCCCTGGTCTCCGAGCCCGGCGACGACCTGGACGACCTCATCGACGCCCTGTTCGGCCTGGAATGGCTGGACGGGGAGACGTGGGGCTTCCGCCGCCGGCCGGCCACGTACCCACCGCGCAAGAGACCTCCGTCGGAGCTCGCCCTACGCGAGAAGGAACTCACCCTCCTCCGCGAGCGCCTCACCGCCCTCCGCGCGGAGATGGCGCAACTGCGCAGGGAGTCGGGCAAGAACGGCCGGGACGCGGCGCGGTGGCGCGAGAAGGCGGAGTCGTGGCGGCGCGAGGCGGCGCGACTGGCCAGGAACCAGAACCGCACAGTACTCAAACGAGCCATCCGCCGAGTCCGCGACCTGGCCTTCCCCGACAACTAGCCGCGCACGTCGGTGTCCTTCGGGTGACGGGCCGACGCATAAACGAAATGCACGGTTCGTCGCTTCGGGCTCATGGTGCGAGCACCTCACCGTGGTCCTCGTCCGGCAGGGGCAGGCTGAGCCGGGCGGTCAGCGCGGGGTCGGCCAGGATCCGGGCGGTCCTACTCGTCGCCCTCCACCCGCATCACGCTCGCCACCGCCCGCACGATGTCCAGTTCGCGCAGACCCTCCATGGTCGCCGACAGGGCGGCGTCCGTGGCGCGGTGGGTGACGATGACGAGTTGGGCGTCGTCGCCGTGGCCCTCCTGGCGTACGGTCTGGATCGACACGTCGTGCTTGGCGAACAGCTCCGCCACCTGCGCCAGAACGCCCGGCTTGTCGGCGACGTCGAGGGCCACGTGGCAGCGGGTGACGGTCTCACCCATGGGGTGCACGGCCAGCGACGCGTATGTGGACTCCTCGGGGCCGCGGGTGCCGGCGAGGCGGTTGCGGCCGACGGCCACCAGGTCGCCTAGGACGGCGGAGGCCGTGGGGGCGCCACCGGCGCCCTTGCCGTAGAACATGAGCTGGCCCGCCGACTCCGCCTCCACGAAGACCGCGTTGTACGCCTCCCGCACCCCCGCCAGCGGATGCGAGCGCGGGATCATGGCCGGGTGCACCCGCACGCCGAAGGAGCGGCCGTCGTCGGAGCGGGCGCAGATGGCCAGCAGCTTGATGACGTTGCCCATGGCCTTGGCGGAGGCGACGTCGGTGGCGGTGATGTCGGTGATGCCCTCCCGGTGCACCTCCTCGGCGCGTACGCGGCTGTGGAAGGCGAGCCCGGCCAGGATGGCGGCCTTGGCGGCGGCGTCGAAGCCCTCGACGTCGGCCGTCGGGTCGGCCTCCGCGTAGCCGAGCGTCTGGGCCTCCTCCAGGGCATCGGTGAAGGACGCGCCCGTGGAGTCCATCTTGTCGAGGATGTAGTTGGTGGTGCCGTTGACGATGCCCAGCACCCGTTTGACGTGGTCGCCGGCCAGCGACTCGCGCAGGGGGCGCAGGAGCGGGATGGCCCCGGCCACGCTGGCCTCGAAGTAGAGGTCGCCCCTGCCGGTCCTGGCGGCCTCGTGCAGGGTGGCGCCGTCCTCGGCCAGCAGCGCCTTGTTGGCGGTGACCACCGACTTGCCCCTGGACAGGGCGGAGACGATCAGCGAGCGGGCGGGCTCGATGCCGCCGATGACCTCGATCACGATGTCCACGTCGTCGCGGGCGACCAGCGCCTCGGCGTCGGTGGTCAGCAGCGCCGGGTCGACCTCGATGTCGCGTTTGCGGCCGAGCCTGCGTACGGCGACCCCGGCCAGCTCCAGCGGCGCGCCGACGCGGGCGGTCAGGTCGCCGGCCTGCTCGTGCATGAGCCTGATGACCTGCGAGCCGACGACGCCGCAGCCCAGAAGAGCCACTTTCAGCGGTTTCACAGCTGCCCCCTCAACAAGTCGTCCTCGGTCTCACCCTGCACGATCACGCGGGAGACGCCGCCGGAGACGGCGACCACGGCGGGCCTGGGCAGGTAGTTGTAGTTGTTCGCCAGCGAACGGCAGTAGGCGCCCGTCGACGCCACGGCGATCAGGTCGCCCGGGGCGAGGTCGGCGGGCAGGTGGAAGTCGCGCACGATGATGTCGCCGCTCTCGCAGTGCTTGCCGACCAGGCGGCTGAGCATGGGCTCGGCCTCGCTGCCGCGGCTGACCAGCGCCGCGGTGTATTCGGCGCCGTAGAGCGCCGTGCGCAGGTTGTCGCTCATGCCGCCGTCGATGCTCACGTAGGTGCGCAGCCCCTCGACGTCCTTGATCGTGCCGACCTCGTAGAGGGTGATGCCGCCTGGGCCGACGATCGTCCGGCCGGGCTCGACGGTCAGGCGGGGGACGGGCAGGCCCGCTCCCGTGCAGACCTTCGCGACGATCTCCTGCAGGCTGTCGGCGAGCTCCTTGATGTCGGGGGCCTCGTCGCCGTCGACGTAGGCGATGCCGTAGCCGCCGCCGAGGTCCAGCTCGGGCAGCACCACACCGTGCTCCTCCTTGATCTGGACCAGCAGGGAGGCGAGCCGCCGCGCGGCCACCTCGAACCCGGCGGTGTCGACGATCTGGGAGCCGATGTGGGAGTGCAGGCCGAGGAGCTCAAGCTGCGGCAGGGCCAGGATCCTGCGTACGGCCTCCGCCGCCGCCCCCGTGCTCAGCGACAGCCCGAACTTCTGGTCGTCGTGCGCCGTGGCGATGAACTCGTGCGTGTGCGCCTCGACCCCGGTGGTCACCCTGACCATCACCTTGGGCCGCTTGCCCTGCTGCTCGGCGAGGTAGCCGAGTCTGGCGATCTCGTCGTAGGAGTCGACCACGATGTGCCCGACCCCGGCCTCCAGCGCCTTGCCGAGCTCGGCCGTGGACTTGTTGTTGCCGTGCATGGTGATGCGCTCGGCCGGGAACCCGACGCTCAGCGCCACCGCCAGCTCGCCGGCGCTGGCCACGTCGAGCCCGAGGCCCTCCTCCTGCAGCCAGCGCACGATCTCCTTGCACAGGAACGCCTTGCCGGCGTAGTGGACCTCGGAGCCGGCGAAGGCGGTGGCGTAGTCGCGCATGCGCGAGCGTACGTCGTCCTCGTCGAGGACGTAGAGGGGCGTGCCGTGGTCGCGGGCCAGGTCACGCACGTCCACGCCGCCGACCGTGAGCGTGCCCTCGACCCGGGTCGACGTTCGGGGCCAGATCGCGGGATTGATCCGGTTGAGGTCGGCGGGCGCCAGCGGCGGGCGCTCCTGGGGCAGCATCTCTGCGTGCCGGTCCCCGGCGGGGTGGGCGAATCGACTCACCCGATCGAGGCTATCGGACGCGCAAGTAAGCCATGACCCCCTGACCACGTATCGAGACACGTTCAAGCCCCAGAAGGGATATTTTTACGCTTTTTCGCCGTTTCGCCGGATATTTTGTGATCCGTTACAGCCTGTCAGGGCCTGGCAGCACTTTCCGCACGACCTCCGCCACGCGCACCCGCGCCGCGTGCACCTGCCCCGGCTCCTCGTCCCCGACCGGCACGGCGGGCGCCCATTCGTGCGCGTCGTGGTAGGCGAGCGCGAGGCGCAGCAGGTAACTCTCCCACCCGGGCTCCCGGCTGACCAGCCGCCCCGGCACCTCGGCCAGCACGCGCAGCACCCACCGGTGGTACGGGTCGGACAACAACTCGGGGCTGAATCCCGTGGGCACCCCCAATTGCCTGGCCCACCGCTGCACGGCACTGGCCCGCGCATGCCCGTACCGGACGACGAATCCGGGGTTTTCCCAGGTGCGGGGGAAGTCCGGCCACGCGGGCTCGAACGGGACGTCCGGAGGTTCGGCGGTCGCCAGCGTTCCGGGGGCGCCCACGACGATCCGCAGGAACCCCTTCCCCCGGACCTCCACGGAGTCCACCCCGTCGAGCGCCCGCACCCGGACCGCGAGCTCCTCTGCGGGCAGGCGCCGGCGTAGCGCGGCGGCCGAGACGTACACGGCCTCCCGCTCCCACGTCCCCTCGGGCGTGGGCGGCTCCCCCAGCACCCCGGCCAGCTCGTCGGGCGTCATGGCGACGACCCTACGCGCGTCTTCCCCGGCCTCAGATGAGCGCGTGCGGCTCCGCCGAGCCGTATTCGACCAGGTGCGCCGCGCCCAGGAGCCAGCGGTCCTCGTCGCGGACCCGTACGTAGCCGAACCGGTCCGCCGAGAAGACCTTGACGCCGTCCGTGCGGCACTGCCGCATGAGCACCTCGTCCCAGCCCTCGGTGAGGTCGGCGAAGCCCAGCTCGCGCACGGTGTTGCGCCTGGCCAGGAGGGTGCCGCCGGTGATCTCCGGGAGGTAGGAGTACTCGGCGTCCGGCTGCTTGAGCAGCGTGGCCTGGGGCTTGCGCAGGTGGGCGTAGAAGGCGCCCTTGCCGACGATGTCGGCGCTGCTGAACAGGAAGGCGCGCCGCAGGTCGGACAGGTAGTGCGGGCCGTAGACGTCGCGCGGGTCCATGACGGCGACCAGGTCGGACTCGCACAGGTCGATGCCGGCGTCGAGCATCGCGCCCTCGGTCATCGACGGGACCGGGCGGCGGTAGACGACCTCCACGTCCGGCAGCACGTCGCGGGCCCGCAGCTCGGCCTCCGGCGGGCCGATGACGATGAGCTGGTCGACGCCCGATTGCCTGGCGACCTGCGCCAGCGCGTGCTCCATCAGGTACGGGTCCAGGATGGGCAGCAGGACGGAGGTGTTGAGGGTGGGGCGGGCACTGGGCAGGCCGATGGCGTCGAGCAGCTCGTCGACGCGCTCGCTCATCGTGCCCATCGAGTACGCCCGCCGCAGCGCCACGTGCGCCCGCC
The DNA here is from genome assembly GCF_042656245.1 of Nonomuraea insulae. NCBI lineage: Bacteria > Bacillati > Actinomycetota > Actinomycetes > Streptosporangiales > Streptosporangiaceae > Nonomuraea > Nonomuraea insulae. The sequence continues at coordinate 57,859 of NZ_JBHSPA010000079.1, forward strand.
GCGTGTCCGCCTCGGTGCCGATGGGCGTGGCGCAGGCGGCGATCTCGGCCAGCCGCCACTGCGGGGTGCCCGGCGGGCAGTCGGCGGCGGCGGGCCAGCGGTAGGAGGTCAGCACGTCTGGGTAGGCCAGGTGACCGGGCAGGAGCTGGTCGAGCGTGAGTACGCGGTCGATGCGGCCCCCGGCCAGCGGCACCGGGTTGTGCACCCGGGGCTGCACCCCGAACTGCAGCCGCGGCCAGGCCACCGTGAGGTCCGTGGTGAAGCGGTGCTCGAAGAGCTCGGCCGCCGCCGCGTACGGCTCCACCTCGCCCTGCGTGTGCCAGAAGACCGTGCGGATGCCGCGCTCGGAGCACCAGGCCAGCAGCGCCTTGATGCCCTCGCCCGGCTCGCCGGTGAGCTCCTCGACCCAGGGGCCCTGCGTGACGGACTCGACGACCAGCAGGTGCGGCACCTCCAGGGGGAGCACCCTGGCGAAGTCGCGCGGCGTGAAGCCGGTGGTCTGCCGCCACTCGTAGCGCAGCAGCGCCTCGGCGTGCGGATCGGCGATCACCGCGGCGGTCAGGTGCGGGCGCGTGTTGGGCCCTGTCGGCACCCGGAACGGCTTGAGCTTGAAGGAGGCGCCCCCGAGCGTCCTGGTGGTGCTGGTGGCCTGGAACGCCGCCCCTGGACGCTCGTCCTTGGGCTTGGTGGCGGAAACGGGCTTCCGCTTGGGCGCGGAGGGCCGTTTGACCGGCTTGGCGGCGCCCCTGAGGCCCTTGGCCAGCCGCATCGGGTTGTTCTTGGAGCTCTTGATGGCGTCGCCGAGCCGGTTCCAACGGGCGACCTTGATGGAGGACAACTTCCAGTTGGCCACCTCGGCCTGGAAACGCTGCTCTGCCAGCTCCTTGCGCAGCTTGTCGGCGGCGGCCTGCTCGGCGGCCAGCCGCTGCTCGGTCTCGCTCAACTGCTCGGCCAGCGACCTGGCCTCCTCGGCGCTCTGCTCGGCCGCGGCCAGCTTGACCTGGGCGGCGTCCAGCAGCCTGGCCAGCTCGGCCGAGCGTTCTGCGTGGGAAACGGCCTCACGCAACGCCCTTCGCGTGCTCTCAAGCTCTGTGCTCAACTGGACCTCCGCTCTCTCAGCCCGGCAAAGGATACTCTTTTGCGGGAAGCGTCTCGAAGGGATGAGATCCGGTGCAGTTCAACGTAAGGCCCTACATCTGTGGCGCTCTAGGCCGGATCGACACCGTCATGCTGGGCAAGCTGATGGCCGCGGGTCCCAAGGTCAGGCCGGCCCTGCAGTCGGCCGAGGCGGCCCTGTTCAGCTCCACGCCGCTGCCGCCGTACCACCGCGCCGAGGGGGCGTTCGCGTTCGCCTGGGGGGAGCGCAGGCCCAAGGAGGCCGACGAGTGGATCACGGTCGCGGAGACGTACGAGACTCCGGGGCTGATCAGCGACGGCGCGCGGGTGACATTGCACACAGGCGGGCTGGGGCTGGTGGACGTCTACTACGTGCGCCAGGGCGACGCGGTCTACTTCTCGTCCCTGATCCAGCCGCTGCTCAGCCTCGTGCCCGTCGCGATCGACTGGTCGGCGTGGGCCTCGATACTCCAGGTGACCTTCCCGCTGGGCGAGGCGACCCCGTACGGCGAGGTCAAACGGCTGCCGGGGTCCAGTGCGCTGGTCTACGAGCACGGCAGGCTCGCCACGGAGCGCCGGTTGCCGCGCTGGTTGCGTACGGAGCCGTACGAGGCGTGGATCAGCCCTGAGGAGATCGTCGAGCTGCTGGGCCAGGTCTACGGCGACTACGAGGGCCGCAAGCTGCTGGTGCCGGTCAGCGGCGGCTACGACTCGCGCCTGCTGGCGAGCGTGGCCAAGGCCCGCGGCGCGGACGTGGAGTCGTGGACGACCAGCCCTGACGACGGCTCCGACACCGACATCGCGTTCGCCAGGTCGATCACCAGGGAGCTGGGCATCCCGCACCGGGTGATCACCCAGGACGCCGCCGCCTACCCGGACGACGCGGCCGAGGTGGCGCGCAGGCTCGAATACCTCACGCCGCACCACGCCTGGTACGCCCCCTTCGCCAAGGAGGTGCACGGCGCGGGCCGGATCCTGGTCGACGGGCTGGCCGGAGGGCCGCTGCTGAAGAACTTCATGGTCAGCGGGGCCGCCCTGGAGGCCACCACGCAGGCGGAGCGCTCGGCGGCCCTGCTGGGCTCGCTCTCGCTCGGGCAGCCCACGCAGCCGTTCCTGTCGAAGGCGGCGGCGCAGTGGATGGAGGAGATCGTGCGCGAGCAGTTCGCCGCCGCCACCTCCATGCTCCACGGGCACCGGGCCGAGCTGACGCTGTCGGTGCTGCACACCAGGACCGTGCGGGGCATCGCGCGCTCGGCGGTCAACCTTGTGGGGCCCGAGGCGTCGTTCGCGGCGCCGTTCATCCATCCGCGGTTCTTCGACGCCGCGCTGTCGGTCGGCGTGGCGCGCAAGGACAAGGGCCGTTTCTACCGCGAGGTGTTGTACGCCGCCAATCCGCGCGTGGCCGCTCTGCCCTCGACGAACGTGATCAAGCAGCCGCTCCAGCGGGTGCCATTGCGGTCAACGGCGGTCGCTGCCCGAAATTATTCGCACCGGATGCTGGAGACGGTCGTGAACCGGGTGCCGAATCTGCTGTCGGACGAGCTGCACGAGGTGGTCGCCGGTGGGCCGGACGCGCTGACCAGGTTCAACGGCTGGAACGATCGTTTCTGGGTGCGCGGTTTGGTGCTGTTCGGGCTCTGGCTGGGCGACTTCGAGAACGACCTCTCGGACCTGGCTACACCTTTTTAGTGAACTCTGGGTAACAGGGCGATTACATACGGATCTCGCGGGTATTAACCAAGCACAGCAGAAGCGGGTTCCGGAAAGCCAACGGGCTGGTAGTGTTCGGCCCGTAAGCGCCGCACAAACGGGCACCAGATCACAAATCTGGGCTCGTTCTAGGGCAGTGGAGTTCGCAGGGATGACGACTTCACGCGGCGCGGTCACCAGAAAACAACGCCGGGGCAACCGGTGACTTCGTCCTGCCCACATCTCTTCCTGTGAGCGACATCATGATCAACGCATCCCCATTGCCGGAGCCGATCTCCGAGGCGTTCGTCTCGGAGGATCCAGCCTGGTACAAGCGGGCGGTGTTCTACGAGGTTCTCGTCCGGGGGTTCAAGGACTCCAACGGCGACGGCACCGGAGACCTGCGCGGTCTCATCGAGAAGCTCGGTTACCTCGAGTGGCTCGGTGTGGACTGCCTGTGGTTGTTGCCGTTGTACGAGTCGCCGTTGCGCGACGGCGGGTACGACATTTCGGATTACATGAAGATCCTCCCTGACTTCGGGGACTTGGGGGACTTCGTGCAGTTGATCGAGGCGGCGCACGAGCGCGGCCTGCGGATCATCACCGACCTCGTGATGAACCACACCAGTGACCGGCACCCCTGGTTCCAGGCGTCCCGGCACGATCCAGAGGGGCCCTACGGGGACTTCTACGTGTGGTCCGACCACCCAGGCGCCTATCCCGACGCGCCGGTGATCTTCATCGGCGCCGAGGAGTCCAACTGGACCTACGACCCGGTGCGCAAGCAGTACTACTGGCACCGCTTCTTCCACCACCAGCCGGACCTGAACTATGACAATCCGGCGGTGCAGGAGGCCATGCTGGAGGTGTTGCGGTTCTGGCTGGACCTGGGCATCGACGGGTTCCGGCTGGACGCGGTCCCTTACCTGTTCGAGAGGGAGGGCACCGCGTGCTCCGGGCTGCCGGAGACGCACGCGTACCTGAAGAAGGTGCGTTCGGAGATCGACCGCCTCTACCCGGACCGGGTGCTGCTGGCCGAGGCCAACGGCTGGCCCGAGGACGTGGTCGAATACTTCGGCGACCCCACCACGGGTGGTGACGAATGCCACATGGCCTTCCACTTCCCGCTGATGCCGCGCATCTACATGGCGGTCAAGAAGGAGACCCGCGAGCCGATCTCCGAGATCATGTCGCGCACGCCCAAGCTGCCCGAGCACGCGCAGTGGGGCATCTTCCTGCGTAACCACGACGAGCTCACGCTCGAGACGGTCACCGAGGAAGAGCGCGACTACATGCACAAGGAGTACGCCAAGGACCCGCGCATGCGGGCCTACCTGGGCATCCGCCGCCGGCTTGCGCCGCTGCTCGACAACGACAGAGACCGGATCGAGCTGTTCACGGCGCTGCTGCTGTCGTTGCCCGGCTCGCCGATCATCTACTACGGCGACGAGATCGGCATGGGCGACAACATCTGGCTGGAGGACCGCGACTCGGTCCGCACGCCGATGCAGTGGAGCCCCGACCGCAACGCCGGGTTCTCCTCGGCGGACCCGGGGCGGCTCTACCTGCCCGCGGTCATGGACCCGATCTACGGCTACCAGGCGGTCAACGTGGAGGCCCAGCAGCGGCACGAGGGGTCGCTGCTGCACTTCACCCGCAAGATGCTGGAGATCCGGCGCCGCCACCCGGTGTTCGGTGTGGGGGCGTACACGGAGATGTGGTCGTCGAACCCCTGCGTGCTCACCTATGTGCGCGAGGACCGCGACGACGTGATGTTGTGCGTGAACAACCTGTCGAAGTTCCCGCAGCCGGTGGAGCTGGACCTGCGCCGCTTCGAGGGCATGACGCCGGTCGAGGCGCGGGGCGGGGTGCCTTTCCCCGCGATCGGGCAGCTGCCCTACCTGCTCACGCTGCCGGGGCACGGCTTCTACTGGTTCGCGCTGAAGAAGGCCGAAGAGGACCGCCTCAGCGAGAGGTGACCGGCACCTGGGCACGGGCCGCACGGCGCGCGGGAATGAGCGCGACCGCCAGGGACGTGCCCACGGCGACCAGCACCGCCACGGTCAGTGTCAGCGGCGACGGCGCGCGGCCGATGCCCGCGCCGACGCCGCTGGTGTGGCCCTGCAGGTCGATCAGGCCGGTGACGATCGAGACACCGGCCGCGGCGCCCACGCCGACCCCCAGCACCACCAGCAGGCCCGTGCCGGTCACGAGCGTGGCCATGACCTGGCGCGGGGTCAGCCCCATGGCCTTGAGCACGGCCAGGTCGAAGGCGTGGTCGCGCAGGCCCAGCGCGCTGGCGGTGAGCAGGTTGGCCAGGCCGATGAGGGTCAGCACGGCGATCAGCGCCACGATCACCACCCTGATGACCGACAGCCGGTCGGCCGGGTTGACCGCGGCCTGCACGTCGAGGTTCTCCCCCGACTCGGCCAGCAGCCGGCCCCGCACCTCCTGCGGGTCGGCGCCCGGCTTGAGCGCCACCGCGTAGTACTCCGGTGGCACCGAGTCCTTGGCCGCCAGGCTGTCGAGCCCCACCGAGAGCACCTCGCCGTCCTGCTCGGGCTCGACGGTCCTGCCGACGATCCTGACGATCAGCGGGCTCCCGCCCACGGTCAGGCGCACCCGATCGCCGATCTTGACCCCGAGCAGGTCGAACAGGCCCTGCCCGGCGACCGCCTCGCCCTGGCGGGCGTACATGCGGCCCTCGACCACGGGGAACGGGTACGGCTGCGCCGAGGCGCCCACCGCCCGCACCCGGACCGAGCGGGCCTCGCCAGGGGCCAGCGCGTTCACGTCGGTGCCCGGATAGACGGCGGCCACGGCCCTGTCACGCTCGGCGATGCGCTCGGCGGCGGCCGGCTCCCACTTGCCCGGCCTGACGTAGAGGGCGGCGTGCTGGCCCACCTGTTCGGGATGGGCCAGGAAGTTGTCCAGCGTGGCCCACACGCCGAGCCCGATGGTGATCATCATCATCGGCACTGCCAGGCCGAACGCGGTCAGGAACGCGGGCACCCGCCGGGTGAAGGCGTCTCTGGTGCCGAGGACCAGGGCGGGCGGGAGGCGTACGAGCAGGGCCAGGCGGGCCAGCCTGGACAGGTGGCCCCGCGGCGGCGCGGAGGGCACGTCGGGGATCGGCGGCGTGCGGCCGCCCCGCCAGGCCGGGATCCCGACGGCGGCCAGCACCACCAGGGCCGTGCCCGCGACGATGGCCAGCACGGGGATGGGCGCCACCGAGGTCGCGCCGAGCATCGCGGCCATCACGCCCCAGCCCGCCAGGGCGCCGACCGCGACCCCCAGCAGGCCGAGCGCGCCGTGCTCGACCAGCAGCAGCAGCGCCACCTGACCCCTGGTGAAGCCCATGGACTTGAGCGTGGCCAGGTCGCGGAGCTGGCCGAGCACCCGGCCGCCGGCGGCGTTGGTCAGCGCGAGCGCGGCGGCCACGAGCCCGACCACGCCGAACAGGGCCAGCAGCGTGCCCAGGAGCCGGTTGTCCAGCTCCATGGCGGCCCTGACCTCACGCCAGGTGTAGACGCGCTGGAGACGGTCCTCCAGCATGACGACGACGCGCTGGGAGACGACCTGCGAGGCCTCGGGGTCGGCCAGGCGCAGCCCGGTCACCCACTCGCTGCGGCCCAGCATGGGCTCGATGCGGTCGAGCATGGCGGGCAGCACGTAGGCCAGGCCGGGCGTCCACTCAGGGTAGAAGCCCTGGTCGGCGGAGTCGGCGATGCCGCGTACGTAGAGGGTGTGGCGCTCGCCGCTGAGCGCGATGATCGTGAAGGGCGCGCCGATCCTGAGCCCCAGGGCGGTGGCGAAGGAACGCTCGACGACCACCCCGTCGGGCTGGGCGGGGTCCAGCCACCGGCCCTCGGCCACCACGGGGTGCGCCACCTGCGGCGGCGTGGCCGGCATCGCGCGCAGCGAGGCCGGCTCCTTCTTGCCGTCCTGCGCCACGGTCACGGGCGCGGAGCGGTAGGGGCCCGCGGTCTGGGTGACGCCGTCGATGCCGCCCAGGGCCACCTGGGGGCTGTCCTTGGTGTGCAGCCAGACGTGGGCCCCGTCGGTCTGGGCGAACAGGCTGCGCCACGGGTTGGTGCCGTCTTCCAGCAGGGTCGCCGCGGTGATCAGCGCGGCCACGATCCCGGCCACGGCCAGCACGGTCAGCACCGCCTGACCTTTCCTGGCCCGCAGGTCGGCCTTGATCCACCGGCTCCCGGCCAGAGAAGCGCTCATCGGAGGTCGATCACCTCGCCGGCGGTACGGGTGCGCCGGCGCGCGATGCGGCCGTCGTCCACGATCTCCCCGTCGAACAGCGACACCAGCCGGTCGGCCAGGCTCGCCACGCGGGCGTCATGGGTGACCATGACGATGGTCTGGCCCTCTTTGTGAACTTTGGTGAGCAGGCTCAGCACGTCACGCGTGTTGCGGCTGTCGAGGTTGCCCGTGGGCTCGTCGGCGAGCAGCAGGCTGGGCTGGTTGGCCAGCGCCCTGGCCAGCGCGACCCGCTGCTGCTCTCCGCCGGAGAGCTGGGCGGGCGCCGCGTCGGCCCTGTCGGACATGTTGAGCGCCGCCAGCAGGCTTTCCCTGCGCTCACGGGCCACCTTGGGCGAGGCTCCGCCGAGTAACGCGGGCAACTCGACGTTGTCGCCCACGGTCATGTTGGCGACCAGGTTGAAGAACTGGAAGACGAAGCCGATCTTCTTGCGCCGCAGCAGCGCCCACGCGCTCTCCGAGAGCGTGTCCACCCGCTTGTCGTCGAGCCAGATCTCCCCGCTGGTACGGGAGTCGAGCCCGCCCAGCATGTGGACGAGCGTGGACTTGCCGGAGCCGGAAGGACCCATGATCGCGACGAACTCGCCCGGCTCGACCTGCAGGTCAACTCCACGCACGGCAGGTACGGGGACCGCACCATCCTGGTAGATTTTGACCAAATTGACCGTTTTCACAACCGCGCTCATGCCAGATCCTCCTGGCATCTCTCGAGCCAGTCAAGATCGGCCTGCAGGTGAAGCATGGCTCCCTCGATGAGCAACATCGCCACGCGGTCGTCCGGGTGGGTGCGGGCCAGGAGGTCGTTGAGATCGCTCATGAGAGACAGGTAGTGGCGGCGCTGCCGGCTGATCAGCGCCATCCGGTCGGCGATTCCGGTCAGCGGGGCGAGCACGAGCTTCATGAAGAACTCGTCACGCACCCTCGGGCCTTCTGTCGGCTCCTCCACCCAGGTCATGAGCACGTCGCGACCCTTGGCGGTCAAATAGTAGACCTTCTTGTTGGGTCTGTTGGACTGCTCGACGTCCACGACCTTGACCAGGCCGTCCTTCTCCAGCCTGCCGAGGGTGACGTAGATCTGACCGATGTTGGGAGAGGGATAGGCGCTGCCGAAGGTCTGCTCAAGCGCCTGTTTCAGCTCGTAGCCGTGGGCCGGCTCTTTCGCCAGGAGCGCCAGCAGATGAAGGCGCACCGCCACACCTCCCCGCTCTTGTTACGTACGCGTTACGAAGATATCCGTTGACCTTCAGATTACAGGTGTGCATAACATGAATGCATCTACCTAACACGTATGTAAAACTACCCGAACACGGAGGAAACAGGGTGTTTCGCTCGCTCCCGGTGCTGCTGGCCGTGATCTTGGCGGCCGGATGCGCGGCGACGGGCGATGAGGGCGGCGGCGAGAAGGGGACGGGCGGAACCGGGCCCATCACCTTCGCCACCGGACGCGACACCACGGCGTATCTGCAACCCTTGCTGGATCGCTGGAACCAGGCCCACCCGGCCGAGAAGGTGACGCTGCTGGAGCTGCCCGAGGCCGCCGACGAGCAGCGCGCTCAGATAGCGGCCAACCTCCAGGCCCAGAGCAGCCGGTACGACGTGCTGGGGCTCGACGTGGTGTGGACTGCCGAGTTCGCGGAGAACGGCTGGATCATCCCCCTGGAGCGCGGGTTGTTCCCGCTCGACAGGTTCCTGCCGCCTGTCGTGGAGACGGCGGTCTACAAGGACAAGCTCTGGGCCGTCCCGTACACGAGCAACGCGGGCCTGCTCTACTACCGGACCGACCTGGTCAGGAAGCCGCCCAGAACCTGGGCCGAGCTACGCAGCCAGGCACGCCAGATCACGAAAAAGCACAACATAGGAGGCTACGCGGGGCAGTTCCTGGCCTACGAAGGGCTAACGGTCAACTTCTCCGAGGCCGTGCAGTCGGCCGGCGGGCAGATCGTCAGCGACGACGGCACCGAGGTGAGCCTCGACCTGGCCACGGCGGAGACCGCGCTCGACTTCCTGCTCCAGGGGTTGCGCGAGGGCTGGATTCCCAAGGAGTCGCTGAGCTTCAAGGAAGAGGAGTCGCGCCTGGCCTTCCAGGAGGGCCGGCTGGCCTTCGCCCGCAACTGGCCGCACGCGTACGGACCGGCCAAGGCCGAGCTGGGCGAGAAGCTGGGCGTGACCCGGCTGCCCGGCCTGACCGGACCCGGCTCCAGCACGCTGGGCGGCGCGAACCTGGCCGTCAGCGCCTACTCCAAGCACCAGCACACCGCCCAGGAGTTCATCCGCTACTTCACGAGCCTGGAGAACGAGCGCCGGGTCCTCACCGAGGGCTCCTTCCCGCCCGTGTGGACCGAGCTCTACGACGACCCCGCCCTCATCAAGCGCTTCCCCTACCTCCCCGTGCTCAAGGAGACCATCCTCGCCGCCCAGCCACGGCCGGTGAGCGCCAACTACAACCAGCTGAGCCTGGTGATCGCCAGTTCGGTCGCCAAGGCGCTCGGCAATCCCACACCCGAGACCGCCGACGACGTCGCGGCCTCCATGAAGTCCGAACTCGAAGAAATCATCAGAACCCAGTGAGGCAGCCATGCGAAAAAGCAGAGCAGCAGCGATCCTGGCCGGGCTCGCCGTAGCCGCTTCCGCCTGCGGCAACGCGCCGACGACGACGGAGCCCAGCGCGTCCGCGTCGGCGCCGGCGAGCGGCGGAGGAAAGACGCTCCAGGGCGTGAAGCTCGAGGTCGCCGCCAAGTGGACCGGCGACGAGCAGAAGAACTTCGAGCAGGTTCTCAAGGCTTTCTCCGACAAGACCGGCGCCGAGGTCACCTACGCCTCGACCGGCGAGGACACCGGCGCCTACCTCGGCCCGCGCATCCAGGGCAAGAACCCGCCGGACGTGGCCATCCTGCCGCAGCCGGGCCTGGTGCAGCAGTACGCCGACCAGGACGCGCTCAAGCCGCTGACCCCCGAGGTCACCCAGGAGATCGACACCAACTACACCCCGTACTGGAAGGAGCTCGGCTCCGCCGACGGCCAGGTGTACGGCGTGCTGATCAAGGCGGCGCACAAGTCGCTGATCTGGTACCGCTCGTCGGCCTTCGACGACGCGGGCGTGCAGCCGGCGACGACCTGGGACGAGCTGGTGAAGGCGGCCCAGACCATCGCCGACTCCGGCACCGCGCCGCTCTCGTTGTGCGGCGCCTCCGGCTGGACGCTGACCGACCTCTTCGAGAACGTCTACCTGTCCACCGCGGGCCCGGAGAACTACGACAAGCTCTCCAAGCACGAGATCCCGTGGACCGACCCGAGCGTGAAGACCGCGCTGGAGAAGATCGGGCAGCTCGTCGGCAAGAAGGAGTACGTGTCGGGCGGCTCCTCCGGCGCCCTGCAGACCGACTTCCCCACCTGTGTGAGCGAGGTCTACGGCACCAAGAAGGCCGCCATGGTGATCGAGGCCGACTTCGTGGCCGTCGAGGCCGTGCAGTCGGGTGCCAAGGTCGGCGAGGAGGCGAAGTACTTCCCGTTCCCCAAGGCCGGTGACACGGCTCCCGTCGTGCTCGGCGGCGACGTCGCGGTGGCGATGAAGGACAACCCCGGCGCCATGGCGCTGCTGCAGTTCCTGGCCTCCAAGGAGGGCGGCGAGATCTGGGCCAAGCTCCCCGGCTACCTGTCGCCCAACAAGAACGTCTCCCCCGACAACTACCCGGACCCCCTGACCAAGCAGCTCGGCCAGACGATCGTCTCCGCCGGTGACGCCGTTCGCTACGACATGTCGGACCTGGCGCCGAGCGCGTTCGGCGGCACGGACGGCAAGGGCGAATGGAAGGTTCTGCAGGACTTCCTGCGCAACCCGACCGACGTCAAGGGCGCCCAGGAGGCGCTCGAAGCCGAGGCCAAGAAGGCCTGGAAGTAAAGAGGTAAGGCCGTGACCGAACGGTTGGACGGCCGGCAGGACCCACCCGCGGACACCGCGGGCGGGCCCGCAACCGGACCGGCTGATACCCCCCGTACGAACAAACGCCTCGGCCCCACGCCGAAGGTCGCCATCGCCTTCCTCCTCCCGGCGGCGCTGCTGCTGGGCATCTGGGTGGTCTACCCGATCGTCTACTCCATCTTCCGCAGCCTGTTCGACTCGGCGGGCAACGGATTCGTGGGGCTGGGCAACTACGCCACGATCTTCACCGATCAGGGCATGCTGACCACGATCCGCAACAACCTCATCTGGGTCGTGGTCGCGCCGGTCATCGTCACCACGCTGGGTCTCATCTTCGCGGTGCTGACCGAGCGCATCAGGTGGTCGACGGCGTTCAAGTTGATCGTGTTCATGCCGATGGCCGTCTCACTGATGGCGGCGGGCGTGATCTTCCGGCTCGTCTATGAGGAGAACCCGGACAAGGGCCTGGCCAACGCCGTGCTCACCACCGTCCACGACACCTTCTCCTCCTCCCAGGGCTACCCGGAGGCCCGGCCGCGCGAGGGCGACCAGTCCACGGTCGCCGGGCAGAACGGCGCGGTCGTCACCAAGCAGCCCGTCCAGGCGGGCCAGCCGGTGCTGATCCCGATCGTGGGCGTCAAGCCGGAGGTCATGCCGGGCAACGCGCAGACGGCGCGGGCCCCGACCGCCGGGAGCGGTCTGTCGGGGACGGTGTGGTTCGACTTCACGCCGGGAGGCGGCGGCCAGAGCGGCGCCGTGGACGGCACCGAGAAGGGCCTGCCCGGCATGTCCGTCGAGGCCGTGCAGAACGGCCAGGTCGCGGCGACGGCCACGACCGCCGAGGACGGCACGTTCCGCTTCGACGGGCTGCCCGCCGGGTCCTACGTCGTACGGCTGCCCCAGTCGAACTTCGAGGCCTCCTTCGGCGGCCTGACCTGGCTCGGCCCGACGCTCATCACCCCCGCGATCATCTTCGCGTTCGTCTGGGTGTGGGCCGGGTTCGCGATGGTGCTGATCGCGGCCGGCCTGGCGGCGATCCCGCGCGACGCGCTGGAGGCGGCCCGCATCGACGGCGCCTCGGAGTGGCAGGTGTTCCGCAAGATCACGGTGCCGCTGCTGTCGCCGGTGCTGCTCGTCGTCTTCGTGACGATGATCATCAATACGCTGAAGGTGTTCGACCTGGTGTTCATCATCGCGCCCGCCTCGGTCCAGCCGCAGGCGAACGTGGTCGCGCTGGAGATGTGGCGCGTGTCGTTCGGCGGCGGGAACAACCAGGGGCTGGGCAGCGCGCTGGCGATCTTCCTGCTCATTCTGGTCCTCCCCTTCATGATCATGAATATTCGCCGGTTCAGGAGGGAGGACACGTGACCACGGCAACGGCCACGGCGCCGGCAGGACTGGAGTCCGGAGCGCCGCGCAGAAGCCTGGCCAGCAAGATCGTCGACCGCATCGGCGGCGGCGCGGTCCAGGTGATCATGGTGCTGCTGGGTGTGTTCTGGCTGGTGCCGACAGTGGGCCTGCTGGTCGTCTCGATGCGTACGACGCAGGTCAACAACGCCGAGGGCTGGTGGACCGTCTTCACCAAGCCGGCCGAGCTGACCCTCGAGAACTACGCCAGCCTGCTGGGCAGCGGTTTCACCGCGTCCTTCTGGAACACGATCCTGATCACGGTGCCGACCACGGTCCTGGTGATCGGCATCGCGGCGATGGCGGGCTACGCGTTCGCCTGGATGGACTTCCCCGGCCGGGACGTGTCGTTCCTCGTCGTCGTCGGTCTGCTGATCGTGCCGATCCAGATCGCGCTGATCCCCGTCGCCTCCTTCTACGGCGGTGCCGGGATCTTCGGCTCGATCCCCGGCGTGGTGCTGTTCCACGTGGCGTTCGGCTTGCCGTTCGCGATCTTCCTGCTGCGGAACTTCTTCGTCGGCATCCCCTCCTCGCTACTGGAGGCGGCGCGCATGGACGGCGCCTCGGAGTGGAAGATCTTCGTGTCGGTGGTCTTCCCGCTGGGCAAGCCCGCCATCGCCTCGCTGGGCATCTTCCAGTTCTTGTGGGTGTGGAACGACATGCTCATCGCGCTGGTCTTCGCCAACACCGGCAACCAGCCGATGACCAAGTATCTGCAGTCTCAGATGCGGCAGTTCGGGTCGAATGTCGACATCCTGTCGTCGGGCGCGTTCATGTCGCTGATCATCCCGCTGATCCTGTTCTTCGCGTTCCAGCGGTACTTCGTGCAGGGCATGATGGCCGGCTCCGTCAAGTGATGTGATCATTCTGGTACGGCTCGCGCGGGCGTTTTGGGCGCGAGCCGTACCAGACCTGGCTAAGCTCAACGGCCATGGCCGGTCGTCCACTGAACGAAGTCGTCGAAGCCGGATGGGCCCGTGCACTGGAGCCCGTCTCGGAGCAGATCTCCCACATGGGTGAGTTCCTGCGCAAGGAGATCACCGAAGGCAGGCAATACCTGCCCGCGGGCGCGAACGTACTACGCGCTTTCAACCAGCCCTTCGACGACGTCAAGGTGCTGATCGTGGGGCAGGACCCCTATCCCACGCCGGGCCACCCCGTCGGGTTGTCCTTCTCGGTGGCGCCCGACGTGCGGCCGCTGCCGGGCAGCCTGGTCAACATCTACAAGGAGATGGAGACCGACCTCGGCCTGCCCAGGCCCGCCAACGGCGATCTGACGCCGTGGGCGGAGCAGGGCGTGCTGCTGCTCAACAGGGTGCTCACCGTGATGCCCGGCAAGCCCGCCTCACACCGGGGCAAGGGCTGGGAACAGGTCACCGAGCAGGCGATCCACGCCCTCGTGGCGCGCGACAAGCCGATGGTGGCCATCCTGTGGGGCCGTGACGCCCGCAACCTGGCCCCCATGCTCGGCGCCGTGCCTCGCGTCGAGTCCGCCCATCCCTCCCCGCTGTCGGCGCGCAGCGGCTTCTTCGGCTCGCGGCCGTTCAGCCGGGCCAATGAGCTGCTGATCCAGCAAGGCGCGGCTCCTGTCGAGTGGAAGCTGCCCTAGCATCTTCGCCATGAGTGATGAACCGAAGTTCCTGCGCCTGACGGTCGAGCTGACCGTCGAGGTGCTCGACATGGACGCGCTGCAGGCGGCGGCGCTGGCGGAGATCAGGCACCCCGACGCCGATCTCACCGACGAGGAGCGTACCGAGCAGGCCGAGCTGGTCGGCTCCGACGACTCCGGCGCCTCCGCGCTGCAGTGGCTGATCGAGCCCGACCACGTGTTGCAGCTCGTCGAGCACATCAGCGAGATCGAGCCTCGCGAGGCCGTGCTCGGTGTGGAGCCGTCCGAGGGCCCGAGCGAGGAAGAGGACGAGGAAGAGCACGACCACGCGTGACTCACGGCGGCGGCCACGGCGTTCGCAGACGTCGTGGCTTTTCGCTGTCCTGATCAGGATGAGAGGGCACTAAATGATCGTCGCATTCTCCATCACCCCGCTGGGCGTCGGCGAAGGGGTCGCCGAGCCCGTCGCCCGCGCCGTCAAGGTCGTCCGCGAGAGCGGGCTGCCGAACCGGACCGACGCCATGTTCACCACGATCGAGGGTGAGTGGGACGAGGTCATGGACGTCGTCAAGCGGGCCGTGGACGCCGTGGCCGAGGTCGCGCCCCGGGTGAGCCTGGTGCTCAAGGCCGACCAGCGGCAGGGTGTCACGGACGGGATGACGTCCAAGATCGAGTCCCTGGAACGCCACCTCTCCTAGCCGTTTCAACCTTCGAGGCCCTTCGGGGCCTCTTTTCATTTTCGAGATATATCTTGACTCTCTCTGCGAACGCGACATATCGTGTCGATCGATCAGTCGCGATAGTACGCGTGCCGGAGGGGGAGTTCAATGGAGCAGGAGCGAGTTCCGGTCCTGGTGGTCGGCGGTGGGTACGCGGGTCTCAGCGCCGCGGCGCTGCTGGCCTGGCGCGAGGTTCCGGTCATGCTGGTCGAACGGCATCCGAGCACGTCCATCCAGCCCAAGGCGTTCGGGGTGGGGCCGCGGGCGGTCGAGTTGCTGCGTCCCGTACCGGGGATCGAGGAGGAGCTCACCGGCATCTGGGCCGGGATCGGCGAGAACATGCGCATCGCGATCGCCGAGACCCTGGTGGACCCGAACCCTCACATGATCATCTCGGACGAGCAGGAGCAGTTCGCGTTCCTGTCCCAGCTCACGCCCGCCGCGATGGTGGGCGCCCCGCAGGCCGAGATCGAGCGCGTGCTGCGGGTCAAGGCCGAGGAACTGGGCGCCGACCTGCGCTTCTCCACCGAACTGGTCTCGCTGGAGCAGGACGAGGACGGGGTGACGGCGCTGATCCGGAGCAAGGACGGCGACCGGGTCGTACGGGCCGACTACGTGGTCGCCGCCGACGGCTACCGCAGCCCGCTACGCCAGACGCTGAACGTGCCCACCTCCGGCAAGGGATCGCTGGGCGAGATGTGCGCGATCATGTTCGACGCCGATCTGTCCGGGCTGGTCCGGGAACGAGAGGTGACGCTCTGGTACCTGCAGAACTCCGTCTTCACCGGCGTGATCGTGACCGGCACCGGGGTCGGGGCCCACGTGCTCGGCGTCAACCTCGACGAGGGCTCCCCCGACCTCACCGAGGAGCGCTGCGTCGAACTGATCCGCATGGTGACCGGGCGGCCTGACCTGGACGTGCGACTGCTGGACAAGGCGACGTTCGGCCTGGGGCACGTACTCGCCGACACCTACCAGGTGGGGCGGGTGTTCTTCGCCGGCGACGCCGCCCACACCATGCCGCCCACCGGTGGGCAGGGCGGGAGCACGGCACTCCAGGACGGGTGCGACGTGGCCTGGCGGTTGTGGCTGGTGCTCACGGGACAGGCCGGGCCTTCCTTCATGGACACCTACGACGCCGAACGCCGGCCGATCGGCGTACTGACGGCCAACGCGCAGCTCGCCAACCTGGGGGCGCGCATGCCTCCCGCGGCCCGGATCGGATATCCGGAGCCCCTCGAGGACCAGGCGGGGGCCCTGCTCGGGCACCGGTACCACTCCACGGCCATCCTCGACGAGCCCGGAGACGACGGCTCGATCCTGGAGGACCCGCGGGTGCCCCACGGGCGGCCCGGCAGCCGGGCCCCGCACGTGGTGCTCGACTGGGACGGGCAGCGCATCTCCACCATCGACCTGTTCGGATCCGGCTTCGTGCTCATGGCCGCCAGCCCCGCCGGCCAGGCTTGGATGGACGCGGGGCGACAGGTCAAGGAGCGGCTCGGGGTGCGGCTCACGCGGTTGCTGGTGGATGACGAACTAATGGACGTGGAGGGCCGCTTCGCCGATCGGTACGGGGTCCGCGGGGGCGGCGCCGTGCTGGTTCGGCCGGATGGGTACGTGGCCTGGCGATCCCCGGACGCCGACCCGGATCCGGTGGGCACGCTGGAGCAGGTCATGCGACGCATCCTCAGCCGCTGACCCCCACCTCCCCTCAACTCCACCCTAGGGTCCTCACAGGCCCTTCATGAGATGCCCTCAGCACCTTTTGGGGGCACTGCCCTCATCGGTTCGTGGGGGACGGGTCGCGAAGACGGGTCGCGAAAGCGGGTCGCAGGGGGGCGGGACGCAGGGAGCGGGTCACAGGGACAGGTCACAGGGGGGGAAGCGAGACGCGGAGGCGAGACGCGGAAGGCGAGACGCGGGAGGCGGAGGCGGAAGGCGAGACGCGGAAGGCGGAGGCGGAAGGCGAGACGCGGGAGGCACTGTCTTCGGAGGCTTGTGGCGCTCCCCCAACTGTCCGGGAGGGCGCTGTCCTCGGTGGTTTGTGGGCGCTGACCTTGGCAGTTTGTGAGCGCTGTCCTTGGCGGTTTGTGGCGTGCTCTAGTCAGCCGAGCAGTAGTTCCTCGCGCCGGGCGCGCAGCCGGTCCCGCAGGTGTCCCAGCTCGCGGCAGCGCTCTTCCAACCGCGCCACCACCTCCTGGAGTTCGCCGACCCTTCGCGTCAGCGTCATGCCCAGTGCCGCGACCCGGCGGATGAACCCGGCCACCGCTTCCTCCCCACCCCGCAGAACCGCGTGCCCGGCGGCTCTGGCACGTTCAGTGGCGGGCAGCTCCACATCCAGCTCGGCCAGCAGCCGCCCAATCTCCAGCAACTCGGCGCCACGCGGATCGGCGGACCCGATCAGCCGGCGCTCCTCCCGTAGCAGCAGTTCCTCATATAGCTCTCTGGCCGGTCCCACCTCGGCCAGCTCCCGCTCCAGGGTCGAAAGCACCGTCGTGTACGCCCCCAGCCTGGCCTCTTCCACGGCCATGCTCTCCTGATCCCATACCCCGACGGCATCCAGCTCCCTCTGGGCCTCCCGCATCAGGCCATCCATCACCGTGCGGCGCTCGTTCAGCTCATCCCAGCGACGCGCCCGCCGGCGTGCCGTACGCAGATCTTCATCGATCATCTCAAACGGGACCACGTCACTTTGACGTCCCAAGCGCCTCATTTGGTTCAGGACGACCATGCACTTTTCCCATCAAATCAGGTCACATCAGTGTCGCCTGTCCCACCCGTTGCACGTTCACCCCACAACCCTAAGCACCACAACGACCGCCACCACCGCGGACAATGGGCGAGCCCCACCGCGGACAACGGCCCCAAGCACCGCACACCGCAGGCGGGCACCACCACGGGCAGCAGGCGAGCAGCGCCACAGGCAGCAGGCAGCAGGCGGGCAACGCCTCGGGCAACGCCGCAGGCAACGCCTCGGGCAACGCCGCAGGCAGCCAGCAGCGGGCGGGGCAACGCCTCGGGCAGCCAGCAGCGGGCGGGGCAACGCCTCGGGCAGCGAGCGAGCGTCACCGGCACTAATCAGTCACGCGCTCAAGACCACCACCGAGCCCTGGCCGTTTCCGCAGGCGGCCCCCCGTCAGGTTTCCAATGCCTTGATGGACGGAGCGCGCGACCCGAGGTGCCGGGACGGACGGGACGCCACCCCGACGCGCCCTGGCGGACGCGACGCCACCCCGACGCGCCCTGGCGGACGCGACACGACCCCGACGCGCCCTGGCAGACGCGACGCCACCCCGACGCGCCCTGGCAGACGGGACGCGACCCCGCGGTGCCGTGGTGAGCAGGGTGCGATCCAGCGGGGCGTGGTGAGCCAGGGCGCAGGGTCGGGTGTGGGTCAGGCGGCTAGGACGCGGGCTGGGGTTGGGGGGTGGTGGTCGATTGAGGTCAGGGTGGCGTGTTGAGGGGTGTGGGTGGCGCAGAGCCAGTCGTTGAGGGAGCCGGTGAAGCCTGAGGGTGGGCCGACCTTGAGGCAGGTGATCTGGCCTGATCCGGGGGCGGGGCCGATCTTGAGGCGGCGGATGCTGCCGGTGCGGCCCAGCTCGCCCACGTCGGCGTCGTACGGGGTTAGTTGCACGCCGAATGGGAGGCCGTTGTCCGGCTGGTCTGATGGATATATCTGGAGGAAGTCGTCGATCTTGCGGTCTCTGGCCGATGGGTGCCTGGTGAGGTAGGACAGGTGATCCGTCAGGAGGCGGTTGGCGACGGTCGTGGTCGACTTCAGCGGCGTCATCCCCA
>NZ_JBHSPA010000079.1:76545-144137 GCF_042656245.1 Nonomuraea insulae
ACTGTGCGCAGGAGGTTGGTCGCGCACAGGTTGTGGGCGCAGGCGGCGCCGTCCAAGGTGATCTCGGGGAGGGCGAAGCGGCGCAGGCCCCGCGAGGTGACGCGCAGGCAGTCGCATGCGCCCATGTCGGACGGGTCCCAGGGTGGGCAGGTGGCGGCGTCGTGGACCTGGACGTCCCAGGACAGCCAGTCGTCGTTGAGACGGAAAGTTGTGGGCTCGCCCGCGCATCGGCCGCACGTCAGGATGGTTGAGGCGGTCAGCGGGTCGATCAGCAGGCCGTCGCTTTCTCGCGCCAGTGCCCTCGCCGCGGCACGGGCTACCTGTGCGGTGGTGGGCAGTCTGTTCGGGGGTGCGGTGGTGGACACGATGATGTGTTGTTTCGTGCGGCGCAGGCGGCGTCTCTCGTCGTCTGTGAGGGCGGTGCCGATCGGTTTCCACGGGGTGGTGTGGTGGGCCACCGTCAGGGTGCCGTTGGCTGCCGAGCTGATCGCCGCCCTTCTGTACGGTCCGCCGACGCGCCAGGGCACGAACGACTCGACGTCGAACGGCACATGTTCCATGGCGACGATGAACAGGCAGGTCATGGTCGCCGGCAGAGGGAGGGTGATCTTCATGGGGAGAGGTGCCTCCGTGGGAAGGGTTGGATCGGGAGGCACTCAGGATCGGGGATGGGGGGTGGCTGGCGCGGAGTGGAACGGGATTCTGTGGACGAGGCCGTTCGGTGGGGGGATTGGCTGTGGAAAACCTGGCGATGGTGCCTTCTCGGGATCGCGCCCCGCCCCCACCACGGCACCTTGGGTCGCGCCCGGCACGCCACACACCTCGGGGGAGCCCCCACCCACCACGGCACCTCGGTGTCGCGTCTGATGCGCCCACGGCACCTCGGCGTCGCACCTGCCCGCCACAGCACCTCGGGGGTCGCGCCCCGCTTGCCACAGCACCTCGGGGGTAGCGACTGGCCCACCACGCCAACTCGGGAGTAGCGACTGGCCCGCCACAGCACCTCGGCGTCGCCCCTGCCCGCCACAGCACCTCGGGGATCGCACCCCGCCGGCCACAGCACCTCGGGGTCGCGGCTGGCCCACCACGCCAACTCGGGAGTAGCGACTGGCCCGCTACAGCATCTCGGCCTCGTGCCCGGCGCGGCCCGGTCGTCACGTCCGTGGGTGTCGCAGTGACGCAGGGCACGACCCGGCCTGGTCTCCCCTGGTCGATCAGGCGACCGGACACCTGATCATGCGGTTCACCCGGATCCGGCTACAGCGATCATGCGGTTCGCCCGGACCCGGCTACAGCGATCACGCGGTTCGCCCGGACCCGGCTACAGCGATCACGCGGTTCGCTCAGATCCGGTTACAGCTGGATGATGTTGTAGTAGTCGAGGCGGTCGACGGTCAGCTTCAGCTTGCCGTGCCGGCAGGAGAACGCCGGCGACTTCGACGGCGGGGAATCTGGTGAGACCAACGAGACGCGGCGCGGGCAGGAGCCCAGGTCTGCCTCCACGGTGAACCCCGACTGGGGCGTGATGCCCTGGTCGTAGTTGTGGTTGACGAGGTGGATGGAGCGCTTGCCGGTGCCGCGCTGCACGAGCAGGCTCGCCGCGACGCCGGCCACGCCGACCCGTACCACCTGGGTGCCGATCGTGTTGTCCTTGAAGATCGCGCGATGGTCCTTGTAGAAGCGGGTGTAGGTCGTGAAGAAGTCCATCATTCCGAGGTCCGTCGCGGTGGGGCTGCCGACTGTGTCCTTCAGGTGGAAGGCGGGGAAGATGCCGTTCGCGTACGCCTCGGCGCCGAAGATCTGCCAGTAGTCCTTCTTCTCCTGCGGCGGCAGGTTGAGGTAGTTGGTCATCATGTCGTTCGGCCAGTCGATGAACACGACGACCGGCACGTGGCCCGCGATCCGGGTGCTCTGCTCCTTCAGGTAGCGGTACTGCGACTGGAGCGACTTGGCGCCGTTGAGGTGGCCGTCGGTCACCGGCACGTAGTCGGCGCCGCGGAAGTCGGGTGTCTGCTCGTCCGGGTTCCACGGGTACATGCCGACGCTGTTGAAGTCCACGTACGGCCACAGCCCGTTCGAGGAGATGAGAATGCCGCGGTGCCGGGTGCGCCAGGCGTACGCCCGCAGTTCCTCGACGGTCTCCTTCCAGTACCGGCGGATGTAGGTGGCGGTGAACGACGTGTCCTCGGCGTACATGCGGTTGGCGACCACCCTGCCCCACTCGGCGGCGAGCGGGTTCGCCGCGTTCAGGGGGTCGAGGTTCCAGCCGCCGGCCCGCAGGTGATCGCGGTAGTTGAAATTGGCCGCCAGGTCGCCGGCCGGCACGTCGCGACGGAGGATGTTGTCGTCGGTCATGCCGAAGCGTGACTTCCAGTCCGCGGCGGTGAAGGCCGGATACTTCGCCAGCAGGTAGCGGTTGAAGTCGGCGATCGTGTAGTCGTCGAAGCCCTCGTTGCCGTTGAAGCCGTACTTCGACCCGCCGCTGAATCCGGCATTGATCTCGTCGAGGTTGAGCCCGTCGACGCCGCCGTCGATCTGGATGCGCGCCCAGGAGAGGAGGTACTCGCGGTACTTGGGGTTGAAGATGTTGCCCCGCCGCGCCGGCTCAGGAAAGCCGAACTCGTCATGAGGTACCGGATGGCCGTCCGCGTCGCGCGTGGACATGTCGTCGAAGATCTCGGTGGTGGCGAAGTCCTTCGGGAAGATCACGCTCGCCGTGCCGCTGCCCATGAAGGTGATGCCCTTGGCGTGGTAGCGGTCGATCTGCGCGAAGTTGTAGTCGGCCGCCTCGTCGCCCGCCGTGGACCACTTCCCGATCGCGCGGATGGTGGTGTCCGGGTCGAGCTCGTAGACCTGCGGGTCCTCCTCGTGCACGTCCGACTGGCTGAACGCGTACACGACGAAGTCTCCCGCCCTGGGAGAGCTCCCGGGGGCGCCGGCTGCCCAGCCCGCAGGCCCTGTCACCACGGCGGGTGACGCGCCTGCGGCCGGCTGTCCCGACGCCACGAGCGCCAGCGCCACGATGCCCGCTGACCAGCGCAATAACCCAGATCGCCGTGGCATCATGTCCCCTTGGGAGCTTCGGCGCTGCTCATCGGCAGATTTTCGACAGCATATGCGGGCCGTGGTCCACCGTCTACGAACGTTTCAGGCCGCTCACGGGGCGGGCCGGCCAACAAGATCCATCTGTCGGCCGGGCCGCGATGCCGTCACTTCCGTGTGGATCGGCTGATCACCAGGGACTGGGCGGGCATCCGCAGCCCCTCCTCGCCCATGACCACCGGATCGTCCGAGGCCAGCAGCACCGTCCCGGGCGTCAGTGGCAACGTCACCGACTCCAGGGAGAAGTTCGCCGTGACCGCCAGCGCCCCCCGCCACATCAGCAGCCACTTCCCCAGCGGATCGACCTCCACCCGCACCCGGTCAAGGCGCGGGTCCGACAGTTCTGGCAGGGCCTTGCGGAGGGCGATCAGGTCGCGGTACCAGCACAGCAGCGACCAGTGCGCCTCCTCCTTCACCTCGCTCCAGTCCAGCTTGGAGCGCAGGAAGGTCTCCTCATCCGAAGGGTTCGGCGCCTCCCACACGTACCCGAACCCGTCGAACTCCCGCTCCCTGCGCGTCCCCTCGCTCTCCCGTAGCTCCGGCTCCACATGATCGGAGAAGAAGAAGAACGGGGTGTGCGTCCCCCACTCCTCCCCCATGAACAACATCGGCGTGAACGGCGAGGTCAGGAGCAGGCCGGCGCCCAGCTTGAGTGCCGGGATCGGCAGGCGGTCGCCGACCGGCCGGTTGCCGATCTGGTCGTGGTTCTGCAGGCAGGCCACCAGCCGGTGCCCCGGCACGCCCGCGAAGGACTGGCCGTGCGCGCGGGCGCGGAAGTTGGAGTAGCTCCCGTCGTGCACGACCCCCTGCGTCAGCACCTTGGCCAAGGCCGAGAGCTGGGCGAAGTCCTCGTAGTAGCCGTGGCTCTCGCCGCTGACCGCGCAGTGCAGGGCATGGTGGACGTCGTCGTTCCACTGCGCCGTCATGCCGAGCCCGCCGGCGTCGACGGAGCGCACCATGCGCGGGTCGTTGAGGTCGGACTCGGCGATCAGCGACAGCGGGCGGCCGACGAAGCACGCCAGCGCGTCCACTTCCTCCGACAGCTCGGCCAGCAGGTGTTTGGCGCGTTTGTCGTGCAGCGCGTGTACGGCGTCGAGCCGCAGCCCGTCGATGTGGAAGTCGCGCAACCACTGCAGCGCGTTGCCGATGAAGTAACGCCGTACCTCGTCGGACTCGGGCCCGTCCAGGTTGACCGCTTCGCCCCAGTAGCTGCCGTCAAATCCGGAGAAGTACGGGCCGAACGGCCGCAGGAAGTTTCCCGAAGGACCGAGATGGTTGTAGACCACGTCGAGAATGACCCCGATCCCGGCCCGATGGCAGGCGTCCACGAACGACTTGAGCCCGTCGGGACCCCCGTACGTCTCGTTCACGGCGTAGAGATCCACGCCGTCGTACCCCCAGTTACGCCCGCCCGGCACGGGGACGACCGGCATGACCTCCACGAAGTCCACGCAGAGCTCCACCAGGTGGGGCAGCTTCTCGATGGCCGCCGCGAACGTCCCCTCCGCCGTGAACGTCCCCACGTGCAGCTCGTAGATCACTCCACCGCGCAGGTCGCGGCCCTTCCAGTCGTGGTCGGACCAGGTGAAATGGGCGTGGTCGTACACCATGCTCTGCCCGAACACCCCCTCGGGCTGCCGCCGCGTCCGCGGGTCGGGGTAGGGCCCGTCGCCGTCCACCGCGAAGGCGTACGGGGTGCCGTGTTCAGCTCCCTCCACCTCCGCCGACCACCACCCCCTCTCCCCCGGCGACATCGCCCGGCGCCCGCCCAGGGCGTACAGTTCGACCGCTGTGGCCTTCGGTGCCCAGACCTCAAAGATCATGTCTCTCCAGGAGTGAGACCGGATACTGACCGAGCAAATGAGCGAGCGGGATCCGCCCGGTGAAGAGGTTGCCGGTGAGCAGGTCCCGCCAGGTGCCCGAGGGCAGCGCCAAGGTGGTGGCGACCCATCCCGTCGCGGCCAGGCGCACCGGCAGCCGGGTGGCGACGACGACCGCCCGCGGGTCGGCCTCGGGTTCCGCGGTGCCGCGCGCGAAGGCGATCACGTGTTCCGCGCGGTCGCCCTCCGCCCGCAGGGGCACGTACGCCGCGGCGCCGCCCAGCCGGCGGCGCAGGCGCAGGGCCTGGGTGGTGACCAGGAGTTTGGTCGCGTCCCATGAGGTCTCCGGCTTGCATGGGTAGGTGACGGGCCGCCGGTTGTCGGGGTCCACCAGGGAGAAGTCCGTCGTCTCGTTGCCCTGGTACACATCCGGCACCCCCGGCATCATCAACTGCACCAGCTTGGCCCCGAGGGAGTTGGACATGGCGTACGGGTCGATGCGTTCGGTGAAGCCGCCGACCGGCAGGCGTACGGCGGCCTCGGCGAAGGCGCGGAGCCGGCGCTCGTAGGAAGGATCGGGGTTGAGCCAGGAGATGGCGGTCTTGGCCTCGCGGGCGGCCTTGAGGAGGTAGTCGGTGAAACGTTCGGCGGAGATCGGCCAGGCGGCCATGAGGTTCTGCCAGGCCAGATAGTCGAGGTGCGGGTCGAAGCTCACCTGGGCCGACCACTCGGCCACCGCCGCCGCCCACTCCCCCGGGATCTCCGACAGGACCGACAACCGGGCCCGGACGTCCTCGGATCGTTTGGTGTCGTGGGTGGAGAGCGTGGTCATCGTGTACGGGGACATCTCCGTACAGAAGTCGTGAAACTCCTCCACCGGCACCCCGAACACGTCCGGCTCCCCGCCCACCTCGTTCAGGCAGGCCAGCGGGAACCAGCGGTAGAGCGCAGTGTCCTCGACGCCCTTGGCCATGACCGGGCCGCACGCCTGCTGGAAGCGCACGATCGACTCGGCGGAGCCGGACAGGACCTCGCGGACCAGCGGCTGGACGGCGGGCGAGCAGGACTCGGCGGCCATTTCCACGATCTCGGCCGACTCGGGCGGCGGCGGCTGGCCGGGCACCACGTACGCGCGATAGACCGGCATCGCGGCGAGCAGCTCGCGTACGGCGGCGGGGTCGCAGGAGGCGGCCCTGGCCAGCCGGTTCACCTCGGACCCGAAGAACAGGTCGAGGACCTCGCGCTTGGCCTGGGCCATCACCGGCCGGTAGTCGGACGGCTGCCCCGTCAGGTCCGTAAATATCTGGATCAGGGGTGCCTTGCCGGTGGGATCGACGAACAGGCCGTTGACCCGGTTGAGCACGTCGTAACCCGAGGTGCCGTCGCACGCCCAGTCGCCGGGCAGGCGCTCGGGACCGATGAGGATCTTCTCGACGACCGTCCACGCGCTGCCCGCCCGCCGGCGCAACCGTTCGAGGTAGCCGCGCGGATCGGCGAGCCCGTCGGGGTGATCGACGCGCAGCCCGTCCACGAGCCCCTCGTCGAGCAGCCAGAAGATCACCTCGTGCGTGGCGAAGAGCACGGACGGGTCCTCGACCCGCAGCCCGATCAGCGTCGACACGTCGAAGAAGCGCCGGTAGCCGGGCCCCTCGCGCCAGTCGACCAGCCGGTAGTGCCCGGGATGGGGGAAGGCGTGCTCGTGGTAGCGCAGCACGTCGCCGTCCACGACGGGCTCAGTGTCGTCGCCCAGCACGGGCAGTGCGACCTTCCCGTCCACCCAGTCGATGTCGAACCACCGCGCGTACGGCGACTCGGGCCCCTCCTTGAGCACCGACCAGAACTGGGCGTTCACCGTGTTCATGTGGTTCGGCACGATGTCCACCACGATGCCCAGGTCCTGGGCGGCGAGCTGCTGCGCCATCTCCCTGAACCCCGTCGCCCCGCCGAACTCCTCCCTGATCCTGGAGTGGTCGGTGACGTCGTAGCCGTGCCGCGACTCGGGCGTGGACTGCAGGATGGGCGAGAGGTAGACGTGGCTCACGCCGAGGTCGCGCAGGTAGCCGGCGATCTCGGCGACCTGGGCGAAGCCGAAGTCGGGAGTGAGCTGCACCCGGTAGGTGGAGGTGGGTCTAGACACGGCGCAGCACCCGCACGCTGCGGCCCGGGACCGCGATGGAGTCGCCCGCCTTCACCATCCGCGCGTCGAGCCTGATCGGCATGGCCGTGTCGATCTCGGTCTGCCACATCTCGCCGTAGTCCTTGTGGATGGTGAACTTGATCGTGTCGTGGTGGGCGTTGAACAGCAGCAGGAACGAGTCGTCCCTGATCGGCCGGCCGCGACGGTCGGGCTCGGTGATGGCGTCGCCGTTGAGGAAGACGGCCAGCGACTTCGCGTACCCGACGTGCCAGTCGCTGTCGGTCATCTCCTCCCCTGACGGGGTGAGCCACGCGATGTCGCTCAACCCGCGCACCGGTTTGCCATAGAAGAATCTCCTTCGCCGAAAAACGGGATGTTTCTTCCTGAGCTCGGCCAGGCTCTGGGTGAACTCCAGCAGCAGCCAGTTCTCCCTGACGTCCGACCAGTCCACCCAGGTCAGGTCGGTGTCCTGGCAGTAGCCGTTGTTGTTGCCCCGTTGAGTGCGCCCCAGCTCATCGCCGTGCGAGAGCATCGGCACGCCCTGCGACAGGAACAACGTGGTGAGGAAGTTGCGTTTCTGCTGCTCGCGCAGCGACTCGACGGCGATGCCCGCCGGACCCTCCTCGCCGCAGTTCCAGGACCTGTTGTCGTCGGTGCCGTCGCGGTTGCCCTCTTTGTTCGCCTCGTTGTGCTTGTTGTCGTACGAGACCAGATCCTGCAGCGTGAACCCGTCGTGGCAGGTCACGAAGTTGATCGAGGCGGCCGGGCGGCGGCTGTCGTCCTGGTAGAGGTCGCTCGACCCGGTGAACCTGGACCCGAACTCGGGCAGCGTGGCCGCCTGCCCCCGCCACAGGTCGCGGATCGTGTCGCGGTAGCGCCCGTTCCACTCCGTCCACCGAGAGGGGAAGTTTCCGACCTGGTATCCGCCAGGCCCCACGTCCCACGGCTCGGCGATCAGCTTGACCTGCGACAACACCGGGTCCTGCTGCACCAGGTCGAAGAACGAGCTCAGCCGGTCCACCTCGTGCAGCTCCCGCGCCAGTGTGGAGGCCAGGTCGAACCGGAACCCGTCCACGTGCATCTCGATGACCCAGTAGCGGAGCGAGTCCATGATCATCTGCAGGACGTGCGGCGAGCGCATGAGCAGGCTGTTGCCCGTGCCCGTGGTGTCCACGTAGTAGCGCTTGTCGTTCTGGACCAGCCGGTAGTAGTCGGGATTGTCGATCCCCCTGAACCCCAGCGTCGGCCCGAGATGGTTGCCCTCGGCGGTGTGGTTGTAGACGACGTCCAGGATGACCTCGATGCCCGCCTCGTGCAGCCCCCTGACCATGGCCTTGAACTCCAGCACCTGCCCCCCGCGCTGCCCCTGGCTGGAGTAGCGGTTGTGCGGCGCGAAGAACCCGATCGAGTTGTAGCCCCAGTAGTTGGACAGCCCGCGCTGCTCCAGGATGTGGTCGGTGACGAACTGGTGCACCGGCATCAGCTCCAGCGCCGTCACGCCGAGCTTGGTGAGGTGGTCGAGGATCTCGGGGTGGTGCAGGGCCGCATATGTGCCGCGCAGGTGCCGGGGGATCTTCGGGTGACTGATGCTCAGCCCCCGGACGTGCGCCTCGTAGATCACGGTGTCGTGGTACGGGGTCGCCGGCGGCCGGTCGTGCCCCCAGCCGAAGAACGGGTTGATCACGATCGAGCGCGGCACGTAGGGGGCCGAGTCACGGTCGTTCCTGGTGTCCGGCTGGCCGAAGCGGTAGCCGTAGACGGCCTCGTTCCAGTCCACCCCGCCCTCGATGGCCATCGCGTACGGGTCCAGCAGCAGCTTCGCCTGGTTGCAGCGCAGCCCGCGCGCCGGATCGTAGGGCCCGTGGACGCGGTAGCCGTAGCGTTGCCCCGGCCCGATCCCCGGCAGGTAGCCGTGCCAGATGAACCCGTCCACCTCGGCCAGCGGCACCCGCGCCTCGACGTTGTCCTCGTCGAACAGGCACAACTCAACCTTGTCCGCGACCTCGGTGTAGAGCGAGAAGTTCGTGCCGGCGCCGTCGTAGGTCGCCCCGAGCGGATAGGGGTCTCCCGGCCAGATCTCGATCATCGAGGCTCCCTTGCGGTCTCTCCCCATGTTCCGTTCCCCCGCTCCCCTCGACAACCCCGGTCATCACTGATCACCATGTTCCTTCCCACACTGAGCCCGTGGTTACTCCGACCGAGGTCAAGGGGGTGAGCCGCCCTCGGCGGCGCGGTGCCGGAGGCGGCTCACGACTTCAGCATCCTCCGGCGGGCGTCCCGGAGCGACCCCGTGGCGACACGCCCGGCCCCCGGTCAGGTCGGCCGGGCCAGGTTTCGAACCGCCGTCCGGGGCAATGAGCCGGTCCCATGGGCGGTTTCAAACAGTTCTTACTGCGCGGCAACATCGTCGAACTGGCCGTGGCGGTGATCGTCGGGGCCACGTTCAGCGGACTCGTACAGGCGCTCGTCACCGACCTGGTCACGCCGCTGATCGGCGCGGTGACGGGCGGACGTCAGCCGGACTTCGCCGACTACTACTTCACGATCAACGGCAGCCGCTTCCAGTACGGCGACTTCCTCAACCACCTGCTCACCTTCCTCATCATCGCGGCCGTCGTCTACTGGCTGGTCGTGGCCCCGATGACCCGTTTGATCAGCCTGTTCGACCGGAACAAGGCGGCCGTCACCAAGCAGTGCCCCGAGTGCCTGTCCGACATCCCCGTCGAGGCTCGCCGCTGCGCGAACTGCACGGTCGAACTGGTGCCGGATTCGGAAAAACCCAGGTAGTGACCACGCGGCGGTGAGGCGGGTCCGTCAAGATGGACCGATGAGCGTTGAGTTGATGGTCTGGGACGAGCCGGTGCCGATCAGCAGGGACCAGGCGCGTGCGACGTACCTGGCGGTCAAGCGGACCGAGCCCGGCGACGGCCCCGCACCCGACGTCGCCAAGGAGTTGCCCGGGGAGGTCACGTTCTACCGGGCCGACCGTGAACACGTGCTGGTGAAAATGGACCTCGACACGATGGACGAGGTGTCCGCGCAGGTGTTCACGGTCGCGCAGGCGCACGGCCTGGTCTGCTACGACCCTCAGCGCGACCTGGTGCACAACGTGGCGCCGCTCGGGGTCTACGAGGGCATGCAACTGCACACGGGCGACGGCATGATCGTCAGCGACCCCGATCTCGGGCTGGTCCACGACGTGCTGGGCACGCTGTCGCCGCAGAACCCGTTCGTGGCCCTGGTGAACTTCGGGCGGCACTTCCTGCAGGTCTCCCCGGGGTTCGAGCTGGAGTACAAGGAGAGCACGCTCATCCAGGCGACGGTCCCGGAGCTGGCGGAGGTGCGGCAGGCGTTCAACGAGTACGCCACGGGGGACCGCTCGTTCCTCACCCGGCACGAATGGTCGTAGATGCGGGAGGATCAGGGCCTATGAGAGAGCTATACCCGCCGATCGACCCGTACGACTCCGGCCTGCTCGACGTGGGCGACGGCAACCAGATCTACTACGAGGTCTGCGGCAACCCCCACGGCAAGCCCGCCGTGATGCTCCACGGAGGCCCGGGAGGCGGCTGCAGCGCCAAGCACCGCCGCCAGTGGAACCCCGAGCTCTACCGCATCGTCCTGCTCGACCAGCGCAACTGCGGCCGAAGCCGGCCGCACGCCTCCGACCCGGCCACCGACCTGAGCTCCAACACCACCTGGAACCTGGTGGCCGACCTGGAGCGGCTGCGCGAGCACCTCGGCATCGACAGGTGGCAGGTGTTCGGGGGCTCGTGGGGCAGCGCGCTGGCGCTGGCGTACGCGCAGACGCATCCCGGCAGGACGAGCGAGCTGGTGCTGCGCGGGATCTTCACGCTGCGGCCCCAGGAGCTGCGCTGGTTCTACCAGGAGGGCGCCGGTTACCTCTACCCCGACCTGTGGGAGCGCCTCGTGGCGCCGATCCCGGAAGAGGAGCGGAGCGATGTGATCGCCGCCTTCAGGAAGCGCCTGGAGGGGTCTGACGACGGCGAACGGATCGCGGCGGCGCGGGCGTGGTCGATGTGGGAAGGGGGGACGGTCACGCTGCGGCCCGACCCGGCGCTGATCGAGGAGTTCGGCGAGGAGAAGATGGCGGTCGCCTTCGCCAGGATCGAGAACCACTACTTCACCCACGGCGGCTGGTTCGAGCCCGACCAGCTCATCAGGGACGTCGGCAAGATCAGGCACATCCCCGGCGTGATCGTGCACGGCCGCCACGACCCCTGCACCCCGCTGGCCACGGCCTGGGACCTGCACAAGGCATGGCCCGAGGCCGAGCTGCACATCGTCGACGACGCCGCGCACGCCTACTCCGAGCCCGGCATCCTCGACCGTCTCATCGCGGCGACAGACGCATTCTCAGGAGCCGTACCGCAGGGGTGACGGCGCCCACCGCGAGCAGCGCGAACAGCGGTGCGAGCACCAGGCCCAGCAGGAAGCCCCCGGCCACGTCGTGCGGGTAGTGCACGCCGACGAACACCCGCGAGAACGACATGACCACCGCGAGCGGGAACACCCCCCACGCCAGGGCCCGCCAGGCCAGGACGAGGGTGGCGGCCGCGCCGGCCGCGATCACGGAGTGGTTGCTGGGAAAGGACCAGTCGGCCGGTGGCGGGCACGCGGCGATCGTCGTGATCCCGCCCCGGCACGGCCGGTCCTCCCTGACGAACACCTTGACGACCTCGCTCACCACGTACGCGAGCACGATCCCCGCGGGACCCGCGATCACGAGGGCCAGCTCACGCGCCGGCCCTCGCCACGCTCGCAGTGCGGCCACCACGAACAGCGCCGCGAAGAGGAATAACCCGGCGTCCGTGCCGACCTCGGCGAGCGTGTGGAGCCACCCGGGGGTGGTGAGGGAGAAGTCGACGATGTCCTGGTACACGCGTGTCCAATCCGTGAACGGGCAATGGACACGACCTTACGAACTGAAGCGGTCGAATGCCTCAACCGAAAGGCGGAAAGGCGGAATCAGGACAGGAACTGGCGCATCAGGGCAGCCTGCTTCATCTCCAGCTCGGCCTGGGTGATCAGCCCTCGATCGAACGCCTCTGTGGTGGCGTCGCGCTCGGCGACGTAGTAGGCGGCCATGATCTCGCTGCGCAGCGGGGTGAACCCGCGCTCCACGCAGTCGGAGAAGATGCTGACCTTCTGCTCCACGGCGTCCGCGGTCACGGTGCAGGCCAGATCGTGATCTTTGAGCTGCTGAACCGCTTCACGAAGGGTGACTTGGCCGAGGGACCCGTTGAAACGGGTATCAAGGGTTATCTTCACGTTCTTTACGCCTCCGTACGTTTACAACGTTCGGGTCAAGACCGCGTATTCCCAGCTCAACCGGGGTAAGAGGGCTGTCGTGATCGGTGCTCACGTGATCGTCGGCTACACGAACGACGCCGGCGGGCGAGACGCTCTGACCCTCGGCGACGCGATCACCCGCGTCACCGGCGGAGAGCTCACGATCGCCACGATCTACCCGCCGGGCAGCCCAGGGCTGGCGGTCGAGGCGCAGGCCAACCTGGCGCACGCGGCCGAGGAACTGGGGCCGGTGGCGGCCGAATACATCACGTTCGAGAGCAGGGGCTCAGGGCGGGGGTTGTCGGTGCTGGCCAGCCGGATCAGGGCCGACCTGATCGTGGTCGGCTCGGCGGACGGCGGGCAGCCCGGCCGGATCGCGATCGGCGCCACCTCCGACCACCTGCTGCACCTGTCGTCCGAGGCGGTCATGCTGGCGCCCGCCGGTTACCGGCCGCCGGCCGATCCCGCCCGCCTCACGCTGGCCTACGTGCATCGGCCGCAGTGCGACGAGGCGGTCGGGCAGGTGGCGCAGGCGGCGCTGCGGCTGGGCGTGCCGCTCCGGCTGATCACCCTCGACCTGCGCACGGACGACCAGGGCAGGCTCAGGGACGACCTCGCGCTGGCCGTCCGGCTGGCGTGGGAGACGACCGGGATCGAGGCGGAGTCGGAGGTGGCCGAGGGCCACGACGTGGCCGCCGCGATGGAGGACGTCGAGTGGCTGGAGGGCGAGTTGCTGGTGTGCGCGGCCAGCGAGGACGCGCAGCCGCACCGGGTGTTCCTCGGCGAGCTGGCCATGAAGGTGCTGCGGGCCGCCGCCTGCCCTGTCACCGTGCTGCCGCGGGGGTTCTCCTAGGCTGCGGGGTGTGTTCCTGGCTCGTGTGATCGTGGTGGCGGTGCTGGCCGCCCTGTCCGGTGTGTACGTCCTGGCGGGGGCCGCGGGAGCGGTCCTCGTCTTCGCCGTGCAATGCCTCTACACCCTCTGGTCCAGAGCCTGGTGGCTGCTGGCGGCGCAGGCCGTGCTGGTCTACTGGGTGACCCTGGGGGCCGGGTCGTCCGTGGTGGTGCTGGGTTTCCTGGCGGGCTCGCTGCTGGTGACCCGGTGGTGGGCGCTGGCGCCAGGGGTGGTGTTCAGCGCGGTCGTGATCGCGTACGCGCGGGGCGGCGACGTGCTCACGACGCTCGACCTGACGATCACCACGGTGCTGATGACGTTGGTCGTGCCCGGTCTCATCCGGCTGGTCGAGCGGGTGGACGAGTTGCACGCCACCCGCCTGGCGCTGGCCGCTGCGGCGGTGGGCGACGAGCGGCTGCGCATCGCGGCCGAGCTCAGCGACGGCCTCGGGCGCGGCCTGGCGACGATCATCGACGGCGTACGCAGGGCCGCCGACCTGGGCGAGGTGGTGGACACGGCACGGCGGTCGCTGGCGGAGGCCAGGTCGGCGGCGGCGGGCTACCGGGCGATGTCCCTGGGCCCCGAGCTGACCACGGCCACGTCCATGCTGGCGGCGGCGGAGGTGAGCGTGGAGGTGCGGCAGGGGCACGCGGAGCCGCTGGGCCCGGCGGGGGCGTTGCTCGCGACCGTGCTGCGGGAGGCCGTCACCGACGTCGTACGCCGCGGCGCCGCCCGTACGTGCGTGATCGAGACCACCGAACAGGCGGGAACGGTGACCCTGCGCGTCACCGACGACGGACGCCGCACCGCCGAGGACGACGACCTGGCCGAGCTCGCCGCCCAGGTCAGGGCGGCGGGCGGCCGGCTCGGGAGCGAACTGTCCGGCCAGGGCCGGCACACCGTCGAGGCCGCGCTCCCGGCGCCGCAACGCCTGGAGGAGCGCGCGCCCGCCGACGTGTCGGTGTTGCTGCTGACCGCCGTGCTGGTGGTGTTCAGCGTCAAGGCGCTGCTCCAGATCCCGGCGCACCTGCTGCTGCCCGCCGCCGCGATGCTGGCCGCGATCGTGGTCATGCAGCTCAGGTCCGTCACCGGCCGCCCCATGGCGGGGCTGGCGGTGATGGCCGTGCTCACGTACGCGCCGATCCCGCTGTTCGGCCCGATCTGGCTGGGCGCGAGCGGCTTCCTGGCCGGGCCGGTGCTGCTGGCCTTCCGCCCGCGTACGGCCTGGCCGCTGGTCGCCGCCATCGTGGCCGCCACGGGCGTCATCGCCGCCCGCTACGGCCTGCCACTCCCCCAGGGCGCGAACGTGACCGCGAGCACGCTCGTCACCAGCCTGGTGATCTACAGCCTGCTGCGCCTGGCCAGGATCGCCAAGGAGCTCCAGGCCGCCAGGGAGGACCTCGCCCGTTCCGCCGTCGTGGAGGAGCGCCTGCGGGCCGCCCGTGACCTGCACGACCTGCTCGGCCACAGCCTGGCCGCGATCCTGCTCAAGTGCGAGCTGGCCCGCCGCCTCCCGCAGGAGCGGGCGCGGACCGAGCTGGCGGACGTGCTGGAGATGGCCGAACGCGCCCGGCAGGACCTGCGCTCGGTCTCCGGCGAACACCGCGACCTCTCCCTCGCCGCCGAGGCCGAGTCGGCCGCGTCGATCCTGCGCGCGGCCCGCGTGGAGGTCACCGCCGACCTGGCCCACCCGCCGCTGCCGCCCGAGGTCGAGACCGTGCTCAGCGCCGTCCTGCGCGAGGCGGTGACGAACGTCCTGCGCCACAGCACCGCCCGCCGCTGCGCGATCGAGACCGCCGCCGACGACGGCCTGGTGACCCTGTCGGTACGCAACGACGGCGCCCGCCCGGCCGAGGCCCGCCGCGGCTCGTCGGGACTGGGCAACCTGACCACCCGCATGAACGCCCTGAACGGCCGCCTGACCACGGGCGTCGAGGACGGCTGGTTCCGGCTCGACGCCGCCGTCCACCTAGATCCAGCCGGACTCACCGGCGATGCGAACGGCGTCGGTACGGTTACGCGCGTTTAGCTTGGCCACGATGGCCGTCAGGTAGTTCCGCACCGTCCCCGGCGTCAGGTACAGCTCCCTGGCGATCTCGGGGGCGTCCGCGCCACCCGCCACCAGCCGCAGCACGTCGGCCTCGCGCGGGGTGAGCGGGTTGTCGGCCAGGTCCCAGGCCGTGACCGCCAGCGCCTTGTCCAGCACCCGGTTCCCCTGGGCCACCTCGCGGATCGCGCTCACCAGCTCCTCCGGCGGAGCCGTCTTCAGCATGAACCCGCCCACCCGCGCCGCCAGCGCCCGCTTGAGGTGCGCCGGCTTGCCGTACCCGGTGAGCATGAGCGTGCGGCACGACGGGACGCGGAGGTGGATGCGCGCGGCGGCCTCCAGCCCGTCCAGTTCGCCGGGCATGTCGATGTCCAGGACGGCCACGTCGGGCAGCTCCACGGCGGCCGAGTCGACGGCCGCCGCCCCGGACTCGACGGCGGCGACGACCTGCAGGTCCGGCTCCAGGTCCAGCAGGGCCGCCAGGGCGCCTCTGATGACCGCCTGGTCCTCGGCGAGAAGTACGCGAATCACGCATACATTGTCCACCAGTGTCCGGATCATGATGACGTCATGGGTGACGGGTGACGGGGTGTCTGGGCCGCGTACGCGCTGGTCGGCACGCTGGGAGACATGACAGAGGCAGTGCGGTTGGACGCGGTGAGCAAGGTGTACGGGAAGGGCCAGAGCGCGGTGGCGGCCCTGCGCGAGGTGTCGGTGGGGATCCCGCGCGGCTCCTTCACCGCCGTGATGGGCCCGTCGGGGTCGGGCAAGAGCACGTTCCTGCACTGCGCGGCGGGGCTGGACGTGCCGTCGTCCGGGTCCGTGCGCCTCGGCGGCACGGAGCTGGCCGGGATGGGCGAGACGGAGCTCACCGAGTTGCGCAGGCAGCGCGTCGGCTTCGTGTTCCAGGCGTTCAACCTGGTCTCCGCGCTGAACGTGGTCGAGAACGTCACGCTCCCCCTCCGCCTGTCCGGCGCCCGCGTGCAGCGGGACCGGCTGACGGAGATCCTGCGCCGGGTGGGTCTCGAAGGGCGTGCCGGGCACCGTCCCGCGCAGCTCTCCGGCGGTCAGCAGCAGCGGGTGGCCATCGCCAGGGCGCTGATCACCGATCCCGAGGTGGTCTTCGGCGACGAGCCGACCGGGGCGCTGGACACGATGACGGCCAGGGACGTGCTGCGGCTGCTGCGGGAGGTGGTGGACGGCATGGGCCAGACCGTGGTGATGGTGACGCACGACCCGCTGGCGGCCTCCTACGCCGACACCGTGTTGTTCCTGGCCGACGGCCGGATCGTGGACGAGATGACCGGCCCGACGCCGGAGAAGGTCGCCGAGCGGATGACCAGGCTGGGGGCGTGGAAGTGATCGGGTTCGCCTGGAAGACGTTGCGGCGCCGCAAGAGCGCGTTCGCGGGGGCGTTCGTGGCGTTGCTGTGCGCCGCCGCGCTGGTGTGCGCGTGCCTGATGTTGCTGGAGACCGGCCTGCGCGGCACGGTCGCCCCCGAACGGTACGCGGGCGCGCCCGCCGTCGTGGCCGCCGACCAGTACGTCCGCGAGACCGTCGACAAGGGCGACGGCGAGACCAAGACCAAGGCCAAGCCGCTGTCCGAACGCGCCTGGCTGCCCGAGTCCGTCGTCGAGACGCTCCGGCGTACGGGCGTGCAGGTCGTGCCGGAGGTGACGTTCCCGTTCGGCTCCTTCACCGGGCACGGCTGGGAGTCGGCCGCGCTCACCCCCTTCACGATCGCCGCCGGTCGTGAGCCCGGGGCCGGCGACGAGATCGTGGTGGACGCCCGCGCCGGGCTGCGGGTCGGGGCGCGGCTGCGCGGCTACCGGGTCGTCGGCGTCACCGCTCAGGCCTTGCCCAGCCAGGACACTGTGTTCTTCAGCACCGCGCAGGCCCGCCGCCTGGCCGGCCACCCCGGCCTGGTCAGCGCCGCCGGCGTCTTCCCCGCCCTGTCCGAGGCGCCAAAGGGCGCCGTGGTGTACACCGGCGAGGAGCGCGGCACGCTTGAGTTCCTGGACGCGGAGCAGGCGCGGGTCAAGCTGATCAGCATGGGCGGCGCGCTGGCCGGCACCTCACTGCTGGTCGCGATCCTCGTCGTGGTGGGCACGTTCGCGCTGTCGATCCAGCAGCGCCAGCGTGAGCTCGCCCTGCTGCGGGCCGTGGCCGCCACGCCCAAGCAGGTACGCGGGCTCGTCGGCGGCGAGGCCCTGCTGGTCGGCGTCCTGGCCGGGCTGCCCGGCGCGGCGGCGGGCATCGGGCTCGGCCTCTGGTTGCACGCCACGTTCGTCGCCCTGGGCGCGACCCCGGCGAACCTGGCCCTGGTCGTGAGCCCGTTCCCGCCCCTGGTCGCGCTGCTGGCCACCGTGGGCGCCGCCTGGGTCGCGGCCCGCGTCTCCGCCCGCCGGCTCACCCGTATCCGGCCCGTGGAGGCGCTCGGTGAGGCCGCGCTCGACAGCGGGCGGCTGCCCTGGTGGCGGCTGGTGGCCGGGCCGGTGCTCCTGGCCGGCGGCGCGGTGCTCACGCTGGTCCTGTCGGGGCTGGACACCGAGGCCGCCGCGACGCCGGTGACCATGCTGACCGCGCTGGTCTGGACGATCGCCGCGTCCGTGCTCGGGCCGCTGGTGGCCAGGGTGGCGCGGCTGGTGCCGCTGCCCGGGACGAGCGGCTTCCTGGCCGCCAGGAACCTGCGCGCCACGCCCAAGGCGCTGGCCTCGGTGTTGTCGCCGCTGACGCTGATGGTGGCGATGACGTGCACGATCCTGTTCACCCAGACCACGATGGGCCACGCCGCCCAGAACCAGGCCGCCGCCGGCACCCGCGCCGCGTTCGTGCTGCCCGGCGCCCCTGCCGACCAGGTCCGGCGGGTGCCCGGCGTCGAGGCCGTCACGCCTGTCCTGCGCACCTCGATCCGGGTCGGCCTGGACAAGTACGCCGCCCAGGCCATCACCTACGACCCCCGCACGATCGACCTGGACGTCGTAGGCGGCTCGATGGACGGGTTCGGCCGGGGCTCGGTCGCGCTCAGCCGTACCGCCGCCGGCCACCTCGGTCTCGGGTCCGGCGACCCGGTGCGCCTCACGCTCGGTGACGGCACCCCCGTCGCGCTGAAGGTGGCCGCCGTCTACTCGCGCGGCCTCGGGTTCGGTGACGTGACGCTGCCGTACGAGCTGGTCACCGGCCACGTGGACGACCCGGCGGGCACCCTGCTCGTCTCGGCCCCCACCCTCACCAGGGACGCCCTCGCCAAGGCGCTCCCCGGCACTCCGGTGCTCGACCGCGCCCAGGCCGCCGAGGTCGGTGCGGCCAACCCGCAGGTCACGTTCGTGGCGCTCGGGCTGATCATCGCCTTCACCGCCATCGCCGTGGTCAACACGCTGGCCATGGCCACGTCGGGCCGCTCCAGGGAACTGGCGGTGCTGCGGCTCGCTGGCACCACGCGGCGTCAGGTCCTGCGCATGCTCCGCCTGGAAACCCTCTGCGCCGTCCTGGCCGCCGCCGTCATCGGCTCGGGGGCCGCATTGGTGACGCTGGCGGCGTTCGGAGCGGGAATGACCGGGTCCGCCACGCCGTACGTACCGCCGATGACATACGCCCTGGTCCTCGTGGCCGCGACCGCCCTGGCCCTCCTCTCCACGAGCCTCCCCGCCCGCCTAGCCCTCAGAACCCGCCCGGCGGAGGCGGTATCAGCCTCCTGACGCTCTGAGATCGCGGGTGCGCGATCTCAGGCGATCTTGTATTCGGTGTCACCGAAGTCGGCGACCACCCGCAACTGCCCGCCCAGCGCTTCCACGTACGCGCGCAGCGTGGAAACCTCCACCCGATCCAGGTCTCCGTGCTCGATCGCCGACACGCGCGGACCGGATACGCCCATCACATCTGCCACATCCCGCTGCGTGAGCTCCTGTTCTCGACGCACCTCAGCCAGCTTGTGCGCGCGAATCTCAGCCGTGAGCCTTGCCATCGCAGTGTCCTTCTCGGCGGACGAGCGCACAGAGAGCCCTGCGGCCTTGCGCCGCTCGTGCGCCTGCCGCTTCACCTCGTCCCAGCTCGCCGCGCTCATTCGTACTCCCTCGTGGTCATCTCCGCCAAGTGCTGTGCGTATCGCTTTTCAGCGATCACGATATTGCCGTCGTACCATCGATCCCAATTGCCCGATTTGTCACCCGCCACGAGAAGGACCGCTCGCCGGATCGGATCGAAAGCGAAGATGATCCGGATCTCGCTGCTTCCGCATGACCCGGGGCGAAGCTCCTTGAAATTGTGGTGATCCGCCCCCTTCAGCCGATCCACAAGGGGTCTGCCCAACGTCGGGCCGACTTGCGCCAACATGTCAATGGCGTCCTCAACTCGCTCAGCGGTGTCCCAGTCTTCATCGCACAGGCGATCGAACCACTCGCGGACCTCAGCTACCAGCACGACTTCCCAACCGGCCACTGCTCCAATTTAACCCCTGTGTTAAGTCCGCGCCAAGTGGCCGCGCGCGACCTGCTCGTACAGTTCCAGGTATCGCTCCGCCATCACCGACGGTGAGAAGCGGCGGCGGGCCTCGCGGCGGCATTCCTCCGGGTCCAGTTCGTCCACCCGCAGCACCCACTCCGCCAGTTCCTCCTCCCCGTCGGCCAGGAAGCCCGTGCGGCCGTGGTCGATGATCTCCGGGAGGCAGCCTCGCCGCAGGCCGACCGGGGGGACCCCGAGGGCCATGGCCTCCACGACGGCCGTGCCGCCCGGCTCGTCCCACTGGATCGGGAAGAGGGCCGCGCGGGCCGTGGCGTACAGCTCGTCCCTGGCCGCGCCGCCCACCGTCCCGGCCCACCGGACCAGGTCCCCGTCGAGGTAGGGGGAGACCTGGTCGAGGTGGTAGCGCACGTCCGGGTGGTTGTGCAGCGGGTGGTCGGGGTCCTGGGCGACGACGTCCAGCTCGGCGGGGGTGTCGCGGCCGCTCACCGGGCCGGCGAGCACGAGCGGAAGGCCGAGTTTCTGGCAGATCCTGGCCGCGACGTGCTGGCCCTTGAGTCCGCAGATCCGGCCCATCACCACCATGTGCTCACCCCGGGAGGGGCGCAGGTCGCGGTCGGCGAGCGGGGTGGCGAGGTGGATGGCGCCGATCGCGGCGGCGCGCAGGGCTCGGGGGGCGCGGGCGAGCTGGGACTCCGAGACGCCGTTGACGGCGATCGACGGCGGGAACGCGTTATAGAAGGCGGGGTGTTTGTGCAGGTCCCAGTGCAGGGTGTGCAGGACTGGCGGCCCCCCGTACGCCGACAGCACCGCGGGTCCGACGACCTCCACGTGGTCGTGCACGAGATCGATGTCGTCGCGCCCGCGCAGCTCGGCCACCACCCGCGACAAGTGGGCGTGCGCGATGCCCATGACCTGGTTGTACGGCTTCTGCAGGTCGGCGAACTGGCCGTCGTCATAGGTGACGATCAGCTCGTCGACTTCCAGCTTGCTGGTGCCGACGGAGGCCAGCACCACGCGCACGCCGCGCTCGCGCAGCGCGGGCACGAGTGTGGCCACCACGTTCTCGATCCCACCGTAGGCGGGGGGCGGCACCGACAGCCACGGCCCCGCGTTCACCAGGACTTTCATGCCACGTCCTCCTCCAGTAGGAGGGAGGCGAGCGGAGGTCGCTCCGCCACGGCCACGTCCACCAGGTCGGCCTGCCCCTCGATCCCGAACTGCAGCAGTGTGTGCGCCGGCCGCTCCGCCGCCAGCACGCGGCCCTGCCGCTCCAGGCGGGACCAGGCGGTGAGCATGATCTGCCCGGCCATCCGGCCGAGCGCGGCCATCGACTGGTGGGTGTGGGTACGGTGCCCCAGATCCACCTGCGCCATCGCGTCCAGCCCGACGAGCTGGAGCAGGTCCACGAGCAGGCCGAACTCCACTCCGTACTCGGTGACGTAGGGCACCTGTTCGAGCACGTCACGCCGGGCGGCGTACTCGCCGCCGAGCGGCTGGGCGAAACCGGCGAGTTCCGGCCAGAACATGTTGAGCAGCGGCCGTGCCACCAGCTCGGTCACGCGCCCGCCGCCACCGCGCTGGGTGACGCCGTCCGCGCCGACGTACGGTCGTTCGTAGGTCGCCTTGACGAAATGGGTGTCGCCGTCCACCAGCAGCGGCCCCACCAGGCCCGACACGTAGTGGGCGCCGAAGCTGCGCAGGTCCGCGTCGATGTAGACGACGATGTCGCCCTTGCACGCGGCCAGCCCCTTCCACAGGGCCTCCCCCTTGCCCGTGAGCGGTTCGAGCTGGGAGAGCACCTCGTCCTGGGCCACCACCCGTGCGCCGGCCTCCCGAGCCCGTGCGGCGGTGGAGTCGGTGGAGTTGGAGTCGACGACGAGGATCTCATCGACGAGCGGTACGCGCTCGACCAGGTCCCGCCGAATGACCGTGACGATATCGCCCACTGTGCTCTCTTCATCGCGAGCGGGCAGAACCACGCTTATCGTGGTATTCCCCTTGGCCATCATTAAGGCATCCACCGGCCACTCGGCTGCCGTGCTCGAGTGCGGGCCGTACCACTCCTGGACTTTGGCCAAGGCTCGCATTTCAGTCTCCACGCATCAGCCCCGATCTCATGAGATCCCGACCTCTGCCCGATCTATAGGCCACTGAACATGTTTGTTTGATTCAGCCCAGAAGTGGCATATGCCGGATTGTGTCCCCAATGACCCGTGTCGGCATCGTGGGTGCCGGAAATGTCGCCGCTCGCCATGCAGACGTCCTGTCCGGCTTCCCCGATGTCACGATCGCTGGAATCGCCGACACAGATCCCCACAGGGCCGAGGCGCTGGCCTCGAAGCATGGCACCCCCGCCTATGGCGGCCATGCGGACCTGCTCAGTGCCGGCGGTTTGGACGCTGTCTACGTCTGTGTGCCTCCTTTCGCGCACGGTAACCCGGAACATGATGTTCTGTCGTGCAATCTCCCGATTTTTGTGGAAAAACCCCTTTCGCTAGATCTCCAAACCGCAGAAAAGATCGCGTCCGAAATTGAACGAAGATCTCTGCCATCCGCGGTCGGTCACCATTGGCGCTATCTCGACATCGTCGAACACGCCCGTGACCTGCTGGCCGACCGTCCGGTACGCCTCGCGCTCGGCCACTGGCTGGACAAGGTCCCCCCGGTCCCCTGGTGGCTGAACCGGCACATGTCCGGCGGCCAGATCGTGGAGCAGGCGGTCCACGTACTGGACCTGGCGCGGCTCCTGGTGGGCGAGGTGGAGATGGTGCACGCGGTGCCCGCCGGAAACGACACCGGCGACGGTGAGGTGGACCGGGCCACGTCCGCCGTCATGCGTTTCACCGACGGGGCGGCCGGGCTGCTGGCCACCTCCTGCCTGCTCACCCGCAAGCACCGGGTGGGCCTGGAGGTGTGCGCGGACGGGATCGCGCTGGAGCTCAGCGAGACCCGGCTGCTCGTGGACGGCGATCGGGTGATCGAGGACGACGGGCAGGCGAAGACGCGGGTGGACAGGGAGTTCATCAACGCTGTGCGGGGCGGGCCGGCCGATGTCCGCGTACCGTATTCCGAGGCGCTGCGGACCCACCGCCTCGCGCTCGCGCTCGCGCGTTCCGCCGCCGAACGGAGACCGGTGATGCTCCATGAGTGACCTGCTCAGCATCGAGGGGCCGGGAGAGGTCTGCCTGGTCGAGGAGAAGCTGCCCGACATCCCCGACGGCGGGTTCATGGTGGCCACCGCCTACAGCGGGGTGTCGGCCGGGACCGAGCTGACCTACGTGAAGGGCACCAATCCCTACCTCGGCTCGACCTGGGACCCGGCGCTGGGCCTGTTCATGGGGGGCGAGCCGTCGGTGTCCTATCCGGTGCGCGGGATCGGCTACATGCAGGTCGGCCTGGTGGTCGAGACGCGTACGAGGGCCGTCGCGGAGGGCGCGCTGGTGGCCATGTGCTACGGGCACCGCACGGCGTACGTGGCGGACCCGATGACCGACAGGTTCGTGGAGTTGCCCGACGACCTCGACGCCATGCTCGGCATCTACGTCGCCCACATGGGCCCGATCTGCGCCAACGGCCTCCTGCACGCCGCACACGACCTGCACGGACCGGCCGTGCGGCACCTGGGCGACGGCGTGCGCGGACGGCGTGTCGC
The DNA here is from genome assembly GCF_042656245.1 of Nonomuraea insulae. Lineage (NCBI taxonomy): Bacteria > Bacillati > Actinomycetota > Actinomycetes > Streptosporangiales > Streptosporangiaceae > Nonomuraea > Nonomuraea insulae. The sequence goes on from NZ_JBHSPA010000079.1 coordinate 99,970, forward strand.
GATCGTCGGCGGCGGCGTGGTCGGGCTGCTGACGGCCTGCTTCGCCCTGTCCTGCGGCGCGGCCGAGGTCGTGGTCGTGGACGAGACCCCGGCCAGACTGGAGATCGCCGCCGCGCTCGGCGCGAACGTGCTGGCCGCAGGCGACGACCCGGCGGTGGACCTGAAGCGCCGCTGGCGCCACGGCCCGGCCGACCGCGGCGCCGACGTCGTCTTCCAGTGCCGCGGCCAGGCCAGGGCGCTGGCGCTCGGGCTGCGGCTGCTGCGCCCCCAGGGCACGCTGGTGGACCTGGCCTTCTACACCCAGGGCGCCCAGGAGGTGCGCCTCGGCGAGGAGTTCCACCACAACGGGCTGACCGTGCGCTGCGCCCAGATCGGCCGAGTGCCGCGCGGCCTGGCGCACGCCTGGGACCGCGAACGGCTCTCCCACGAGACCATCGCCCTGCTCAGGGAGCGGGGAAGAGGGCTACGCGAGCACGTGATCACCGATGTCGTCGGCTTTCCTGACGCCCCACGCCTGCTCATCGACCTCGCGGCCGGACGGCTTCACAGCGTTCAGGCCGTGCTCTGCGACGAGGTCGAGGATGAGGGCGGCTGACCAGCTGAAATCCCGGCAGCCGTGGCCGCGTGCCGTGAGCGGGTTGAAGTATTCGCGAAAGCCCGCCAGGGACACGGCGCGCATCATGGCGTCGGCCAGCGCTCCGGCCAGGTCGGGACGGCGGTCCCTGAGGCCGTGCCAGACGAGCCAGCTCACGTTGATCCAGCTCGGTCCCCGCCAGTAGCGGGCCGGGTCGAATCCGGGCGCGTCCGTGGCGTAGCTGGGCAACACCATGTCCTTGACCCCGAACCGGTCGAGAGCGGTCCTGATCAGCGCGTCGGCGACCTCGGCCGGCAGGCCGGGCAGGATGAGCGGCGTGAGCCCGGCCGCGCTGCTGGAGCGGATCAGCTCACCGGTGCGCGCGTCGCGGGCCTGGAAGAGGCTCCCGTCGAAGAGGTGCCCGACCATGGCGCGGGTCATCGCCTCGGCCTCGCGCTCGTGGGGCTCGGGGTCCAGGCCGCACACGCCCGCGATCTGGGCCAGCGTCGACTCGGCCATCCCGTACGCGGCGTTGAACAGCGGATCCTCGACCTGGAACGCGCCAGGCTCGCGGTAGCCGGACTCGCGGTAGGCCTTGGCCAGCCCGATGTAGAGCTCGTAGTCGCGGTCGGTGGGCCGCTCGTCGGCGCTGACGGTCTCCAGGTCCCTGCGGACGAACCCGGCCGCGCCCGTCTTCACCTCCCGCAGCGGCACGTCCCAGGCCGGGCTGTTGTCCATGCCCGACTCCCAGGGGTGCACGATCGAGATCAGCCCCTCGGGGGATCGCCTCTCCCTGCGCAGGAACTCCTGCTGCGCCACCAGCCGCGGGTAGATCCGGCGCAGGAAGGCGGGATCGGGTTCGGACAGGTGCGTCTTCCACGCGGCCAGCGCGTGGACCGGGGGCTGGATGATGCCGGAGGTCTGGACGCCGGACGGGGCCCGCGTCCGCCAGAAGCCGGGCCCGGGGAAGTAGGCGCCTTCCGGCACCTCCGGGTTGAACACGATGTGCGGCACCCGGCCGTCGCCCCACTGGGCGCCGAACAGGGTCAGCAACTCCGACCTGGCCCTCCGCGGCGACCAGCGGGCGTTGCCGATCGCGACGAAGGCGGAGTCCCAGCTCCACTGATGGGGGTAGAGGCGACGGGAGGGAACCGTGTACGAGCCGTCCCAGTTGTTCACCAGGACGCGCACGGCGTCGCGAAGGATCATAGATATTTCCTGACAAAGGCTGCGGTCTGGGGGAGGACGATCTCGGCCTCGCCGCGCAGGCGGCACTCGAGGGCGAGGTAGCCGTCGAAGCCGACGGCGTCGAGCGTGGCCAGCTGGGCGCCCCAGTCGAGGTGGCCGGTGCCCGGCTGGTTCCTGTTGGACTCGCTGATCTGCATGTGCGCGATGTAGGGGGCCGCGTCGATCAGCGCGCGGCAGGGGTCGTCCTCCTCGATGTTCATGTGGTAGGTGTCGCCGACGATCCTGATGGAGTCCATCGCGCAGTACGAGACGGCCTCGGCCAGGGTGTTGACCATGTGGTTCTCGTAGCGGTTGAGCGGCTCCAGCATGATCAGCACGCCGTTGCGGTGCGCGTGCTCGCCGAGGATGCCCAGCGCCTCGGCGAGCACCTCGCGGTCCTCCTCAGGGCTGCGCGGCGGCTCGAACGGGGGCAGCCGCCGGGAGAACTGGCCCCAGGAGGCGGGGGTCATGACGCCGATGCCGCCCAGCTCGGCGATCACCGTGAGCTGCGACCTGAGCTGCTGGATGGCGTCCTTGCGCTTGGCCGGGTCGAAGTCGCCGATGAAGTGCGGCATGTCCACGCATACCGTCGGCATCACCACGCCGTCGGCGAGCGCCCGCTTGAGCTCCGTGAGCCGCCCCGCGAAGTGGAAATCGCCTTTGCCGCGCAGCTCGATGGCGTCGAACCCGGCATCGAGCGCGAACGCGTACTTCTCCTGCAGTGTGCGACCGGGCAGAAGCTGCTCCTGTACAGCGAGCTTCACTGTTCACTCCTTGAATTCGAAGACGAGCTGAAGCACCTCGGACTGGTGCTTGTCGAGCAGGTCGAAGGCGTCGGCGGCCCGGTCGACGGGCATGACGTGGCTGATGAGCTCGCCCGCGTCGACCTCTCCGCGGTGCACGAGCTCCATGAACGTGCGCTGCATCCGCTCGACGTCCCACCGGTGGGCCAGCCACGAGGCGACGCCGCCGATCTGGGAGGAGACGAGCTGGACCTGGTTGTGGTGGAACTCCTCGCCGAGTCGCAGCCCGATGCCGTCGCCCTGGTAGAACCCGGCCGCCACGACCCGGCCGCCCTTGCGTACGGTCCTGATGGCCTCGTGCAGGCCGGCGTGGCTGCCGCTCAGCTCGATGACGCTGTCGGCGCCCTCGATGCGCTTGCGCATGAACTCGGCCACGGAGCCGGAGGCCACGTCGAACGCCTCGGTGGCGCCGAACCTCCTGGCCAGCGCCAGCCGGTCGGCGAGGGCGTCGGCGGCGACCACGCGGGCGCCGCTGAGCACGGCCAGCCGGGTGGCGAGCAGCCCGATGACGCCCTGGCCGAAGACGGCGACCTGGTCGCCGAGGTGCACGTCGGCCGCGTGCACGGCGTTGAGGGCGATGGCGCCCACGCGTGCGAAGACGCCGGTCAGCGGATCGGCGCCGGGCGGCAGGACGTGGCCCTCGAGTTTCTCCGCCGGGACGACGGCCTCGGCGCGGTGGCCCCAGATGCCCCACACCAGGCTGCCGACGGGCGGGTCGGCCACATCGGGCGCGGCCTCCACCACCTCGCCCACTTCCTGGTAGCCCCATCCGGCCAGCGGATAGGCGTGCGTCTGGCCCTCGACGAAGAGCCGGCGCTCGGTGTCCCATTTGCGACTGAGATATGGATTGGTCCCGCGATAGGCGGTGAGTTCTGTGCCCGCTGAGACTCCTGAGTAGAGAGTGCGTACCCGCACTGAGCCCGCCACGAGATCGGCGGGCGACTCCAGGCTGACGCGGACTTTGCCTGGCTCTTCGAAGGTGATGACGCGCATTCCCCACACTTACGCTTTTTGATCAAACAAAAGTCAAAGATTTAGTGCTTGTTTGCACACGATAGTTGCGCTCGTAACACTCTTAAGTCTACGACTTCCGTCGGAGGTGACTGATGAAATTGGGGTTTCTGACAGCGTGTCTTCCGGAAAGCGACCTTACCGACATTGCGCGATGGGCGGCGAGCCAGGGGTTCGAGGCCCTCGAAGTCGCGGGCTGGCCATCTTCGGATGACCGAAATCACATCAGAGTAGATCGTTTCGATGACGCCGAACACGATCGAATCGCACGAATCTTCGCGGAGAGCGGACTGACGCTTTCCTCGATCGCGTACTACGAGAACAATCTTCACCCTCAAGAAGGGGCAGAGGTGAACGCGCACGTGCGGCGGTGCATCGACGCCGCCGCCGCGCTCGGCTGCCCCACGGTCGGCACGTTCGTGGGGCGCCACCCCGGTCTGCCGGTCCTCGACAACCTCAAGCGGGCCACCGACGTGTTCGGGCCGCTCGTCGAGTACGCCAGGCAGCGCGGCGTCGAGATCGTCATCGAGAACTGCGTGATGAAGAGCTGGCATCCAGATGGATATCCGGGCAATCTCGCCTACTCCCCCGAGTTGTGGGAGTGGATGTTCACGCTCGGGCTCAAGCTCAACTGGGATCCTTCCCACCTGGTGGCGCTCGGGATCGACCCGATGACGGCGCTGACCCCGTACATCCGGCATATCGCGCATGTCCAGGCCAAGGACACGCAGATCCTGCCGGGCGAGATCGACCGGTACGGCCACTACGGCCCGATCAGCGGGGAGAAGGGCTGGTACCGCTTCCGCGTGCCCGGCCTCGGGCAGGTGGACTGGACGCGGGTGATCGACGCGCTCTACGAGGGCGGCTACGACGGGGTGGTCTCCGTCGAGCATGAGGATCCCGTGTGGAGCGGTAGCACGGAGAGGGTACAGACCGGTCTCGGTATCGCCTACCGCACGTTGCGCCATCTCATGCCGGGGTAAGGGCGGCGTATCCCCACGCAGAGGAGCGTGCTATGCCGACGAAGGTAACCGCCGTCCTCTCCGTCGCACTGCTGGCCGCCGTCTCACTGGCGGCCTGCGGTGACGACGGTGGCCAGCAGTCGTCCAACGAGATCACGGTCTGGACCGAGGAGAACCTCGAGGACCGGATGGCCGTGCAGAACGCGATCGTCGCCGAGTTCACCCAGAAGACCGGGATCAAGGTGAAGCTGGTCGGCGTGGCCGAGGACCAGTTCAGCCAGACCGTCACCGCGGCGGCCGCGGCGGACGACCTGCCCGACGTGATCGGCGCGCTCCCGCTGGCCTCCATCCGCGAACTGGAGGCCAACGACCTGCTCGACACCGAGACGCCGGGCAAGATCGTCGATCAGCTCGGCCGGGGCACGTTCTCGGCGCGGGCGCTGGAACTCGACACCGCCGGCGGGAAGTTGCTGGCGGTGCCCAGTGACGGGTGGGCGCAGCTCATCCTGTATCGCAAGGACCTGTTCGACAAGGCCGGGCTGCGGCCGCCGGACACCTACGAGGCGCTGGAGGCGGCGGCCGCGAAGCTCAGCACGGGTGGGGTGGCGGGCATCACGCTCGCGATCGCGCCGAAGGACTCCTTCACCGCGCAGAGCTTCGAGCATGTGGCGCTGGCGAACGGGTGCCAGCTAGTCGACAATTCCGGAAATGTCGCCCTTGACTCGCCGCAGTGCGTGAAAGCGTTCGAGTTCTACGCGAAGCTCGCGAAGGACTACTCCGTCAAGGGCAAGCAGGACGTCGACTCCACCCGGGCCACGTACTTCTCGGGGAAGGCGGCCATGATGATCTGGTCGTCGTTCATCCTCGACGAGATGGCGGGGCTGCGTAAGGACGCGCTGCCGAGTTGCGCCCAGTGCCGCGCCGACCCGGAGTGGCTGGCCGAGAACACCGGCGTGGTCACGGCGCTGAAGGGCCCCGACGGGAGCGCTCCCGCACAGTACGGGGAGATCGTCTCCTGGGCGGTCACCCGTGACGCCGCCACGGATCCGGCCGCCAAGTTCGTCTCGTACATGATGAACGAGGGCTACGAGCGCTGGATCGGGATGGCGCCGGAGGGCAAGTTCCCGGCCCGCAAGGGCTTCGAGGACAAGTGGAACAAGCTGCCCGCCGGGGTGGACACCAAGAAGCCGCTGGCCGAGGTCTACCCGGCCGACGTGCTCGAAGCCCTGCGCAAGAGCCCCGACACCTTCGCCCGGTGGGGCATCCCGCAGGGGCAGGGCAAGCTGGTCGGCGCCACGATGGGCGAACTGCCCGTGCCCAAGGCGCTGAGCATGATCGTCGACGGCTCGCTGACCCCGCAGGCCGCCGCCGCGCAGGCCAAGGCCGACGTGGAGTCGATCAAGCGCGGGATCCGAGAGTGACCGCTACGCACGCCAGGCCGCGGCACCGTACGCGGGGGCGGACGCTGCGGGAGCAGGAGGGGCGCGCCGGGCTCGCGCTCATCTCGCCGACGCTGATCATCACGCTGGTCGTCGTGGTGCTGCCGCTGCTGTGGGCGATCATGCTGGCGTTCCAGGACGCGCGGCTGATCAACATCCGGCGGGTGGGCGTCTTCGGGCACTACACGCTGGAGAACTTCTCCTACGTCATGTCCGAGCCGGGCTTCTGGACCTCACTGGTCAACACGCTCGTCTACACCGTCGCGGGGACGGCGTTGTCGATCGTGATCGGGCTGGTGACGGCGCTCGCGCTGCGGGACAGGTTCAAGGGGCGGACGCTGGTCAGGGCCTCGATCCTGATCCCGTACGTGGCCCCGGTGGTGGCCGTGGCGTTCCTGTGGGAGACGATGCTCAACCCGCAGTACGGCATCGTCAACACCTGGCTGAGCGAGCCGATCGCCTTCCTCACCCAGGCCAAGGGCGAGTTCCTGGGCGTCGAGGTGCCGGTGGCGCTGTTCACCGTGATCGCGTTCGAGGCGTGGCGGTATTTCCCGTTCGCGTTCCTGTTCATCCTGGCCAGGCTGCAGGCGCTGCCGGCCGAGCTGGACGAGGCCGCGGTGGTGGACGGCGCCACGCCCACCCAGCGGTTCCGGTATGTGATCATGCCGCAGCTCTGGCGCATCATCGCCCTGCTGTCGGTGCTGCGCTTCGTGTTCACCTTCACCAAGTTCGACGACGTCTACCTGCTGACCGGCGGCGGGGCCGGCACCGAGGTGATCAGCGTGCGGGTCTACAACTTCCTGACCTCGCGCGACGACATCGGGGCCTCGGCGGCGCAGGCGATCGTCCTGGCGGTCTTCCTGGTCGTCTTCCTGGCCATTTACCTGAGGTTCTTCGCGGGAGGTGACCGTGAGCAGAGATAGGTTCGAGCGGGGCCTGCTCAAGGTGCTCAAGCCGCTGGTGATCGCCTTCCTCTTCGTGATCACCGCGTTCCCGTTCCTCTACATGGTGATGTTGTCGGTACGCGACATCCAGGAGCTCATCCTGGAACCGGGCTCGCTCTGGCCGCGCAGCTTCACCTTCGACACCTACGTGAACGTGCTGACCAGGCAGGGCTTCCTGACCTTCCTCAAGAACAGCGCGATCATCGCGGTGGCCTCGGTGGTGGTCACGCTGCTGATCTCGATCCCCGGCGCGTACGCGGTCGCGCGGCTGCGCTTCTTCGGCCGGCGGCAGGTGCACTTCCTGTTCCTGGCCGTCTACCTGTTCCCGGCGATCGTGCTGGCCATCCCGCTGTTCGTGCTCTTCACCATGATCGGGCTGCGGGGCTCTCTCGTCGGATTGATCCTCGTGTATATCGCGCAAACGGTGCCCGTCACGGTATACATGCTGCGCAACTACTTCGAGACCGTGCCGCAAAGCGTGGAGGAAGCGGCCGCGATCGACGGATGCACGAGGTTGTCGACCATCTGGCGCGTGGTGCTGCCGTTGTCCAAGCCCGCGCTGATGGCCACCGGCCTCTACGCGTTCATGATCGCATGGAACGAGTTCCTGTTCGCCCTGCTCTTCCTGGTGGACAGGCGGGAGAACTGGACGGTTTCCCTGGGGCTCTCTCAGCTGGCGGGGAGCATAGAGATCCCGACGACGGTCCTGATGGCAGGGTCGGTGGTGCTCACGCTGCCCATCGTGATCGTGTTCTTCGCCAGCGAACGCCTGCTGACGGAGGGCCTCACCGCAGGAGCGGAGAAGGGATAGACCATGCTGACGGCAGGGCAGATCCTCCAGCTCATCCGCAATGGCTCCTGCCGTACCCGCAAGGAACTGATCGAGTACACCGGCCTTTCCCGCTCGACCATCACCGACCGGGTGGACCGGCTCATCGAGGCCGGCTACATCCACGAATCAGGCGTCGGCGCCTCCGGGGGCGGGCGACCGCCCTCGGTGCTCGACGTGGACGCCACCCGGCGCCTCATGCTGGTGGCCGACCTGGGCGCCACCCACGCCAGGGTGGCGCTCACCGACCTGGCCGCCCGGCCGATGGCCGAGGAACGCACCGAGATGCGCATCGAACTCGGGCCTGACGCCGTGTTGTCGTGGGTGCGGGAGGCGTTCCAGCGCCTGCTGGACCGGGCGGGCCGGCCGGCCTCTGAGGTGTGCGGGATCGGCCTCGACCTGCCCGGCTCGGTGGACCACACCACCGGGCGGGTGATCAGGTCGTTCCTCATGCCCGGGTGGGACGACCATCCGGTGGGTGAGGCGATCGGCTCGACGTACGACGTGCCGATCCTGGTGGAGAACGACGCCAACGCGATGGCTCTGGGCGAATGGTGGTCGTTCTGGCGCGACACCGACTCGCTGATCCTCATCAAGGTGTCCACCGGGATCGGGACCGGCATCGTCCTCGGCGGCCAGATCTACCACGGCGTCGAGGAGGCCGCGGGAAACATCGGGCACGTCCGCCTGACCGAGACCGACGACCGCGTCTGCACGTGCGGCTCGCGCGGCTGCGTCGCCTCCCTGGCCAGCGGTCACGCCCTGGCCACCGACCTGGGCCAGTCCTCCAGCCGCGACGTGGTACGGCTCGTGCAGGCGGGCGACCCCGAGGCCATCGCCCGCGTCCAGGAGGCCGGGCGCACCCTGGGCGTCGTGCTGGCCACGGCGGTCAGCCTGCTCAACCCCGGGGTGCTGGTGCTGGCCGGGGACATGGCGCAGACCAGGGAGCACTATCTGACCGGGATCAGGGAGATCGTCTATCGGCGGAGCCTGCCGTACACGACCAGGAACCTCGAGATCGTCACCAGTTCGCTGGGCGATCGGGCGGGGATCACGGGGATGGCGGTGATCGTCATGGAGCACGTGCTCTCCCCCGCCTCCGTGGACGCCGCCGTCGGCTGACCTCCCTCAGCCGAGGGCGCCGCCGTCGGCTGACCTCCCTCAGCCGAGGGCGCCGCGCAGGAGGGCCGGCGCCTGGACGAGCGAGGGGCCGTACCACGTGAGCAGCCTCCCGCTGACCGGCACGCAGGTGAACCCTTTGAACGACTCCGGGCCGTCCGTCTCGCTGAACGCGTACGGCTCGTCGGGCAGCACCACGAGGTCGGGCCGGCGTTGCGTGAGCTCGGCGAGCGGGATCCTGGGGTAGCGCTCCGAGTGGTCCGCGTACAGGTTGTCCACGCCGAGACGCCTGAGCACGTCCCCCGTGAACGTGTCGCGGCCCACCACCATCCACGGTCGCCGCCAGATCGGCACGATCGCCGTCCGCCTCGGGCCCTCGAACGGCGCCCGCCACGCCTGCCTGGCCGCCTCCAGCCAACCGGGCGGCTCCGTACGGCACGCGACCGCGAACATCCGCTCCAGCGACGCGAACGCCTCCACCACCGTCTCGATCTTCGTCACCCAGACCGGGACACCCGACTCGCGCAGCGCATGGAGGTCTTCCCGCCGGTTCTCCTCCGCGTTGGCCAGCACCACATCGGGTGCCAGCCGCCTGATCACGTCGAGGTCGGGGTTCTTGGTGCCCCTGACCCTGGTCACGTCGAGGCCGGCCGGGTGCGAGCACCAGTCGGTCGCCCCGACCAGCGCCTCCGGCACGGTCGCCGCCACCGACTCGGTCAGCGACGGCACCAACGACACGACCCGCCGCACAGTCCCGGGGATCCGCACCCGCACGCCGGCGTCGTCCACATCAGCACCCACGATCTCCACCCATCCCACCGTGCCACATCCGTCGGGGTGGAGCGAGCAGTGATCATTTGTCGGTCGGTGCCCTTAGAATCCAGGCAATGATCATTTACTCGTGATCGGGGGACGACGGTTGGAGCGGGAGTCACTCGGCTTCGATCCCAATACGCCCAACGTGGCCAGGCTCTACAACTACTACCTCGGCGGCAAGGACCACTTCCCCGCCGATCGCGTGGCGGCGGAGCGGATCCTCAAGGTGGCGCCCGAGTTACGCGCGGCGGCGCGGGCGAACCGGGCGTTCCTGGGCCGGGCGGTGCGCCACCTCGCCGAGGCCGGCATCACGCAGTTCCTCGACATCGGCACCGGCCTGCCCGCCCAGGGCAACGTGCACGAGGTGGCCGGGAAGCTCGTCCCCGACGCCAGTGTGGTCTACGTCGACCGGGATCCCGTGGTGCTGGTGCACGCCCGGGCGTTGCCGGCCGGGCAGGGCGGCACGACCGTGGTCGACGGCGACCTGCGCGAACCCGACGCCATCCTGAAGGACCCCGACGTGTCACGGGCGATCGACTTCGACCGGCCGGTGGGTGTGCTGCTGGTGGCGGTCATGCACTTCGTCGCCGAGGCCGAGCGTCCCGACGAGATCATGGCGAGCCTGCGCGACGCCCTGGCCCCCGGCAGCTACCTGGCCATGTCCCACGGCACCGGCGACGCCCGGGCCGCGGCCGTCGATCGAGCCACCGAGGTCTACCGGAGCGCCGGCTCTCCCCTCATCTTGCGCGGCCGTGAAAGGATCATGGAGCTGTTCCAGGGGTTCGAGCTGGTGGACCCCGGCCTGGTCTGGCTGCCCGAGTGGCATCCCGAGCAGGCCGACCTCATCGACTTCCGCGACGGCCCCGAGTCCTCGCTCATCCTGTGCGGCGTGGGCAGGAAGGACTGAAGGGGCGTGCCGTACCTCGAACGGGAGGGCTGAAGGGTGAAGATCGGTCTGGCCGTACCGCAGTACGGCAGGTTCGCAGGGCTGTCCAGTGTGCTCCGGGTGGCGGCGGAGGCCGAGTCGATGGGCTTTCACAGCCTGTGGGCCGGTGACCGGCTGCTGACGCCGTTGCGGCCGAAGGATCGTTATCCGGGCGGTGACGGGAGCATTCCGGAGGCGCATCGGGTGTTCCTCGACCCGTTCGCGGTGTTGTCGGTGGCCGCGTCGGCGACCTCGACCGCACGGCTGGGCACGAGCGCGCTCAATGCCTGCTGGTATCCGCCGGTGGTCCTGGCCCGCTCGCTCGCCACGATCGACCACCTCAGCGGCGGGCGGCTGGAGGTGGGTCTCGGGCTGGGCTGGTCCTCCGACGAGTACGCCGCCGCCGGTGTGCCGTGGAAGGACCGGGCGCGGCGGTACGAAGCCACCCTTGACGCGCTGGAGGCCATCTGGACCAGCGATCCGGTCTCGTTCGAGCACGACCTGTGGACGATCGCGCCCAGCCACATCGAGCCCAAGCCGGTCCGTCGCCCGCCGCTCCTGCTGGGCGGGTTCGCCGAGGCCGCGCTGCGCCGCGTCGGGCGCAGGGCCGACGGTTGGTTGCCGGCCACGCTGCCGATCCCCGCGCTCACGTCCATGTGGCGGACCGTGTGCCGCAGCGCGGAGGAGGCCGATCGCGATCCCGGGGCGTTGCGCATGATCCTGCGCGCCAACCCGATCGTCACCGACCGGGGCACTCCGCCGAGAAGCGGCACGGTCGCCGAGATCTGCGCCTACCTGGCCACCGCGGCGGAGGCCGGGGTCCACGAGGTCATCCTGGACCTCCAGCACACCGCCACGGACGACCGGCACCTGTTGGAGCTGGCCGAAGCGTTCAAGGACGACCTGACCGCACGACTCACCTGACCGCGCGACTCACCTGACCGCGAGGCGGCCCTGAGCGTGCGGCGGGCCTGAGCGTGCGGCGGCCCTGAGCGTGCGGCCTGCTCGATCGGGTTACTTGAGGGCGGCCGGTTACTTGAGGGTGGCCAGGGCGCCGTCGTAGTCGGGCTCCTGCGTGATCTCCGGGACCAGCTCGGAGTAGATCACCTTGTTGTCGCCGTCGAGCACCACGACCGCCCGCGCGGCCAGGCCCGCCAGCGGCCCGGACTCCTGTGCCACGCCGTAGTCGGCGAGGAACTCACGGCCGCGCATGAGCGAGAGCGTGGTCACGTTCTCGAGCCCCTCGGCGCCGCAGAAGCGCTTCTGCGCGAACGGCAGGTCCGCCGAGACGCAGAGCACGGCCACGTCGGGGTGGTCGGCGGCCACCTGGTTGAAGCGGCGCACCGAAGCGGCGCAGACGCCGGTGTCGAGGCTCGGGAAGATGTTGAGCACCTTGGTCTTCTGGCCGAAGTCGTCGAGCGTGCGCTCGGCCAGGTCAGTGCCCACCAGGCGGAACGCGGGGGCGGTGTCGCCGGCCTTCGGGAAGGTGCCGGCCACGGTGATCGGGTTGCCCTTGAAGGTGACGTCGGACATGTGAGCCTCCTGATAACGATGTTCCCCAAGACCGCGATCCTATCGGCGGCACTCATGCGACCCGGTCGCGGCATGCGGGTCCGGGTGTGGCGTCCGGGTCCGGCGTGCGGGTGTGGTGGGGTGTGCGGGATCTCGGGGGGCTGCGCGTGGGGATCTGCCGGTGTGGGTCAGGCCCAGTTGTTGCGGGCGGCGTGCCAGCCGAGCTGGACCCGCGTACGCGCCCCCGCGAGGTCCATGAGCGCCCGCAGCCGCCGCTGGAGCGTACGCAGTGACAGGTCGAGCTGCCCGGCCACGGCCTCGTCGGTCAGTCCGGCCAGCAGGAGCGCGAGGATCTTCCTGTCCAGCTCGCTGATCACCCCCTCCCGCTCCTCCTCCAGCACCCCCAGCGCGTCGGCGCGCAGCGGATAGGACCGCTGCCACACCGCCTCGAACAGCGCCTCGACCCCGGCCAGCAGCCCGCTGCGGTGCAGGAGGACGGCCGCGGGCTCGCCGCCGGGCTCGGTGGCGAGCGGGACCAGGGCGAGTTCGGCGTCGGCCATCATGAGCTTGATGGGCAGCTTGTCGGCCACTCTGACCTGCACGCCCTTGCGGATGGAGTCGATGGTGCCCGCGGCCACGCCGGGCGTGGTGAGGACGTCGCGCTCGATCACCACCTGATACTCGATGCCGCGATCGACCCCCCGGTCCTCGGCGGTGTTGTCGCTGGGCGGCACCGCCACGAAGGGCGCCGTGGAGAAGGAGCGGACGCGTTCGCGGGCGGCCCACTGGATCTGCAGGAAGCGCTGGCGTACCGCCTCCACGCCGGTCACGACCTCGATCAGGTCACCGGCGGCGCGGTCGGTTGCGGCCATTCTGTGCTGTTCTGCCAGTGCCACGATGGCCAGTTCCGCCGTGCGGAGCTCCTCTCTGCGAGCGGTGAGCAGGCCGCCGAGGGCGACGGAGGGCGGGGCGGCGGCGTACCGGACGGGGGTGCCCGTGAGGCGGGAGACGAGGCCGCGGCCGATCAGCGTGGTGAGGTCCTCCTCGACCGAGGCGGGCGTGCGGGAGAGGGCCGTGGCGAGGTCGGCGGTGGCGGCGGGCGTGGCGATCAGGGAGCGGTAGGTGGCCTCCTCGCTCGCCTTGAGACCCAGCGCCTCCAGCACGGTGCCCCTCTCCTCGGTCGAAACGCCGACCAGTATGGGAGAGAAAATGGGGCCAAAGACGACATAGCCGTCTTCGGCCCCGAATCGTACCTGCACTGTTATTTAGCTAACGAGGGCTCGGATGATCTCTTGGCTCACCGTGTTCCCCTTGGTGTCGGAGGCGGTGGCCTTGAGGGAGAGGTTTCCCGCGCGGACGAGCGTGGTCCACCTGCCCTTGCCGTCCGGTACGAGCGGCGCGGGTTTCCACGTCCCGCCGTCGTCGTAGGAGACCGACAGCGTCGCCTTGCCCGCCCTGCTCGGCGCGTCCAGCCACTCCTGCGTGGTCGCCGACAACCCGAGCTTGACCAGCGGCCCGAGCACCTTGACGTCGTAGTCGAGCTGCATCATCGGGATGTCCACCTGCCAGGGCCCGTCCGGATCCACCGGGGCCGACACGAAGCCCCATTCGGTGTGGGTGCGGGTCGAGGTGCGCCACGTGGCGGCGTTCCTGTTCACGTCCAGCGTGACCCGGTACGGCGCCGCCTCCTCGGGCAGCCCGTCCCAGACCGCCAGCGCGCGGCCCGCCGACTTCCTGAGCAGCTTGTCGCCCTGGTAGAGCGCGATGGACATGTTCGCGTACTCGTCGCCGCCCCCGCCGGAGTGCCCCGGCGTGCCGTCGGCCAGCGGCGGGATGTTGAACTGCATGCCGTTGCCCGTGTCGCGGAACGGCCCCCAGTACTCGGTGCTGAGCCGCGGCCTGACCACCGGCGCGAACCACTCGTGCGTGACCCGCTGCCCCGCCCGGTAGGTCTGCGGCTTCTGCCGCATCTCCCAGTCGTCGTCACCGCCGATGAAGTGGTTCTCGTACCAGCGGTAACCCTGCCCGGTGGTGACCCATTCGGTGCGCTCGTCGGGGAAGTACTCGCGTTCCTGGAAGCCGATGGCCGGACCCCAGCCGTCCACGAGGTTGTAGCGGAAGCCGCCACCCTCCTGGCCGCTGGCGGCGCCGCGGTAGACGCCGCGGACCTGGGCGAGGTCGCGGGCACGGTAGGACAGGTCGCGGTCGGGGACGGCGCCCTTGTGCAGGTCCACCAGGTCGTACAGGTAGGAGGCGTAGGTCTTCTGCTCGACCACGGCGAGCTTGCCCGCCAGCCCGGCCGCGGCGTCGCGGGTGATCAGGACGATCGGGATCGGCAGGGCGTCGCCGTAGAACTCGTACAAGCGGCCCGGCTGGTCGTTGACCACGACCAGCAGCTTCGCCCCGGCCGCGATGGCCTGCTGGGCCCGCTCCTGGGCGGGGACCTCGGCGCTGCGGGTGACGATCACGGCCTTGCCCTTGGCGTCCACGCCCTGGTAGTCCTGCGCCGCCCCCTTGCCCGCGCTCACCGTGCGCAGCAGCGAGCGGCCGTCGGTGAGGGTGGCGCCGCCCTGGACGGTGGTGATCAGGTCGCCGTGTCCTGGCACGTCGAGGGTGAGCCGGGGTTCGCCCATCCGCCAGCGGGTCAGGTAGTCGAACGAGCCCTTGGTCACCTTCTCGGTGGGCGAGACGTAGACGCTGTCGTACCAGATGGGCAGCATGTACCCGAGCCTGATCGGGTCCTGCTGACCCGGCACGGTCCTGGCGAAGTCGAGTTGTGTCTGCCGCCGCTCGGCGCGCTTGGGCGTGCTGACACTGACCGGCCTGGCCTCGCTCGCGTCGAGCACGATCTCCTTGGCGCCGTCGAGCACGGTCTCGGGGTCGACCAGCAGCGCCATGCCGCGCGCGTCGGCGCGCTCGCCCTTCACCTCCAGCAGCGAGAACGCCATGTAGGTGTCCGGCGGCAGGCGCAGCGTGCGCTCGCCCTCCACGTCGTAGGGCGCCATGCTGCCGTCGAACCCGGCCAGCACCACGCGTCCGGAGGCCGCCTTGCCGTCGCGGTCGCGCAGCTTCAGCGTCAGGTCGTACAGCTCGCGCTCCTTGACCGCGCCGAACGCCGTGCGCACGGCCGTCTCCCCCGACGTGGCGGTCACCAGGCCGGAGACCGTGGTGCCGGCGGCCAGCTTCGCGGGGTCGATGCTCAGCGTGACCTCGGCGCTGCCGTGGGCGGGCACGGTGACCTTCGGCGCGGACAGCGTTGCCGCGTCGGTGACCGCCAGGTCGAGCAGCACGTCGGCGTCGCCGTCGTTGTGGTAGGCGATCGTCCGGTCCGTCTTGGGGTCGCCGTCGGCGTGCGGCCAGTCGTAGAACGCCGTGGGCACCGAACCCGTCGCGGTGACCGTGGCGTTGACGGCGGCGGCCACGTCGAGCCGCCCGGTCCCCTGCTGGAACGGCGCGTACGGCAGCGCCTTGGCCGAGCTCATCAGCGCGTCCTTGAGCTGCTGCCCGCTCCAGCCGGGATGCCGCTGCACCAGGATGGCCGCCGCGCCCGCGACGTGCGGGGTGGCCATGGAGGTGCCGTTCAGCTTCCAGTACGGCCCCTGCGCCTGGGTGTTGTACGACGAATGCGCCGCGTTGATCCCCACGCCGGGAGCGGAGATGTCCGGCTTGAGCCCGTAGGACTTGTACAGCGGCCCCATGCTGGAGAACTCGGCCCGCTCGTCCGACTTGTCCACCGCGCCCACGGTCAGCGCGGAGGCGGCCGAGCCGGGCGCGCCGATCGTGCCCTCGCCGTAGCTGTTGCCCGCCGCGATCACGAACAGGGCCCCGTGCTGCTTGGACAGGGTGTCCACGGCCTGGGCCATCGGGTCCGAGCCGCCGTCGGGGACGTTGCTGCCCAGGCTCATGCTGACGACCTTGGCCCTGGCCGCCGCCCACTCCATGCCCGCGATGATCCACGAGTCCTGGCCGTACCCGTCGTCGCCGAGCACCTTGCCGACCAGCAGTTGGGCGCCGGGCGCGACGCCCTTGTTGTCGCCGTTCGACGCCGCGCCGGTGCCCGCGACCGTGGAGGCGACGTGGGTGCCGTGGCCGTTGACGTCCTTGACCTCCTCGCCGGGCACGAAGCTGGTGGACTCGGCGATGCGGCCCTTGAGGTCGGGATGCGTGTCGTCCACGCCGGTGTCCAGCACGGCGACCTTGACGCCGGTGCCGTCGAACCCGGCCGCCCACGCCTTCGGCGCGCCGACCTGCGGCACGCTCTCCTTCAGCGCGACCCTGGCCTTGGCGTCCAGCCAGACCTTGGCCGGGCCTGACCTCGCCGTGCCGATCGTGTTCCAGAACGCGCGCGGGTCCGCGCCGACCTGCAGCGCCGCGCCCTTGACGCTGGGCAGCGCGCGTACGACCTGGGCGCCGGTCATCGAGCGCGGCGTCGCGCCCTCGTAGGAGACGATCACCGGCGGGCTGCCCTGATAACCCATCTCGGCCAGGCCGCTGATGTTGAACAGCCGCCGGTCGAGCCGTTCGGCGGCGATCAGCGGCACCGCCTCGTCGGGCAGCACGTAGAGATCGCCGCCCGACTGCTGGAACTGGACGCCGCCCGGGGCGCCCGATGGCCGGTCCACCCTGACGGTGTCCTGGTCGCCGGGTCCGTCCACGTAATGGACCCGGTCGCCGGTGATGAGGGTGATCTCCGTCTCTTGGGACTTCTGCGCGGGTTCCTTGGAGGTGTCCGCGTACGCCGTCGCGGGGACGGCCAGGCCCGTCGCCGCTAACGCGACGGCGAGCACACCGGTCAGCCTGCCGGCGGAGGATGTGAGGGGCATGTCTGGATTGCACCCTTCCGGCGATCCTTCCGGAAGGTCGTCAGGCTGGCGAATACCCGCCCTGGCACATCCCCGCCAGCGGCGGCCTCAGACGTTGCGCCGGTATTGGCCGCCCGCCTCGAAGAGGGCGTCGGTGATCTGGCCGAGCGAGCAGACGCGGGCCGCCTCCATCAGCACCTCGAACGCGTTGCCCTCCGACATCGCCACCTCGCGCAGCCTGGCGAGCTGGGCGGGCGCCTCGGAGCGGTTGCGCTCGTGGAAGCCGCGCAGCCGGTCGAGCTGGGAGCGCTTCTCCTCCTCGGTGCCCCTGGCCAGCTCCAGCTTGTGCGGCTCGGGCTCGCCGGTGTCCTTCGTGAACGTGTTCACGCCGACGATGGGCAGCGAGCCGTCGTGTTTGCGCATCTCGTACAGCATGGACTCGTCCTGGATCTTGCCGCGCTGGTAGCCGGTCTCCATCGCGCCGAGGACGCCGCCCCGGTCGGACAGCCGCTCGAACTCGCCCAGCACCGCCTCCTCCACCAGGTCCGTCAGCTCCTCGATGATGAACGCGCCCTGCAGCGGGTTCTCGTTCCTGGCCAGGCCCCATTCGCGGTTGATGATGAGCTGGATGGCCATGGCCCGGCGCACCGAGTCGGCCGACGGGGTGGTCACGGCCTCGTCGAAGGCGTTGGTGTGCAGGCTGTTGCAGTTGTCGTAGACGGCGATCAGGGCCTGCAGGGTGGTGCGGATGTCGTTGAAGTTCATCTCCTGGGCGTGCAGGGAGCGGCCCGAGGTCTGGATGTGGTACTTCAGCTTCTGCGAGCGCTCGCCCGCGCCGTAGCGCTCGCGCATCGACACGGCCCAGATGCGGCGGGCGACGCGGCCGAGCACGCTGTACTCGGGGTCCATGCCGTTGGAGAAGAAGAACGACAGGTTCGGGGCGAAGTCGTCGATGTTCATGCCCCTGGCCAGGTACGCCTCCACGTAGGTGAAACCGTTGGCCAGCGTGAAGGCGAGCTGGCTGATCGGGTTGGCCCCGGCCTCGGCGATGTGGTAGCCGGAGATCGAGACCGAGTAGAAGTTCCTGACGCTGTTGCGGATGAACCACTCCTGGATGTCGGCCATCATCCTCAAGGAGAACTCGGTGGAGAAGATGCAGGTGTTCTGCCCCTGGTCCTCCTTGAGGATGTCGGCCTGCACCGTGCCCCTGACCGTGGTGAGCGTGCGGGCGCGCAGGTCACGGTCCTCGCTCTCGTCCGGGTCGCGGCCGTGCTCGCCGCGGAAGCGGTCTCTGGCCTGGTCTATGGCGGCGTTGAGGTAGAAGGCCAGGATCGTGGGGGCCGGGCCGTTGATCGTCATGGACACCGACGTGTTGGGCGCCGCCAGGTCGAACCCGTCGTAGAGCACCTTCATGTCGTCGAGCGTCGCGATGGAGACCCCCGAGGTCCCGACTTTTCCGTAAATGTCGGGGCGCAGGTCGGGGTCGTGGCCGTACAAGGTCACCGAGTCGAACGCCGTGGACAACCTCGTCGCGGGCTGGCCCTCGGACAGCAGCTTGAAGCGCCTGTTCGTACGGAACGGGTCGCCCTCGCCCGCGAACATCCGAGTCGGGTCCTCGTCGTCGCGCTTGAACGAGAACACGCCGGCGGTGAACGGGAACGTTCCCGGAAGATTCTCGCCGCGCAGGAACCGCAGCAGGTCCCCGTGGTCGTGGTAGCGCGGCAGGGCCACCCTCGGGATCCGGTTGCCGGACAACGTCTCGCGCCAGAGCGGGGTGTGGATCTCGCGGTCGCGCACCTTCACCACCAGCTCGTCGGCGGTGTAACGCTGCTTGACCGCGGGCCAGCCGTCCAGCAGCGCGCGGCTCTCCTCGGACAGCTCCCGCTCGGCCCGCTCGGCCGCCTCCGCGCCGGCCTCGCTCAGCAGGTCGCGCACCGCGGCGAGCTGCTGACGGCGGCGGGCCACCTCGGCCTGGGCGAGCGTCTCCTCGTGGTAGCCGCGCACGGTCTCGGCGATGTCGGCCAGGTAGCGCTGCCTGGCGGGCGGGACGATGGCCGCCGACGCCTGCGAGGCGCGGCCCTCGACGAGCGGCAGCAGCCCGGGGCTCTCCCCGGTCGGCAGGAGGGGCTTGAGGTGCTGGTAGAGGGCGGTGACGCCGGAGTCGTTGTAGCGGGCGGCGATGGTGCCGAAGACCGGCATCTCGTCGGGCGAGACGCCGAACGCCTCGCGGTTGCGTACGAGCTGGCGGCGCACGTCACGCAGGGCGTCCTCGGCGCCGCGCCGCTCATACTTGTTGATCACCACGGCCTCGGCGAAGTCGAGCATGTCGATCTTCTCGAGCTGGGAGGCGGCCCCGAACTCGGGCGTCATCACGTAGATCGGCACGTCCACGTGCGGCACGATGCCCGCGTCGCCCTGCCCGATGCCGGGCGTCTCCACGATCACCAGGTCGTAGCCCGCGGCCCGGCAGGCGGTGATCACCTCGTCGAGGTAGGCGGGCACCTCGTTGGCCGCGCCCCTGGTGGCCAGGGAGCGGAAGTAGGTCTGGGGGCCCAGGCTGTTCATCCTGATGCGGTCGCCGAGCAGCGCGCCGCCGCCACGCCTGCGGGTGGGGTCGATGGCGATGATGGCGATGCGCAGTTTGTCGTCGTTGTCCACGCGGAACCTGCGGACCAGCTCGTCGGTGAGCGAGGACTTGCCGGAGCCGCCTGTGCCGGTGATGCCGAGCACCGGCGCGCGCCGCTCCGTGGCCAGGCCCTCGATGGTCCTGCCGCTCTCGATGAGCGTGATCGCGCGGGCCAGCGCCGCCTGGTCGCCGGAGACCACCGCCTCCACCGACGGGGGGTCGCCCAGCTCGACGTCGCACTCCTCGATCAGCTTGTTGATCATGCCGGGCAGGCCGTACCGCTGGCCGTCCTCGGGCGAGAAGATGTGCGTGACGCCGCGCGAGTGCAGCAGCTCGATCTCCTCGGGGACGATCACGCCCCCGCCGCCGCCGTACACCTTGATGTGCCCCGCGCCGCGCTCGCGCAGCAGGTCCACCAGGTAGGAGAAGAACTCCACGTGGCCGCCCTGGTATGAGCTGATCGCCACCCCCTGGACGTCCTCCTGGATGGCCGCCGCGACGATCTCGTCCACCGAGCGGTTGTGCCCGAGGTGGATCACCTCGGCTCCCTGGGACTGCAGGATTCGCCGCATGATGTTGATCGCCGCGTCGTGCCCGTCGAACAGGGCCGCGGCGGTCACGAAGCGGACTGGGTGTACCGGAACGTGCACTCCTGATCACTCCCTTGTGGGGACCTCATCTACTCAGATACTAGGACGTCCTACTATGGAGATGCTAGGACGTCCTACTATTTGTCCAGGGTGTCCGGGGTAGAGGCAGGTCGAGGGGGTGACGGCGATGCGCGCGCTGACGTTCGAGCCAGGCAGGAAAGGCACGCTGGACGTGCGAGAGGTGCCCGACCCGGAGCCGGGCCAGGGCGAACTGCTCGTCGAGGGCCTGGCCCTGGGCATCTGCGGGACCGACAGAGAACTGGGGAGCGGCGAGTACGGCTGGCCGCCGCCGGGCGAGGAGCGCATGGTCATCGGCCACGAGTCGCTCGGCCGCGTCCTGGAGGCGCCGGAGGGCTCCGCGTTCTCACCCGGCGACCTGGTCGTGGGCGTCGTACGGCGTCCCGACCCGGTGCCGTGCGGGGCGTGCGCGCGGGGCGAGTTCGACATGTGCCGCAACGGCCGCTACACCGAGCGGGGCATCAAGGAGATCGACGGGTACGGCAGCTCCCGCTGGACCGTCGAAGCCGGCTACGCCGTGCGGCTCGACCCCGCGCTGGAGAGCGTCGGCATGCTGGTGGAGCCCACGTCGGTGGTGGCCAAGGCATGGGAGCAGATCGAACGGATCGGGTCGCGGGCCTGGTACGAGCCGCACCGCCTGCTGGTCACCGGCGCCGGCCCGATCGGGCTGCTGGGCGCGTTGCTGGGGCGGCAGCGGGGGCTGGAGGTGCACGTGCTCGACCGCGCCCCCGCCGGGGTCAAGTCGTCGCTGGTGGAGGAGCTGGGCGGGACCTACCACTCGTCCTCGACCCTGGAGGCGTTCCACGACGCCAAACCGGACATCATCCTCGAATGTACGGGGGCGGGGCAGCTCGTCATCGACTCCATGACCACCACGGCCGCCGCCGGGATCGTCTGCCTGTGCGGGTTGTCGCCGGGCGGGCGGAGCCATCGGGTGGACGCCGGGGTGATCAACCGGGACATCGTGCTGGAGAACGACGTGATCTTCGGCACGGTCAACGGGAACCTGCGGCACTTCCGCGATGCTGCGGCGGCGCTGGCCAAGGCGGACATGGGATGGCTGGAACGGTTGATCACGCGGCGGATCCCGCTGTCACGCGCCCTCGAGACCTTCGAACCCGCCGACGACATCAAGGCCGTCATCGACCTCACAACCTGACCTTCGCCCCCGACACCCACCCGCAGACCGGCCGCCGCAGGCCCTCCGGTTTCCCACAGAGGACCGCGCCGAAGTGCGGCGGGGCGGAGGCGGGCTCAGGTTGGGTCGTAGGGTTTGCGGCGTTTGGGGGTGGGGTGCTTGGTGGCGGAGCGGCCCGAGCCCGCCGGGACCCGGCTCCGTGGGGGACGGGCGGCCTGGGTGGGGCGCGGCTCGGCCTGCTCGGAGACCGTTGCCTTGGGGCGGTCCCGCGCGCCTTCAGGGACCAGGGGGTTCCGGGGAGAGGGGACCTTCACGCCGGAGACGGGATGGGTGGGGGAAGGCCGCCAGGACCAGCGCCAGTGGAAGTGGAAGCGGCGGTGGGTGCCGCGACGGCGGCCCGAGACGCGGAGCGAGAGGACGATCGTCATGAGGACCATGGCGGCCAATAACGCGGGCGGCGTGCCTAAGACGTCCAGCGGCGTCCCGTGCCCGGTCTCCGAGCGCGGCGGCGCCACGAAAGGGCGCTCGGTCGAACGGATCTCGTCCAGCTTGTCGACGTTGGCCTTGACCAGGCGCGGAAGGCCGTACCCGACGACCTTGTCGGTATCCCGGGTCTTGCGCTTGAGCCAGACGTGGTCGACGTTCGCCTCGATGGTGTGGATCTTCTTGCCGTCGACGCGCTCCACGACCCCGACGTGGTCGATGCCCTTGTAGCTCTTGCCACCGCGCCAGTCGTAGAAGACCAGCGCCCCCGGCTCGGGCTTCCTGGACCAGGCGTCCTGCTGGATGAACCAGGCCGCGTGGGAAGGCGTCCAGGCGAACTGTCCGACGTAGTCGGTGAGGTCGGCCTTGTTCGCGGCCCAGGCGATGAACATGTCGCACCACGGCGCGTCGCGGTACTGAGCGTCCTGGACGTGATCCGCGTACCACTGACCGAACTTGGTGAACTGGCCGCCCTTCTCCTTATAACCGAGTTCCTGCCGCACCGTCTTCAGCAGCTCGTCCGCGATCGGGTCCAGGGTGACTCCTCCCAGAAAACCGACAAACCACGATGGACTGTAGTAGCGCCATCACGAAATTGCGCGCGTCACTGGGAAAGTGTCTTGAAATGAGCCGAAATTTCGGCTATGTGACTGCTGAGACTGGTGGGACTCACTACTACGCTCGTTAGGCGCCGGCGCCCACGCGATAGACCCCCGCGTCCCCCGTGCCGGGTGCGACCACGTCCGCGATGATCACGGTCACGTTGTCGGGAGAGCCGCCCTCGTTCGCGAGATCTATCAGCCGCTGGACGGCCGCCGCCGGGTCTGTCACCGTGGTCAGCACCTCGTGCAGGACCTCGGGCCCGAGCACGGTCGTGAGCCCGTCGGAGCAGAGGAGGTAGCGATCATCAGGCTCGGCTTCGCGCAGCGCCATGTCCGGCTCCGCCCTGCCCTCGCTGCCCAGCACGCGCAGCACCATCGAACGCCGGGGGTGCACGGCGGCTTGATCCTCCGTTATCCGCCCTTCGTCCACCATCGACTGCACAAGTGTGTGATCCTTGGTCATCTGGTAGAGAGCGCCATCGCGAAGCAAGTATCCGCGGGAGTCACCGAGATGAGCCAGGGCGAACGCGTAGCCGTCCCACAGCATGGCGGTCACCGTGGTCCCCATCCCCCTGCGCGCGGGGTCGATGTCGGCCAGCTCGACCAGCCTGCGCGCGGCCTCATGCACGGCGCCCTCAAGCGCCCCCTCCAGGTCGGAGCCTGTCTCGGGAAGCGTGGCATCCAGCTCGCGCATGACGGCGATCGCCGCGGAGCTGGCCAGCTCGCCGGCCGCGTGTCCACCCATCCCGTCAGCCACCACGAGCAAGCGGCCACTCGCATAGCCAGAATCCTCGTTCTGCTCCCTGCGGCGGCCCACGTCTGATCCGGCGGCATAGCGGATGTTGTGCTTCATACCCTGCAGTAAATCATTGGTTGAAAGACTTCACAAGCAGATGCGCTGAAGACTCTTGTGAACTACTGTGGGCTCCATGAGCCACGACCCGACCGTCAACGCCGGGGACATCGCCCGGCTCGCCGGCGTCGGGCGTGCCGCGGTGAGCAACTGGCGTCGTCGCCACGACGACTTCCCCCAGCCCACCGGCGGCACCGCCAACCAGCCGCTGTTCTCACTGCGGCAGGTCGAGTCCTGGCTGCGTCGCTATGGGAAGTCCTACCAGGTCTCCCTGGGAGATCGGGCGTGGCAACGCCTGAAAGCGGCAGGGGATTTGCGGCTGGGCGAGCTGGTGGCCGCCGCCGGAACCCTGCTGACCAGGGCCGCGAACGCCGCGGGCGACGGTGGTCCGGTCAAGGTGGACGACCTGTCCGACGGAGAGCGCGCCGACGGCGATGGGCTCGATCCCGAACTGGCGGGGCTCGTGCTGGAGCTGGGTGAGCGGCACGGGCCGCTGGCCGCGTACGAGTTCCTCTGCGAGCGTTATCTCGAAGCCCACTCGCGCCAGCTCTCCGTCACCCGCGAGGACGTCGCGGCGCTGATGGTCCGGCTTGTGAGCACCGCCGGCGCGACCGTGCTCGACCCGGCGTGCGGCGTCGGCACATTGTTGCTCGCCCCCGCCAGCCCGGCGACGATGCTCGGGCAGGACCTCAGCGAGACCTCCGCCGCCATCACCGCGGCCCGGCTGCGGCTGCGCGGCCTGGAGGCCAGGGTGATGGCCGGTGACTCCATGCGCCACGACGGCTTCGCCGGTGAGCGGGCCGACGCGGTGGTGTGCGATCCGCCGTTCAACGAGCGGGCCTGGGGCTACGAGGAGCTGACCGGCGACCCGCGCTGGGAGTACGGCCTGCCGCCGCGTGGCGAGCCCGAGCTGGCCTGGGTGCAGCACTGCCTCACCCACGTGAAGCCGCGCGGTCTCGTGGCCATCCTGATGCCGCCGGCCGCCGCCAGCCGCAAGGCGGGCCGCCGCATCCGCGCCAACCTCCTGCGCGCCGGCGCGCTGCGGGCGGTCGTGGCGCTGCCCGGCTCCGACCTGTGGTTGCTGCGCCGCCCGGCCCCTGGCGAGCGGCCTCCGTCCGAGGTGCTGATCGTGGACGCCACGGCCGACCTGACGGTGGTGGAGCCGGCCTGGCAGGCGTACGTGGAGGACCGTTCCGATCAGACCGTCCGCATCATCGACCTGCTGGCCGACGAGGTCGACATGACCCCGGCCCGGCATCAGCGGCGCGACGACGTGGGCCGGGCGTTCGCCGAGGCGCGTGACCGCTTCCTGGCGGCGGCGGCCGTACCGCCCGATCTGAAGGTGCTGGAGCAGCCGCTCGACCAGCCGGGCACCACGCTCGGCGACCTGATCAAGGAGGGTCTGGTGGCCACGTCGCAGGCGCCGCCGAAGATGGCCGCCGACGGGGGCGACGTGCCGGTGCTGACCTCGGACGACGTGCTCTACGGCAGTGCGCCGTCCGGTTCGACCGGCATGCAGCAGGGCCTCATCGCGATCCGGCCCGGCGACGTGGTGGCCTCCTACTCCGCCGTACGCGTGATGGGCAACGGCGGGGCGGTGCTGGGGCCGCATCTCACCCTCTACCGGGTGGACGCGCGGCGGCTCGATCCCGACTTCCTCGCGGGCTTCCTGCGGGCCGCGGGCGGGCGGGCGACGACCGGCTCCAGCAGGTTCGACGTGCGGCGCACCCGCCTGCCCAGGTTGTCGTTGAAGGAGCAGAAGGCCTACGGCGAAGCCTTCAGGCAACTGGCCGTGCTCGAAGACGCCATTCGCGAAACCTCGACACTGGGGCAGACGTTGATCCGGCTGGGCCTCGACGGCCTCACCGACGGTCACCTGCACCCGCCCGCCCATGGCCTCACTTTGTGAGGCGGCTCGGTCGCCGAAGTCGCCGCCTGACGGTGTAGTTTTTCCCCGAAAGGCTGCGGGAGGGGGGTAAATGGTCATCGGTGACCGCTATGAACTCGACGACCTCCCCCTCGGGCAAGGCGGCATGGGCGCCGTCTACGCGGGCCACGATCGCCACCTGGATCGCCGGGTCGCGGTGAAGCTGCTGCGGCTGCCCGGCGGGCCCGATCACGAGCTGGAGACCAGGTTCATTCGCGAGGCGCGCATCCTGGCCCGGCTGGAGCATCCCGGGGCGCCGGTGCTGTACGACTTCGGCACGCATGAGCAGCGGCTTTACCAGGTGATGCAGTTCATCGAGGGTGTCACGGTGGCCGACCTGGTGCATGAGCACGGGCCGGTGCCGGTGCCGTGGGCGGCGGCGATCGCGGCCCAGGCGTGTGCGGTGTTGTCGGCGGCCCACGCGTTGTCGATCTGCCATCGGGATCTCAAGCCGACCAACCTCATGCTCTGCCCGGACGGCAGTGTGAAGGTGCTCGACTTCGGGCTGGCCATGTTGCGGGAGTCCGATGTCACCACGTTCACCCGGATCGGCCAGATTCTGGGGACTCCGGCGTACATGGCTCCCGAGCAGATTCAGCACGGCGTCTCCGAGGCGCGTAGCGACCTGTACTCGCTGGGTTGCGTCCTGCACGAGATGCTGACCGGGCGGCAGCTCTTCACCGGGCCCACCGACTACGTGGTGTTCGAGCAGCAGGTCAAGGAGCGGCCGCCGAGCATTCCCGGGCTGCCTGGGGCGCTCAGCGTGCTGCTGGCGCAGTTGCTGGAGAAGCAGCCGGGCGATCGGCCGGCGGACGCCAACGCGCTGTACGAGCGGCTTGATCCGTTCGCCGTGGATCTGCCGATGTTGCCGGGATTCCTGGCCACGGCGCCCTCCCCTGGCCGCATGTACGCCCGGATGGCCGGTCGCGCCCTCACCGGCTGATCCCCTTACGGAGGCAGCCGGTGCCTCCACTCGAACCCTCCAGCGCTAAGGTAAGCCTTACCTAACGAGGGGAATTCGATGCGGTGGACGGGACTCGGGCTGTCCCTGGCGGTGCTGGTGGTGATGGCCGCGTTGAGCCTGTCGGTCGGCGCGCAGGCGATCCCGGCCGGGGACGTGTGGCAGCAGTTCTGGCACCCCGACGGCGGTGAGACGGCGGCCGTGATCCACGACCTGCGGCTCCCCCGCACCCTGCTCGGCGTCTGTGTGGGGCTGTCGCTCGGTCTGGCGGGGGCGCTCATGCAGGGGCTCACCCGTAACCCGCTGGCCGATCCCGGACTGCTGGGCGTGAACTCGGGCGCCTCGCTGGCCGTCGTCTGCTCGATCCTGTTCTTCGGTGCGCGGGACATGACCACGTGGGTGTGGTTCTCGATGGCGGGGGCGCTGGTGGCGGCGGTGGTCGTGTACGCGCTCGGCGCCCACCACCCCACCCGGCTGGTGCTGGCGGGGGCGGCGATCAGTGCCTCGCTGCTGGCGGCGATCAACGGGGTGCTGGCCCTGGACGCGGGCGTGTTCGACCAGTGGCGGTTCTGGGACGTGGGGGCGCTGGCCGGGCGGTCGCTGGACGTGGTGGCGCAGGTGGCGCCGTTCGTGCTGGTGGGCGCGGTGCTGGCGCTGGGCCTCGGGCGCGGGCTGAACGTGATCGCGCTGGGCGAGCAGACCGGGCAGGCACTCGGGGTGCGGCTGGGGCGTACCCGGTTGCTGGCCGGGGTGGCGATCACGCTGCTGTGCGGGGCGGCCACGGCGGCGGCCGGGCCGATCGGGTTCATCGGGTTGATGGCGCCGCATGCCGTACGTGGCTTCACCGGGCCCGACCACCGCTGGGTGCTGGCGTACTCGGCGGTGCTGGCCCCCGCGCTGTTGCTGGCGGCCGACGTGCTGGGGCGCGTCGTCGTGCGGCCTGGAGAGCTGGAGAGCGGCATCGTGACCGCGTTCGTGGGCGGGCCGATCTTCATCTACCTGCTGCGGCGGCGTAAGGCGGTGGCGGCGTGAGGACGCTGCGGGTCTCCGGCATCGCGCTGCGCGTCCACGTGCGGGCCTGCGTGGTGGTGTCGTTCCTGGTCGCGGCGGGCGCCGCACTGGGGCTGGTCGCGCTGAGCACCGGCGCGGCCCTGACCGCCGGGGACGCGTTGCGGACACTCCTCGGGCACGGCGACGCCGCCACCGAACTGGTCGTCTACACGCTGCGGGCGCCCCGGGTGTCGCTGGCCCTGCTCGTGGGGGCGGCGCTGGGCGTGGGCGGGGCGGTGGTGCAGAGCCTGTCGCGCAACCCGCTCGGCAGCCCCGACATCATCGGCGTGAACGCGGGCGCCGCGGCCGGGGCCGTGCTGATGATCCTCGTCGCGGGCTCGGAGAGCACTCAGGGCGTCTCCCTGGGCGCTCTGGCGTGCGGGCTGGTGGCCGGGCTGCTGGTGTACGCGTTGTCGTTCAGGCGCGGCGTCAAGGGGACCCGGCTCGTGCTGGTCGGCGTCGGGGTGACGGCGATGTTGCACTCACTCATCGCCTACCTGCTGACCAGGGCCGACCTGTACGACTCCCAGGGCGCGAAGGTGTGGCTCATCGGCAGCCTGGCGGGAGCGGGCTGGGATCGGGTCTGGCCGGTGGGCCTGGCGGTGCTGGCCGGGCTGCCGGTCGCGCTGGCGCTGAGCCGGTCGGCGGCGCTGATGGAGATGGGCGACGCGGCGGCCGGGGCGCTGGGGCTGCGGGTCGAGCGGCTGCGGCTGGGGCTGCTGCTGGTCGCGGTCGGGTTGTCCGGGGTGGCGGTGTCCGTCGCGGGGCCGGTGGGGTTCGTGGCGCTGGCGGCGCCGCAGCTCGCCAAGCGGGTCACCCGCGCGCCCGGGCCGGGGATCGCGTCCTCGGCGGCGATGGGCGCGGTGTTGCTGACCGCCGCCGACCTGCTGGCCCAGCGGCTCCCGACCCCCGGCCAGGTGCCCGTGGGCGTGCTGACCGGGGGGATCGGCGGGCTCTACCTGGCGTGGTTGTTGTTCAGGGAATGGCGGGGCCGGCCCGCATAGGCGGTGATCAGGGAGTGGCGGAGCCCGGCCCGCGTAGGCGGTGCGGAGCTAGCTCGCGTAGGCGGTGATCAGGCCGGTCGCCAGCTCGTTGCGCCAGCAGTAGCGGTCGTGGCCGCCCTCGTACTCCCGGTAGGTGCCCTGCAGCCTCTCCCCGATCCGCGCCGTCGGCCCGTGCAGGGCCCACTCGTCCGTGCCGACCTGCAGGTGCACCACGGGTGGCGCGGAAGGAGACAGCTCGCCGGTGAGCCACTCGGGCTCGGGCCCGTTGGGCCACCAGAACGAGCCCGACTGCGACACCGCGGCCACGAACCGGTCGGGGCGCCGGTGGGCGGCGTAGACGGCCGTCAGCCCGCCGAAGCTCTGCCCGGCGATCACGGTCGCCCCCTCGTACGGCAGCGCGTCCACGAACTCCGGGTTGCACGTCAGCCGCCCCACCCGGTCAGGACCCGACTCCACGAGCCAGGCCGTCACCGGGGGCAGTTCGCCGGCCTCGATGAGGTTGTCGAGCATGACGGGCAGGTCGTCCACCCAATGCTCGCCGTCGAGCACGACGAGGGTGCCGCGCGGAGGGCGTACCGGATCGTAGCGCCAGCCGATCGTCTGGCGGCTGAGCTCGTGGAGCGGCTCGGCGCGGGCGGCGAGCCATGGCGACGGCGGGGTCGTCTCCGCGATCGAGAAGCCCTGCCAGACCCGCGGGTTGAGCGGGTCGGCGATCGCCGTGCCGTCCACGGACAGCCGGTAGGAGGCGCGCCAGCCGTCGCGCACCACGTATGTGCGGTGCCAGAGGTCGCCGGTGCGTTCCATCACGGCGGCGTCGGTGTCATGGGTGAGCTTGTTGGCCAGCACCCGCACCTCCTCGGCCTGCCCGCGCCAGGAGAACGTCACCGCGCTGAGGCCGTCGTCCAGGGAGGTCACCCGCGGCGAGAGGGAGGCGTCGTGCGCGGGGGTGGGCAGGGTCAGCGGCGGGGCCGGCCTGGGCACCCGCGGCGGAAGATCACGCATCGGAGAACTGCCGCTCGATGCGGTCGAGGATGTTGGAGGCGCTGTAGTAGTCGATGCGGAAGGCGTCGACGCCGAGATCGTAGACCCGCTTGCCGGTGACGGCGGGCAGGTCCTTCCACAGGGCCTTGGCCTCGGTGGCGGCGATCTGCTGGGCGCTGTGGCCGGCGAAGAAGATCGAGCTGTCGCCGAACGCCTTGATCACGTTCTCCTGGGCGAGGTTCACGATGTCCTTGCGGCCGCCGCCCTCCTTGGACGACTCGGCCGCCAGCGCGGCGTCCACCGCGTGCAGCTTGAAGCCGAGCGCGGTGAGCAGGCCGCCCTGGGCCGAGGCCTCGGTGAAGACGGGGATGTCGGTGTTGTTGTCGCGCAGGACCACGACGTCCTCGTCCGGTAGCTTGATCTTGCCCTTCACCTCGGTGACGCGCTCGTCGTAGCCGGCGATCACCTTGGCGGCGTTCGCTTCGAGGCCGAGCGCCTGGCCGAGCTTGGTGGACAACTCCTGCCAGGTCACGTTGTCGTGCCGGAACAGCACGGTCGGGGCGACGGCCTTGAGCTGGTCGTAGACCTTGGCACTGCTGTCGGCGCCGGAGGCGCTGCCCACGATGAGATCGGGCTTGGCCGCGATGACCTTTTCGATGTCCGGCTCGTAGCCCTGGTAGAGCACCTGCACGCCGCGCTCCTTCGCCACGCCGGACCACTGCGTGAAGAAGCCGTCGGCGTCGGTGATGGGGCCGCCCGGCGGAGTGGCCTGCGAGGACACCACGGAGGCGCCGAGCGCGAGGAGCTGGCCGGTCATGGTGACGCTCGTGGACACGATCCGCTTCGGCGTGGCGGGCACCTCGGTCGTACCGGCCTCGTGCCGCACCGTACGGGTCGGGCCGCTCTTGGCGGCCGCGGCGCCGTCACCGCCGGACCCGCACGCGGCCAGGCTGACCGCGGCCACGAGTGCGGCCAGGCCGGCGCGAATGAGGGAAGCCACATGAACTCCAAGTTAGGTATGCCTAAGTCGTATTAGGGCAGCCTAACCTAATCGCGCGGGAGCCCGCCCCGCAGGTGTGCCGATGCGAGAACGCGCTCTCTCAGATAACGCCGATCGTTACTTAACCCCCGTTGACAGCGGCATGTGAGCCCCGGGAATCTCTTGAGAGAGCGCTCTCTCAGCATCCCCCCTTAACTCCCCAGGAGGGTTTCCCATGGCCCCTCGCATCCGGCGGCTCGGTCTGCCTGTGCTCACCGCGTCCGTCCTCGCATTGGCAACGGCGTGTGGCGGCGGAAGTGGCGGCGACACCGCCACCGAGTCGAGCGCCCAGCCGGCAGAGAAGATCAAGCTGACCGTCAGCCTGTTCGGTGACTTCGGCTTCAAACCGCTCTATGAGGAGTACAAGAAGACCCACCCGAACCTCGAGATCGTCGAGAGCGTCACGCAGTTCAACGACCACCACAGCAACCTGGTCAAGCGGCTGGCCACGAACGCGGGCGCGGGTGACATCGAAGCGGTCGAGGTGGGCTACATCAGCACCTTCACCGCCCAGCCCGGCAAGTTCCAGGACCTCAAGCAGTACGGGCTCGACAAGCGCCAGGCCGACTACCTCGACTGGAAGTGGCAGCAGGGCCTGAGCAAGGACGGCTCGCAGGTCCTCGGCCTCGGCACCGACGTCGGCGGGCTGGCCATGTGCTACCGCAAGGACCTGTTCAAGAAGGCCGGGCTGCCGGACGACCGCGCCGCGGTGGCCCAGCTCTGGCCGACCTGGCAGGACTACATCGCGACCGGCAAGAAGTTCGCCGCGGCGAGCGTGGCCGGCGCCAAGTTCGTGGACTCCCCCGGCGAGATCTTCCGCGCCATGGTCAACCAGGCGCCCACCGGCCTGTACGACGCCCAGGACAACATCATCGTGGCGTCCAACCCCGAGGTGAAGAAGGCCTGGGACCTGTCGAACCAGCTCACCCAGGAGAACCTGACCGCCAAGCTGGCGGCCTTCTCGCCGCCGTGGAACACCGGTTTCGCCAAGGGCTCGTTCGCCACGATCATCTGCCCGGCCTGGATGACCGGCTTCATCCAGGAGCAGGCCAAGGACGCGACGGGCAAGTGGGACATCGCGACCGTGCCCGGCGGCTCGGGCAACAGCGGCGGCTCGCACCTGATGGTGCCCAAGCAGAGCAAGCACCCGAAGGAGGCGGCCGAGCTGATCGGCTTCCTCACCTCCAAGGAGAACCAGGCCAAGGTCTTCAAGGAGGAGGGCACCTTCCCCTCGATCCCGGCCCTGTACGACGACCCGTCGATCCAGAACTTCACCAAGCCGTTCTTCGGCGACGCCCCCATCGGCCGGATCTACTCCGAGGCCGCCAAGGCGCTCAAGCCGCAGCACCTCGGCCCGAAGGAGGCCGACGTCCGCACGGCCGTCGGTAACGGGCTCGGTCGCGTGGAGCAGGGCAAGCAGACGCCGGATGAGTCGTGGGCGCAGGTGCTCGAGGACGTCAAGAAGATCAAATGAGCTCCCTTCCCCTCGCGGTCACGCGACGGCGTAGGCGCAGCGTGCGGCACACCCTCGACGTGAGGGTGTCGCCGTACGCCTACGTGGCCCCGTTCTTCCTGCTGTTCTGCGCCTTCGGGCTGTTCCCGCTGCTCTACACGGCCTGGGTGAGCCTGCACGAGTGGACGCTGCTGTCCGAGACCCAGGAGTTCATCGGGCTCGGCAACTACTCGACGTTGCTCGCCGACGGATACTTCTGGAACGCCACCTTCAACACCCTGTCCATCGGCGTGCTGTCGACCGTGCCGCAACTCGCGCTGGCCATCTGGCTGGCGCACCTGCTCAACCGGCGGCTGCGGTTCCAGACGGTGTTCCGGGTCGCGCTGCTGCTGCCCAACGTCACGAGCGTGGTGGCCGTGGTGGTGATCTTCAGCCAGCTCTTCGGCCGGGACTTCGGCATGATCAACTGGGTCCTGTCGTGGTTCGGGGTGGGCACCGTCGACTGGGCGGCGGGCACGGCCACCTCCCACGTCGCGCTCGCCGTGATGATCATGTGGCGCTGGACCGGGTACAACGCGCTGATCTTCCTCGCCGCGATGCAGGCCGTGCCCCGGGAGTTGTACGAGGCCGCCACCATCGACGGCGCGGGCAACTTCACCCAGCTCCGCAAGATCACGATCCCGATGATCAGGCCCACGATCATCTTCGTGGTCATCGTCTCCACGATCGGCGCGATGCAGATCATCGCCGAGCCCATGTTGTTCGGGCAGAGCAGCGGCGGCGGGGGCGGCGTCGCCTCGGGCGGCCCCGACCGGCAGTTCCAGACGCTGGCGCTGTTCGTCTACGAGCAGGGCTTCGCGAACTCGACCTTCGACTTCGGGTACGCCTCCGCGGCGTCGTGGCTGATGTTCGTGGCCGTGGTGGTGGTCGCCGGGATCAACTTCCTGATCACTCGCAAGGTGAAGGGCGGGCTGGTATGAGGCTGCGCTACCTGACCCTGACCGCGGTGGCCTTCTTCTCGGCCTTCCCGCTGTACTACAGCGTGGTGGTGGCCTCCCGGCACAACTCCGCGCTGGCCGAGGTGCCGCCGCCGCTGATCCCCGGCGGGAACTTCTTCGCCAACGTCGCCCGGGTCTTCGACACCGTGCCCTTCGGGCTCGCGCTGGTCAACTCGGTGATCGTGGCCGGGTCGATCTCGATCGCGGTGATGTTCTTCTCGACGCTGGCCGGGTTCGCCTTCGCCAAGCTGCGCTTCAGGGGCAAGAACGTCATGCTCGTGATCACCGTGGCGACCATGATGGTCCCGGCGCAACTCGGCATCATCCCGCTCTACATGCTCATGGTGAAGCTGGAGTGGACCGGCACCAACTACGCGCTGATCGTGCCCGCGCTGGTCAACGCGTTCGGCGTGTTCTTCATGACGCAGTACCTCTCGCGCGCCCTGCCCACCGAACTGCTGGAGGCCGGGCGGGTGGACGGGTGCACGACGTGGGGGCTCTTCTGGCACGTCGTGCTGCCGACCGCGCGGCCCGCGGCGGCGGTGCTCGGCATGCTGACGTTCATGTCGGCCTGGAACGACTACTTCTGGCCGCTGGTCGTGCTCAACCCGGACAATCCCACCGTCCAGGTGGCGCTCTCGACCTTGGCCAGCGGGTACGTCAACGACTACGTGCTCGGCCTCGCGGGCACCGCGATCGGAACCCTGCCTCTCGTGGCCGTGTTCGCCCTGTTCGGCAAGCAAATCATCGGTGGAATCATGCAAGGAGCTGTTAAGGGATGATCTTTCCCGAGGAATTCGTCTGGGGCGCCGCCACGGCCTCGTACCAGATCGAGGGGGCGGTCAAGGAGGACGGGCGGGGCCAGTCGATCTGGGACACCTTCTCCCACACCCCCGGGAACGTGGTGGACGACGACACCGGCGACGTGGCCTGCGACCACTACCACCGCTACCGGGACGACATCGGGCTGATGCGTGAGCTGCGGCTGGCGGCCTACCGGTTCTCGGTGGCCTGGCCGCGCGTCCAGCCCGACGGCGAAGGCTCGATCAACCCCCGCGGCCTGGCCTTTTACGACAAGCTCGTAGATGAACTCCTAGCCGCCGAAATTTCGCCTTATGTCACGCTTTATCACTGGGATCTGCCCCAGGCCCTTGAGGACCGTGGCGGGTGGACCCACCGCGACACCGCCTATCGCTTCGCCGACTACGCCCAGGCCGTCCACGACAAGCTGGGCGACCGTGTCAGCAACTGGGCCACGCTGAACGAGCCCTGGGTGGCGGCCTTCCTCGGCTACGGCAACGGCGTGCACGCGCCGGGCCGCCGCGACCCGGCCGACGCCATGCGCTCGGCGCACCACCTGCTGCTCGGCCACGGACTGGCGGCGCGGCGGCTGCGCGCGGCCGGCGCGCAGAGCATCATGCTGGTGATCAACTCCTCCCCCGTGCTCACCCCGGCCCAGGTCAACGACCCTTCCGCGGTGCCCAGCGAGGCGGACGCGGCCGTGGCCCACCGCATCCACACGTTGCTGACTCGGCAGTTCCTGGACCCGGCGGTGTACGGCACGTACCCGGAGGAGGTCCTGGCCGCGGCGGCGCGCAACGGCGGGACGGAGCACATCCAGGACGGCGACCTGGAGCTGATCAACGCGCCGATCGACCTGGTCGGCGTCAACTACTACAACCCGTGCGTGGTCGAGTCGGGCCCGGGACTGCCGGCCGACGCCGCGTGGCCGGGCTCGGAGAACGTCAAGTTCGCCGCGGCGGACGCGCCGACGACCGCGATGGGCTGGCCGATCGTGCCCGACGGTCTGTCCAGGCTGCTGGTACGGCTCTCGAAGGACTATCCGCAGGTCGGCCTCATGGTCACGGAGAACGGCGCGGCCTTCGAAGACGTCGTGGAGGACGGGCGCGTGCACGACGACGAGCGGGTGGCGTACTTGGACGGGCATCTGCGCGAGGTGCGCAGGGCCATCGAGGCGGGTGCCGACCTGCGGGGATATCTGGTGTGGTCGCTGCTGGACAACTTCGAGTGGGCCGAGGGCTTCCGGCGGCGGTTCGGCATTGTCCATGTGGACTACGCGACGCTGACGAGGGTGCCGAAGGACAGCGCGCTGTGGTACCGCGACGTGATCAGCAGGAACGGCCTGTAGATTTTTTCCGTGCTCTCCCTTCTGGTTATCTCATGAGACGCCCGACGCTCGAGGGCGTCGCCGCCCGCGCGGGCGTCTCGCGGGCCACCGCCTCCCGTGTGGTCAACGGGCAGACGACGGTGGCGCCGCACATTCGCGACGCCGTGCTGCGCGCGATCGACGAGTTGGGCTACGTGCCCAACTCGGCCGCGCGCAGCCTGGTCACCCAGCGCACCGACTCGGTCGCCCTGGTCGTCAGCGAGCCGGGGACACGGGTCTTCTCCGAGGATCCGCTGTTCTCCACCGCGATCAGGTCGGCCTCGCTGGAGCTGGAGGCGGTGAACAAGCAGGTCGTGCTGATGCTGGCCTCATCGGCCAAGAGCCACGCCCGGGTGGAGCGTTACATCTCGGGCGGCCACGTGGACGGCGTCATGCTGATCTCCATGCACGGCGCCGACCCGCTGCCCGCCGCGCTGTCACGGCTGCGCGTCCCCGTGGTCTCCTACGGGCGGCCGGCCGTGCCGGTGGACATGCCGTTCGTGGACAACGACAACGTGGGCGGGGCCGAGGCCGGGGTCCGGCGCCTGGTGGAGATAGGGCGGCGCAGGATCGCCACGATCGCCGGGCCGCAGGACATGATCGCCGGGCAGGACCGGCTGGCCGGCTACCGCAACGTGCTGCGCGACTCCGACTGCCGCTCGATCGTGGCGGTGGGCGACTTCACCCGCGAGTCGGGCGCGGTGGCGATGCGGCAGCTCCTCGGCGACGATCCCGGGCTGGACGCCGTCTTCGTGGCCAATGACCTGATGGCGGTCGGGGCGCTGCAGTCGCTGCGCCTGTCCGGCCGCCGGGTGCCCGACGACGTGGCGGTGGTGGGCTTCGACGACATCGAGGCGGCCAAATACACCGAACCGCCGCTGACGACGCTGCGGCATCCGGTCATGGAACAGGCGGCGGCCATGGTGCAACTGCTGCTCAACCTGTTCGAGGGCGGCCCGACGGAGCCGGTCATCCTGCCCACGGAGCTGGTGATCAGGGAGTCCGCCTAGCTCACACGCGGAAGACACGGAGCTGGAGGGCCAGCGTGGTGTAGTAGCCGACCAGCGTGGTCAGCTCGAACAGCTCGCGCTCCCCCAGCGCCGCGTACTCCTCGTCGTCCAGATCCCCCTTCGCCACCAGGGCGCGGGTCACGGCGAGCACCGCGGCCTCGGCCGGGTCGGGCAGGGCCAGGGGTGAGCCGTCGCGCAGTGCCTGGAGTTGCTCCTCGGTGAAGCCGAGGTCGCGGGCGATCGGCTCGTGGGCCGCGCGCTCGAACGCGCTGTCCTGGTGCCCGGCCACGACCAGGACGGCCAGCTCCCGCGCCCGGTCGGTGAGCGAGGAGCGGTAGCGGATGGCCGCTCCGAGCTCCTGCAGCGGGTCGCCGACGGGCGGGCTGAGCAACATCGCGTTGAACGGCCCCGTCAGCCCTCCCTCCGCATCGACCATGAACGTGCCGCGCGGCCCGGAGGTGATCTGGTCGTAGAGCGCCCGGGCCTCGGGGTCCAGGTCGTGCGGGGGCGTTCTGCGCAGCCGTGCCATCTCGTGATCGTATCGAGTTGACGGCGTAAACAATGCAAGTTTACGGTGTATACGTGAATCAGGGGATGAGATATTCGGTCGTGGCGGTGGGCGTCTCGGCGGTGCTGTTCTTCTTCGGCACCGGGTTCGCGCCGATCCCGGCGCTGACGTGGATCGCGCCGCTGCCGGTCCTGTGGCTGGCGTCCCGCGTTAGCGGGCGGGCGGCCTTCGGGGTGGCGTTCCTGGCCTATCTGCTGGGGCAGGCGGGGCAGTTCGAGTTCTTCCTGCGTACGCCGTCGGTGCCGTTGCCGGTCGGAATGGGGATCCTGGTCGGGAGTTCGTTATTGTTCGGGCTGGTGGTGCTGCTCTTCCGGGCACTCCTGCGGCGGGGTCAGGGGCTGGCGGCGGTGTTCGGGGCTCCGGCGGCCTGGGTGGCGGCGATGCACCTGGTCACGCTGGTCAACCCGTCGGGGATCATCTGGCCGCTGGCCACCAACCAGGCCGAGATCGTGCTGGTGACCCAGATCGCGTCGGTGACGGGGGCCTGGGGGGTGGAGTTCCTCGTGCTGCTGGTGCCCTGCGCGGTGGCGGCGGTGGCGTCTCCGGGGGTGCGGCTGCGTACCGGGGTGGTGGCGGCGGTGGTCTGCGGGCTCACGCTGGGGTTCGGGGCGTGGCGGCTGGCCGGAGCCGGGGACGTGGACGGGACGTCGCGGAAAGTGGCGGTGTTGTCGTCGACGCGGTTCCAGTGGGCGCCGGACGCGGCGAGCGCGGGCGGGCGGGACCTGGTGCGGGCGTACGCGGAGCGGATCGCGGCGCTGCCGGAAGGAGTGCGTACGGTGGTGCTGCCCGAGGCCACGTTCGGCACCGACGAGAGCAGCCTGCCGGCCGTCGTCGGATCGCTCACGGAGGTCGCGCGCCGGCAGGACGTGGACGTGGTGGTCGGGATCCTGCACACGACGCCCGCCATCAAGTACAACTACTCGGTGTACCTCCCGGCCGACGGGTCGAAGCCCGTTTACTACACCAAGTGGCACTTCGCGCCCGGGGAGCCGTTCAAGCGGGGCACGGAGCTGGCGCTCGCCGGCCGGATGGGGCTCGCGAACTGCATGGACCTCAACTTCGCAGCCCCCAGCAGGGACTACGGGCGGGCGGGGGCACGGTTGCTGGCCGTTCCCGCGGCCGACGAGTTCGGCAACGGGTGGCAACACGGGCGGATGGGGCTGTTGCGGGGGGTGGAGAGCGGGTTCTCGCTGGCCTGGGCGGCGACGTGGGGCAGGCCGATGATCTCCGACGCGTGGGGGCGGGTGCTGGCCGAGACGGACACTGAGGGGACGCGGGAGCCGTTCGTGGTGGCTGTCGCCGACGTGCCCGCCGGGCCTTCCGGTCCCACGTTGTACGCGCGGTTCGGCGACTGGTTCGGCTGGGTCTGCGTGGCCGGGACGCTACTGCTGATCCTGCTCCTTCGCCGCCGTGATCGTTTCCTGGACCGTGAGCGTGATGATCTCGTTGTCGCCGGGGCCGATCGATCGGGATCGGCGTAGTTCGGTGCGGCGGGGAGCACCCCGAGCGGCGCGAAGTCCGCTCGGGGCGCGCGTGATCAGGTCAGCCAGGCCGTGGTGTCGGAGGGCAGGAGGCCGTCCTCGACCGGGCCGCTGGCCAGCACGACCTCGCCCGCGGGCAGCGGCACCGGGTCGGCGCCGAGGTTCGTGACGCAGGTCAGGCCGGAGTCCCGGGTGAAGGCCAGGACCTGCTCGCCCATCGGCAGCCAGGTCAGTGTCCCGTCCCCGAGCAGTTTCCGGCGCAGGCCGAGTCCCGTGCGGTAGAGGCTGAGCATGGAGCCCAGGTCCGTACGCTGGGCCTCGGCCGTCAGCTTGCGCCAGCTCTCCGGCTGCGGCAACCACGGCGTGCCCGTGCCGAAGCCGAACGGAGGCTCCTCGCCCGACCACGGCAGCGGGATCCGGCAGCCGTCGCGGCCGGGGTTGGTGCCGCCGGAGCGGGCGTACATCGGGTCCTGACGCACCTCGTTCGGCAGGTCCTCCACCTCTGGAAGGCCCAGCTCCTCGCCCTGGTAGACGTAGACGGAACCGGGCAGGGCCATGGCCAGCAGCGCCGCGGCCCTGGCCCGGCGGTAGCCGAGCTCCGGGTCCGACGGCGTGCCGTGGAGGGCGCCCCCGTGCGCGAACGTGGTGTCGATGCGGCCGTACCGGGTGACCGGCCTGGTCACGTCGTGGTTGGACAACACCCACGTCGGCGGGGCGCCGATGGGGGTGTGGGTGTCCAGCGTCAGCTCGATGGACCTGCGCAGGTCGGCCGGGTCCCAGGCGCAGGACAGGAAGTCGAAGTTGAAGGCCGTGTGCATCTCGTCGGGGCGCAGGTAGCGCGCGAAACGCTCCTGGTCGGGGAGCCAGACCTCCCCGATCAGGATGCGCTCGCCATACTCGTCGGCCACCTCGCGCCACCGGCGGTAGACGTCGTGGACCTCGTCGAGGTCTTCGTAACCGGTGCCGGACTTGTAGAGCAGGGCCGCCGAGTCGATGCGGAAGCCGTCCACGCCGCGCTCGAACCAGAAGCGCAGCACGTCCTCGAACTCCTGGTGGACCTCAGGGTTGGCCCAGTTGAAGTCGGGCTGCTCTGGGGCGAACAGGTGCAGGTACCACTGCCCGTCTGGCACCTGACTCCAGGCGGAGCCGCCGAAGATCGACTGCCAGTCGTTGAGCGGCTCGTCGGCGAACCAGAACCGGTCCCTGGCGGCCGGGTTCTCCAGGGCCTCCTTGAACCAGGCGCTCTGCGTCGAGCTGTGGTTCGGGACCACGTCGATGATGACCTTGATGTCGAGCTCGTGCGCCTCCACGATGAACCGCTCGGCCTCGGCGAGCGTGCCGAAGACCGGCTCGATGTCCCGGTAGTCGGCCACGTCGTAGCCGCCGTCGGCCATCGGCGACGGATACCACGGGTTGAGCCAGATGGCGTCGATCCCGAGCTCTTTCAGATATGTCAGGCGAGAGCGCAGGCCGGCCAGGTCGCCGGCGCCGTCACCGTTGCCGTCGGCGAAACTACGCAGGTAGACCTGGTAGATCGCGGCCCCCCGCCACCACGTTTGCGACATGCGCTATCCCTTAATGCTTCCGGCGGTGAGTCCCGCCATGATGTGCCGTTGGAAGATGAAGAAAACGATGATCATGGGGATGCTGGTGATCAGCAGACCGCCCATGACCTGGTTCTGGGTGACGGCCCCGGCCGTCTGCGACAGGCCCACGCTGATCGTCATCCTGTCGCTGTCCGTCATGACGAGCAGCGGCCAGACGAAGTCCTTGAACGAGGTCACGATCGTGAGGATGGAGACCACCCCCAGGATCGGCCGGGAGATCGGCAGGATCACCGAACGCAGGATCCGCACCGCCCCCGCGCCGTCGATCTGCGCGGCCTCGATCAGTTCCCGGGGGATCGAGTCGAAGAAACGCTTGAGCAGGAAGATGTTGAACCCGTTGGCCGCCGCGGGCAGCCACAACGCCCACGGGCTGTTGAGCAGGCCCAGGTCCACGACCGTGACGTACAGCGGGATCAGCACGACCATCGCCGGGATCATCAGCGTGGCCAGCATCATGGCCAGGATGACGTTGCCGAACTTCGGCCGCAGCTTCGACAGCGCGTACGCCGCCGAGACGTCCACGGCCATGCAGACGATCCAGCCGCCCAGCGAGTAGTAGGCGGTGTTCGCCAGCAGCGTGCCGATGTCGAACAGGTCCCACGCCTCGAAGAACGCGTCGGGCGTCGGATCGGCCGGAACGAGCGTCGGCGGCATCTGCGCCAGCTCCTCCGGCGTCTTGAGCGCACCGGTGATCATCCAGTAGAGCGGGAAGACGAAGGCCAGCGTGAACACCACGAGGATCGCGGCGAGCACCAGCCAGTAGATCCGCCTGCCCCACCTGCTGTTGAGCTGATGAGGCGAGACGATCGTGCGGAACTGCACCTCGATCGGCTTCGGTGACCTCTTCTTGCCCCGCTTGTGCTGGGTGGTAGCCCCGGCTCCGACGGAGATCACGCCTTGTCCTCCCTGGTCAGCCGGAGCTGGAAGGCCGCGAAGACGAGCAGCACGATCATGAGCATCATGCCGAGCGCCCCGGCCGAGCCGTAGTCCTGGAGTGTGAACGCGTTCTGGAACATCAGGTACGCGACCGTGACCGTCGAGTTCTCCGGCCCGCCGCCGGTCAGCATGTACGGCTCGATGAACACCTGCATGGTCGCCACGATCTGCAACATCAGCATGAGCAGCAGGATCAGCCGCGTCTGCGGGATCGTGACGTGCCTGATCCGCTTGAAGATGCCGGCCCCGTCCAGCTCCGCCGCCTCGTACAGCTCAGGCGGGATGTTCTGCAGCGCGGCCAGGTAGATCAGGGTCGCGCTGCCCATGTTCATCCAGGTCGCGACGATGACCAGGGAGATCAGGGCGGTGGCCGAGCTGTCCAGCCAGGCCAGCGACGGCAGGCCGAAGAAGTCGAGCACCTGGTTGAACAGCCCGGGCCCCGGATCGTAGAACCACCTGAACAGCAGCACCGCCACGATCGGCGGCAACATCACCGGCAGGTAGACCACGAACCGCAGGTAGGCCCGGGCGTGGCGCAGCTCGTTCAGCACGAGCGCGACGACGAACGGCACGGCGTACCCGAACACCAGCGCGAGGAGCGTGAACTCCAGGGTGTTCAGCCAGGCTTCGCTGAACGCCGGGTCCAGGAACGCCGTCTTGAAGTTGTCCAGGCCCACCCAGACCGGTTCGTTGATCAGGTCGGTCTTCTGGAAGCTCAGAATGAACTCCCTGACCATCGGATACCAGGCGAACACCGTGAAGCAGGCCAGCGCCGCGCACAAGAACCCGTAGGCCGTCAGATTGCGCCTCAAGATCTGCATAGAGGTCAGCCCTTGGCCGCCAGCATCGAGTTCGCCTTGGTCTCGGCGTCCGTGAGCAACTGGTCGACGCTGGCGCTCTCACGGCTCAGCACGCCGGACATCGCCACGTCGAGGATGGCGTACAGCTCCTGCGCGTGCACCGGCTCGGCCTTCGGCGGGATGGTGCCGGCGGCCTGGACGTAGGAGTCGTAGTTCGCGACCGGGAGCGAGGCGTTCTTCACGCGGTCGGCCTGGATGGCCTGCCCGGTGGGAGAGTCACCGAAGACGGCGTTGTCCGGCACGCCCACCGGATTGCCGATGCTCTTGCCGCGGGCGAAGTCCCAGCGGCCCTTGCCGACGGTGTTGAACCGGTAGTCGATCCACTCCAGCGCGGCCTTGGCCTCCTCCGGGGTGGCCTTCGGGTTGATCATGAACGCTTCGCCGCCGCTCAGCGACGCCTTGCCCTCCGGGAAGCCGGTGATGCCGTAGTCGGCGACGTTGCCCTTGAACTTGTTCACCACGTCGGTGACCACGTCGGGTGCGCCGAGCATCATGCCGACCTTGCCGCTGCCCATGGCGACCATGAGCGACTCCCAGTCGACCAGCAGCTTGGTGCCCATGCTGTTGTCCGTCCAGCGCATGTCGTGCAGGTTCTGCAGCACGGCCTTGCCCTCGGGCGAGTTGAACGCGGCCTTCTTGTCGTCGGGCGTCAGGATGGCGCCGCCGCGACCGTAGATGGCCTGGGTGAAGTGCCAGCCGCCGGTGTTGCCGCCGGAGTACTCGCCGTACCCGACGTAGCCCTGGCCCAGCCCGGCGATCTTCTTGGCGGCGTCGCGGACCTCGGCCCACGTCTTGGGCGGGGTGTTGGGGTCGAGCCCGGCCTTGGTGAACAGGGCACGGTTGTAGACCAGGCCCACGCTGTAGTGCACGTTCGGCACGCCGTAGACCTTGCCGTCCTTGGTGACCAGTTCCTTGTGGTCGGCGCGCAGGTCGTTCCAGTTCTTGATCTCGCCGGTGTACTGCGTGATGTCCAGCGCCTGGCCCTTGGAGATCACGTCGTTGTAGTTGGTCACGGGCACCACGAAGGCCGTTTCCATCTGGCCGCCGGCCAGCTTGGGGCCGAACGTCTTGGGGTCGAAGCACGGTTGCTGGTCGGTGCTCTTGACCGTCACGCCCGGGTGGTCCTTCGTGAACGTGGCCACGTCCGCGTCCCAGGCTTCCCGCTCCTTCGGCGCGGACTTCGCCGGCTGGCAGGCCACGGTGATCGACACGGCCTTGGCGCCGCCACTGGCGTTGGGGGTGGCCGGCTCGCCGCCCGAGCCGCACGCCGATGCCGTGAGTCCTAGCACGGTTACGAGCAAGAGTCCGGTGGATCTCTGCATGGTCTTACCCTTCTGATGCGAGGTGCCCACACCATAGGATCAGCGACCGAAGTGCGCAATATTTCGACTTCATATTGCAAGATAACGACTGCATCACGTTGACCCTCCCGCTGGACAGGGGTGGGGTCCTTCCGGGAGCGGACCGCACGAAACACCCCGCCGCAGGAGGCTGGGAAGGGCGCCCACTCGGGACGCCGTACGGGGTTTCCTGAGGAGACGGGCGCGGACGAGAGCTCGCCGCGCCCGCCGCTCTCAGCGCGCGCGCGTTGTCGAGGCGCGGACGACCAGCTCCGGTTCGAACAGGAGCTCGTCCGCCGGTACGACCGCCTTGTCGATCTGGGCGACCAGGAGGTCCACCGCGGCGCGGCCCATGGCGTCGATGGGCTGGCGGACGGTCGTCAACGGGGGTTCCGTGCAGTTCATCAGGGCCGAGTCGTCGAAGCCGATGACCGAGATGTCGGCGGGCACGGCGAGGCCGGCGCGGCGGGCGGCGCGGATCGTGCCGAGGGCGAGGATGTCGCTGGCGCAGATGACGCCGGTGACGCCGCGTTTGACCAGGCGGGCGGCGGCGGCGTGACCGCCCTCCAGCGAGAACATCGTGTGTTCGACCAGCTCCACGTCCCCGCCCCCGGCCTGGAAGGTCTCCAGTTTGCGCCGCGAGGGCATGTGGTCCTTGGGCCCGAGGACCATGCCGATCCGCTCGTGGCCGAGCGCGCGCAGGTGGGCGATGGCCATCTCGGCGGCCACCACGTCGTCGCAGGACACCTGCGGGAAGTCGAGGTGCTGGACGGCCGCGTTGACCAGGACGGTGGGCAGTTTGCGCTCGTGCAGCAGCTCGTAGTGCCCGTGCGCGGCGTCGGCCTGGGCGAACAGGCCGCCGGCGAAGACCACGCCGCTGACCTGCTGCTGGAGCAGGAGGTCCACGTAGTCGGCCTCGGAGACCCCGCCGACCGTGCGGGTGCACAGGACCGAGGTGAAGCCCTGCTGGGCCAGCGCGCCGCCGACCACCTCCGCGAAGGCCGGGAAGATCGGGTTCTGCAGTTCGGGGAGCACGAGGCCGACCAGCCTGGCCCGGTCGCCGCGCAGTTGCGTGGGGCGCTCGTAGCCGAGTACGTCGAGGGCGGTCAGCACGGCTTCGCGGGTCGCGTCGGAGACCCCAGGCTTGCCGTTGAGCACGCGGCTCACGGTCGCCTCGCTCACCCCGACCTTCTTGGCCACCTCTGCGAGTCGTCGTGTCATGCGCAAACTATACGGCCTTCCGCGCAAGCGCTTGCAATGGCTTACGTAGATCGGACGTAGGGGCTTGCGACACGTCCACGACGGACTTCTGACCCGAGACCACTGTCTGACCAGCGCTTCGATCCTGCACGACACGACGAATGTCAGTCAAATGTTTGCGAAATCTCGTCGCAATATTGCGGCAATCTGCTCGGCATCTTATGGTTCGGCCATCCGCCTTACCCG
Source organism: Nonomuraea insulae (assembly GCF_042656245.1). Classification (NCBI taxonomy): domain Bacteria; kingdom Bacillati; phylum Actinomycetota; class Actinomycetes; order Streptosporangiales; family Streptosporangiaceae; genus Nonomuraea; species Nonomuraea insulae. The sequence goes on from NZ_JBHSPA010000079.1 coordinate 144,131, forward strand.
AAGGGCC
>NZ_JBHSPA010000080.1:0-106852 GCF_042656245.1 Nonomuraea insulae
CGCCGAGCCGCCGCCCGCGCCGCTGCACCAGGGCGAGGACCTGCAGGACGGAGTCGTGGATGTCGCGGGCCAGGCGCTCGCGCTCACGCTGGGCGGCCTCCATCTCGGCGGCGCGCTGCATGCGCCCCTCGGCCTGCCGGGCCAGCCGGGCCACGTGTCCGACGACCACTCCTGACAGGAACAGCAACACCGCGCCGTTGACGAGGATCGGCGCCTCGGGGGTGCGCACCCGTAACCACAGGTCGCCCGCCGCGACCACGGCCGCCGCCAGGGCGCCCGCGCGCCGCCCGCCGTGCACGGCCCAGGCGAGCACCGGCCCGGCCACCCAGGTCGCGGGCACGGGCATGGTGCCGGCCACGCCCTGCCACACGCCCTCGACGTACGGGCTGGCCAGCAGACACGCCATCGTCACCAGCAGGTCGACGGCCAGCAGCGGCCACCGCCGCAGCGCCGGGATGGAGTAGGCGAACGCCGCCCCGGCCGTCCACAGCGCCATCACCACGATCACCAGCCAGCCGAGCACCGGTTGCTCGTAGCCGCGGTGCTGGGCCATGAGCACGGCCGCGTACACCAGGGAGGCGACGCGGAAGACCGTGATCGCGCGCCAGAACGGGCCCTCGATAGCCATGAGACCTTCTCATGTTTCCGACACGAACAGTTGACAGATAGTTGCAGTATCCATGCGAAAGGGACATCCGGGATGGCACAATCCGGGAACCCCTAATGCAAGGAACAGATAGATGACCTCCGCCGTGAATCATTTCACCTACGGGTTGCTCACGCCGTTGCTCGCATACGTGATGTCCTGCATCGGATCGATGCTCGGGCTACGGCTCACCGCGCAGGCGCACGCCTCGCGCGGCGGCTCCCGCGTACGCTGGCTGCTCGGCGCGGCCATCTCCATCGGTGGCACCGGCATCTGGGTCATGCACTTCATCGGCATGATGGGCTTCGAGGTGGAGGGAACCCAGATCAAGTACGACGTGTGGCTCACCGTCGCCTCCGCGGTCGTGGCCATCGTCGTCGTCGGCACCGGCCTGTTCCTGGTCTCCTGGGGCCGCGGCCGCATCCTCGCGCTCCTCGGCGGCGGCCTGCTCACGGGTCTCGGCGTGGCCTCCATGCACTACCTCGGCATGTACGCGATGAACATGTCGGCCCACGTCTCCTACGACCGCGTCACCGTGGGCATCTCCGTGGCCATCGCCGTGGTGGCCGCGACGGTCGCCCTGTGGTTCACGCTGCGCGTCAAGAAGCCCATCTGGATCACCGGCGCCGCCATGGTCATGGGCATCGCCGTGTCCGGCATGCACTACACCGGCATGTACGCCATGCACGTCACCGTCGACGCCCAGCCCTCCATGATCGCCGGGGCCGACGCGCTCGACTTCCTCGTCCCCCTCATGACGGTCATCAGCCTCATCACCCTGACCATGCTCCTCATGGTCATCCTGTCGCCCTCGGAGGAAGAACTGCACGAGGACGCCGAACTCGTGGCCAAGCTCGAACTGCGCCGCCGCACCGCTCAGCAGCAACAACTCACCTATCCCAACCCGATGCAGCAGCAACAGCCGATCCAGGCGCGTAGAAGGTAGTTGCGCAGGCGACGACTCACTGTTCATACTCCCTTATCGGTGCGTAAGGGATGGGTGGGGGTATGTCGCCGGTTGATCATTTCTCTTTTGGGCTGTTAACGCCCGTACTCGCTTACATCATGTCCAGCGTGGGGTCCATGCTCGGTCTCCTGCTGACGTCGCGCGCGAGGTTGATGGGGGGCCGCGAGGCCAAGTACTGGCTCGTCGGGGCCGCGCTCGCGATCGGCGGCACGGGTATCTGGACCATGCACTTCATCGCCATGCTCGGCTTCTCCGTGAGCGGCTCGGTGATCCGGTACGACGTGCCGCTCACGGTCGCCTCGGCGCTCATCGCGATCCTCGTCGTGGGGATGGGCCTGTTCATGGCCTCCCACGGCGGCCGGCGATTAAGTTCCCTGCTCGGCGGCGGCGTCCTGACCGGAGTCGGCGTGGCGAGCATGCACTATCTCGGCATGGCCGCGATGAACATGTCCGGCAGCGTCTCCTACGACCCGGTGGTCGTCACGCTGTCGGTGCTGGTAGCGGTGGCGGCGGCCACGGTGGCGCTCTGGTTCACGCTGCGGGTCAGCGGAGCGCTCAGGATCGGCGGTGCGGCGCTGGTCATGGGTGTGGCGGTCTCGGGCATGCACTACACGGGGATGTACTCGATGTCGGTCGCGACGCACTCCGAGATGGTGCCCGTGCCCGGCGCGCAGGCCATCGACTTCCTGATGCCGCTCATCGTCGGCATCAGCCTGATCACGGTGGGGCTGCTGCTCGCCGTCATCCTGTCGCCGTCGGAGAAGGAGCTGCGCTCCGAGGCGGAGTTCAGGGAACGGCTGCGCGGACGCGACGAGGGCGCGCCGGAGGTGGATCTCTTCGGCACGCCCCGCGGTTGAGCTATGTCCTGAGTAAGGCTTGCGACGCATAGTGGGCCGCCGACTCGCTGCGTCGCAAGCCGTACCCCGAGGGGGTTGTAGCGGTAACCCCGCTGCTCAGAAAGGTACGGCCCGCCGCTTGCAGGCCGCTTTCAGTCAGCCGAAGAACACCTCCGACTCGGAGTAACGCGACTCCGGCACGGTCTTCAGCTCGGCCGTGGCCTCGTCGAGCCCGACGCGGACGATGTCGGTGCCGCGCAGGGCGACCATCTTGCCGTAATCGCCCTCGTGGGCCGCGTCGATGGCCTGGAGGCCGAACCTGGTGGCCAGCACGCGGTCGTAGGCCGTCGGGGTGCCGCCGCGCTGGATGTGGCCGAGCACCGTGGTGCGGGCCTCCTTGCCGGTGCGCTTCTCGATCTCCTTGGCCAGCACCTCGCCGATACCGCCGAGACGTACGTGGCCGAACGCGTCGAGCTCGCCCGCCTGCAGCGCTATCTGGCCCTCCATCGGGTGCGCGCCCTCGGCGACCACGATGATCGGCGAGTAGCGCGTGCGGAAGCGCGACTCGACGTATTCGCAGACCAGGTCGATGTCGAACGGCTTCTCGGGGATGAGGATGACGTTCGCGCCGCCCGCCATGCCCGCGTGCAGGGCGATCCAGCCCGCGTGCCGGCCCATGACCTCGCAGATGAGCGCCCGGTGGTGCGACTCGGCGGTGGTGTGCAGCCGGTCGATGGCCTCCATGGCGATGTTGACCGCGGTGTCGAAGCCGAAGGTGTAGTCGGTGCCCGAAAGGTCGTTGTCGATCGTCTTGGGCACGCCCACGACGTTGACCTCGCGGTCGTAGAGCTGCTTGGCCACTCCGAGGGTGTCCTCGCCGCCGATGGCGATCAGGGCGTCCACCCCGGTCGCGAGGAGGTTCTCCTTGATCCGGTCGACACCGCCCTCGATCTTGATCGGGTTGGTCCTCGAAGAGCCGAGAATGGTCCCGCCACGTGGCAGGATGCCTCGTACGGCCTGAATGTCGAGGGGCATCGTGTCGCCTTCGAGGGGGCCGCGCCAGCCGTCGCGGAAGCCGACGAACTCATGGCCGTAGACGCTCACCCCCTTACGCACCACTGCCCTGATCACGGCGTTGAGTCCGGGGCAGTCGCCGCCTCCGGTGAGCACTCCAATACGCATGGCGGGTTCCTCCCGATAGGGGTCACGAGCCAGACCTTGATGTCAGACTCGCATTGTGCCCGGCATCACAGGCAGTGGTCTAGACCAAACGCCAGCCTTCGAAACTAAACCCTTACCTTTAGGAAATTTCGTGCGGATGACCGGCCGGGCCTTTCGCGAACCGCCTCAGCACGTTGGTCGTGGCGCGACTGGTGAAGGCGGCGGCGGAGTCGGTGACCCCGTGGCCGCACCGCCTGCCGCGCAGCGCGCACACCCAGCGCATCGTGCCCGAGGCGAACACCCCGGCCCCGCTCGGCGCGGTGTAGTACGTGCTGTGGGTGACGCTCGACCGGTCCCCGCACGAGAACGGCGACTCGGCCAGCACCTTGACGTCGCCGGGTGAGCCGCGCGAGACGCGGTCGGTCTCCACGCCGAGCATCCCGGGGAAGCTGCGCCCCTTCGTGCCGGCGAAGATCCAGTGGCCCGGCCTGCGCACCCGGTAGACGCCCTCCGCCGGGAAGCAGTCGTACATCTGCCCCACCAGCGCGCTCTCCGGCCGCGACTCCCGCCACAACCGGCAGACGCGCTCCTTGTCGCAGACGACGTCCCTGCCCCGCAGGGCGATGCGCCAGTAGACGGCGTTGGCGCCGAGGAAGGCGAGGTTCGTGCCGTCGTCCCTGGCCTGGGTGACGACCTCGCGCATGCCGGGCGACCAGTACTCGTCGTGGCCGAGCGAGACCACCGCGCGGGCGCCGTCGAGCGCGCCGGGGACGAGGTCGAGGTTGGTCAGGTACGCCAGCGGCACGCCGCTCCGCTCGGCCACGGCCAGGGCCTCCTTCTCGAAGTCGAGGAAGAGCCGGGCGCCGGTGCCGTCGTAGGGGCGGTCGAAGGTGACCGCCCGGGAGCGCGCGGCGAACCCGCCGGGGCCCTGGTAGAGGCTGCGGCCGCCCCACAGGTTGTACGCCTGCCAGGTGGTGACCGCGTTCACCATCACCACGCGGCCGGCGGTGGAGGCCGAGCGCACGGTGATCGGCACGTACCGCTGGGCGCCGGTGGATGCGTCGAGCCTGATGAGGTACGCGCCCTCGGGCCAGCCCCTGGTGTCCACGGGCAGCGACGGGGTCCAGTGGGCGGCGCTCACGGTGCCGTCCACGAGTTTCATCGGCGCCTGGCGGGCACCCTTGACCTGGGCCGACTCCCACACCTTCGACGGGTTCGCGCCCATGCGGAACGCCGCGGCCGAGAAGCGCGGCGCGGTCGTGGAGACCCGCAGGTGGAACCGCTCGCCCGGCAGGACGCTCACCCGGTCGGCGTAACCCTCGATCTCGTGGTCGGCGCCGTGCCGGGTGATCCGCCAGGACTCCTGGACGTCCGCGACCGGCACCGGCCGGCCGGTCTGCCCATTGACCGGCCCATTGACCGGCTCATTTACCGGCCGGGCGACGGGAGGTGGCTCGCCACAGCCGGCGGCCAGCAGGACGAGGACGAGAAAGATCTTGCACACCAGCCCATGGTCATGACCGGAGGCCGCGGCGAGGCGTGACTTGGCGAACTCCTTACATGATCAGCACACAGGCCGGGCTTTCCACCTCGTACGCCTCCCCCGTCGGCTCGGGGACGCCGTCGCGCAGCGCGAAGACGGTCACGGTGTCCGACCGCTGGTTGGCCACGTACATCCGGTCCCCGTCGATGGCGAAGTGCCGGGGCCAGTCGCCGCCCGAGGGCACCTCGGCCACCGGTGAGAGGTCGGCGGCGCGCAGCACCGAGATCGTGTTGGGGCCGCGGTTGGCCACGTAGACCAGGTCGCCGTCGAGCTGCAGGTGGGAGGGGCCGTTCTCGCCCTCCTGCCGGGAGGCGGGCACGGTGGTGCGGTGCTCGCCGTCGATCAGGGTGACGGTGGCGTCGAGTTCGCCCGCGACGTACAGGCGTCCCTGGGAGAAGGCGAAGTGGCGCGGGCCGGTGCCGGGGGCGAGCCTGATCGGCTCCAGCGGGGTGCCGTCGTGGTGGTAGCGGCGGATCTCGTCGGTGCCGAGGTCGGAGACGTGCACGAGGCCGTCGTGGAAGACCGTCTGATGGGCGTGCGGGCCCTGCTGGCGCTCGGCGTCCGGGCCCGAACCCTGGTGGCGCAGCACGATCGGCTCTCCCGCGAAGGCGCCCCGGTCGTCGAGGTGGTAGAGGGTGGCCGTGCCGTCGCCGTAGTTGGCCACCGCGAGCAGGCCGCCCCCGGGCTCGACGGCGACGTGGCAGGGGCTGCTGCCCTCGCTGGGGCGTTCGTCCAGCGGGGCGAGCTCCTCACCGTGGAAGGCGGTGAGCCAGCCGCGTTCGAGTTCGCCCACCGCGTACAGCACCGGCAGTGAGGGGTGGGCGGCCAGGAACGACGGCGCCGCCACCCTGGTGAGGCTCCGTTGTTCCCGGCCGCCGATCGTGACGATTCCCGGGCCGTATCCGCCAATGCGCACATGCTTCACAGCGGGAGTCCTCCTATGGTTGACTAAGGCAATGAGTTCGTTGACAGAAGCAAGGGTTTCTGAGGTCAGAGCCTTCAACCGGTTCTATACGAAGGTGATCGGCGCGCTCCAGGCGGGGATGCTCGACTCGCCGTACTCTCTGACCGAGTTGAGGGTGCTGTTCGAGCTGGCGCAGACCGAGCGGATGGAGACCGGCGAGCTGCGCGGCCTGCTCGACCTGGACGCGGGCTACCTCAGCCGGATCCTGGCCCGCTTCGAGAGCGACGGAATGGTCACGCGCGAGCGCTCCGCCGCCGACGCGCGCAAGCAGCTCCTCCGGCTCACGCCGGCCGGCGCCGACGTCTTCGCGGGCCTCGACCGGCGCTCAGGCGACGAGATCGGGCTGCTGCTGGCCGGGCTGGCCGAGGACGACCAGCAGCGGCTGGTCGCCAGCATGGCGGCGATCAGGACGCTCCTGGGCGGGGCTGAGGCGCGCGAGCCGTACGTGATCAGGGCCCCGCGCACCGGCGACCTGGGCTGGGTGGTCTTCCGTCACGGCGCGCTCTACAGCGCCGAGTACGGCTGGGGCACCGAGTTCGAGCAGCTCGTCGCCAGGATCGTCGGTGGTCTCGACCTCACCCGCGACGCCGGGTGGATCGCCGAGGTGGACGGGGAGCGGGCCGGGTGCGTGTTCTACGTGCGCCAGGACGACACCACGGCCAAGCTGCGGATGCTCCTGGTCGAGCCGTCCGCCCGGGGTCTGGGCATCGGGCGGCGGCTCGTGGAGGAGTGCCTGCGGCACGCGCGCGCCGAGGGCTGCAAGCGGATCACGTTGTGGACGCGCGACAACCTGGTGAGCGCGCGGCGCATCTACCAGGCGGCCGGGTTCGAGCTGGAGTCGGAGGAGAAGGGCATGGAGAACGGCGTCGAGGTCAACGAGCAGGTGTGGTCGCTCGACCTCTCGGCCACCAGTTGAGCGGGCCAGCCAGGCGCATCAGGCTCGGCACCAGCACCGCCCTGATCACGGTCGCGTCCACCAGCACGGCCACCGCCATACCGACGCCCAGCATCTGCACGAACATCACCTGCGCGGTGGCGTAGGCGGCGAACGTGAGCGCCAGGATGCCCCCGGCCGCGGTGATCAGGGGCGCCCCTCGCTGGAGCCCCACGGCCACGGCCGTCTCCGCGTCGCCGGTCCTGTCGTACTCCTCCTTGATCCGGGAGAGCAGGAACACCTCGTAGTCCATGGACAGGCCGTAGGCGACGCACAACATGAGGATCGGGATGCTCGCGTCGAGGGTGCCCGTGGGGGTGAAGCCGAGCAGGCCCGACAGGTTGCCGTCCTGGAAGACCCAGACGATGGCGCCGAACATGACGCCGAGGCTGAGGACGTTCATGAGGGTCGCCTTGACGGGCAGGATCAGGCTCCTCGTCATGAGGAACAACACCAGGAACGTCACGCCCAGCATGAGCGCCAGCACCAGCGGGAGGCGGTCCACGATGGAGGCGCGGTAGTCGGACAACTCGGCCGGGTAGCCGCCGACCAGGACCTCGAAGGGCGGCTTCACCGCGCGCACGGTCTCGACGAGGCGCACGGGGTCGCCGGCCAGCGCCTCGGCCGACGGGACCACGGACAACCACGTGCCCCGCCCCTGGAACCTGGCCAGGTCGCCGTCCCCGACGCGCGTGCCTTCCGCGTACGAGCCCGCGGCCGAGTCCACCTGGGCCACGCCGGGCAGGCGGGACAGGACGGAGGCGTACCGCGAGACGTCGCCGCTCTGCCTGGAGACGAGCTGGATCGCGTCGGTCTCCTCGGCGGGGAAGGACTGGCGGATGACCTCCTGGGTCTGCCTGGAGGACGCCTCCAGGGGCAGGATGCGGTCGTCGGCCACGCCGAAGCGCAGCCCGAGGAAGGGTGAAGCGAGCACCAGCAGCAGCACCGTGGCCAGCCCGCCGAACACCAGCGGCCGTCGCATCACCCTCATGGCCAGGCCGTGCCAGAAGGTTCGTTCGGGTCTGACCCGCTTGGGAAGCATCGTGCCCCCGACCGTGGCGAGCACGGCCGGGAGCACGACGACCGCCGCCACCAGGCCGCCCGCGACCACGGCGATGCCGGCGTAGGCGAAGGAGCGCAGGAAGTCGAACGGCAGCGCGAACAACACGGCCAGGGACGAGGCCACCGTCAGGCCGCTGAAGAGCACGGTCCTGCCCGCGTGCTCGACGGCCCCCGCGACCGCCGACGCCCGGTCCGCGCCGTTCCCGATCTCCTCGCGGAAGCGCTGGATGACGAACAGGCAGTAGTCGATGCCGAGGCCGAGGCCCATGGCCAGGGTCAGGTTGAGGGCGAACGTCGAGATCTCGGTGAACAGCAGGACGCCGCTCAGGATCGCCAGGCCCAGCACCATGGCGAACACCCCGGCCAGGATCGGCACCAGGGCCGCCATGGCGCGCCGCTGGTAGAGCCAGAGCAGCACGAACGCCAGCGGGAAGATGACCAGCTCGGCACGGACGAAGTCCTGCCTGGCCAGCGGCACCGTCTCCCTGAACACCTCCTCCCCTCCCCCGGCCCGCACCTGGAGCAGCTCGGTGCCCTTGGTGATCTCGGGGACGAGCCTGGGCAGGACCTCGGCGCGTACGTGGTCGGCGTCGCCCGGGATGCGCACCACGACGAGGGCGTGCCTGCCGTCCTGGCTGCGCAGGGTGGCCGGTCTGCCGCGGGTCCAGTAGGAGGCGGACTCGGCCACGCCCTCCTCGCGGCCCACGCGTTCCGTCAGCTCCCTGCCGGCCGCCTCGACCGCCGGATCGTCCACCGTGCCGCTCCTGGCGGTCACCAGGAAGATCATGTCGGGGCTGCCGGTGCCGAACCGCTCGGCCAGCTCGGCCTGAGCCCGGTCGGACTCCGAGCCCGGCGCCTCGAACCTGGCCAGCGACAACCCCGACGCCGCGCCCGCGGCCAGCACGCCGGCGCCGATCAGCAGGGCCAGGGCCAGGGAGAGGACGAGCCTGCGGCGGCGTACGAGGAGATATCCGAACCTGCGCAGGGGTGTCGTCACCTCCCGCGTCGCCGTCATGGTGGCGGTCACGGTTTTCATGGGTCCCCCCGAAACTCGGTAAACTACTCGTGTTTTGCTTCCCAGCTCAGAAATACAAGTAAATGCTCGTATTTGTCAACGAGGGGACTCATGGCTGAACGCACGGTCCGCCGGCAGGCGCGCGGCCTGAAGCGCATGGCGGAGATCCTCGACGCCGCCGAACTGGTGATCGCCGAGGTCGGCTACCCGGACATGACCACGAACCAGGTCGCCGCGCGGGCGGGGGTGTCGCCGGGGTCGCTGTATCAGTTCTTCAGGAACAAGGAGGAGATCCTGGACGGGCTCGTGGCCCGCTACACCGTCGACCGGCAGGAGTTCTGGGCCGCCCGCCTGGCGGCCGTCACGCCGGAGATCCCGCTGGAGTCGCTGGTGGGGCAGCTCGTGGACGAGAGCGTGGAGTTCAAGAGCGCGTCGCCGGCGTACTGGTCGCTGCTGTACGGGAGCGCGACCGGCGATCAGCTCGCCACGGCCTCGCAGAAGCTGCACGCGGACATCGCCCGGCAGATCGCGGCCATGTTGCGCCGCCGCTCCCCCGGGCTGCCCGAGGACCGCGCCGGGCTCATGGGGACGATGACGCTGGCCATGGTGAAGGCGGTGATGCCGATGATCACCTCGACGTCACCGGAACGGTCAGCCGAACTGGTGCACGAGCTCAAACACATGCTCGTGCGCTACCTGGCCTGAGCGCGGGCCAGGGCGCGCGGGTCAGGGCGCGCGGGTCAGGGGCGGAAGGGGCCCGCCACCTCGAACGTGTGGCCCTCGGTGCGGCCGCGGCGGGCCGAGAAGTAGAGCCGTGCGCCGTCCGGCGAGAAGGCCAGGCCGGTCAGCTCGGCCCCGTGGTGCCCCTCCAGCCGGAGGAACGGGGTCACCGCGCGGTCCGGCGCGATGACGTCGATCTCCGGGTGCTCCCTGGCGACGTAGAGGTCGCCGGAGGGGGCGGCGGTGATGGCGCGCACGCCCTCGCATAGCCGGTCGAGCGTCGAGGTCTGCGCGTCGTAGGCCCACAGGCCCGTGTCGCTCTTCGTGGTGAAATAGCAGACCCCGCCGGCGTAGTGGCAACTGTCGCCGCCGTCGAAGTGGCGGGCGTCCTCGACCTGGTGGCGCGCCTCCTGGAGCAGGGCGGCCGGGGACGGCACCTGCTGCCAGCGGCCCGAGGCGCACAGGACCTCCAGCGTGCCCTCCGTCAGGTCGCCCCAGTCGCCCGGCCGGAAGCGGTAGAAGCAGCCGTCGGGCTCGTCCTCGGTCATGTAGATCACGCCGCGCTCGGGGTCGCAGGCGGCGGCCTCGTGCTTGAAGCGGCCCATCGACAGGCGGGGCCGCGCGGCACGGGCGCCGTAGGGGTCGCATTCGAAGACGCGGCCCCGGTGGCCGAGCTCGCACGACAGCCAGGTGTGCCACGGCGTGGCGCCGCCCGCGCAGTTGAGATCGGTGCCCGACAGGATGCGGTAGGCGTCGCCGACGCTGCCGTCGGCGCGGAAGCGCAGCGCCGAGGCGCCCCCGAGCAGCGGGAGCTCGGAGTTGGACACGTAGATCCAGCCGCCGCCGTCGGGGAAGCAGGCGCCGCCGTCGGGCGCCGCGTGCCAGGTCAGGCCGGCGACCTTCTGGCCGGAGCTGGCCACGACCCTGCCGGTGAATCCGGCGGGCAGCGCCAGTGCGCCCGGGCCCTGCAGGCCGAGTGGTCCGTACGGGCTGATGCCACCAGGCAAGAGCGGGCCCGTGCGGAGGAGAGTCTTGCGCGACATCGTGGGGCCTCCCTCTAGGTGCCACGCTAGTCGACCGCACCGACATGAATGGCAGGGACTCGCGACATCAAACTCTGCGCAAACCCCGCGATGGCCCGGTCCGACGGTGACGTTGCGTGTACCTAACCGAGGCAGGCGAACCACCGACCGCCCGCCTCGTGACGGTCCGTGACGGTGAAACCGCTTTCCCTGGCCAGCGAGGAAATATCGGAAACCGAGACGTCGGCCCATCGGAACCAGGCGCCGGTGACAGCACCGTGGCGCAGTCGCACACGTTCCGCCCCGGTCGGCGTGCCGGGCGGCGCGAGCTCGGCGATCACCTCGCCGCCCGGCCTGACGAGCTCACGCATGCGGCGCAGCAGGGCCAGGGGGTCGCCGCCGATGCCGATGTTGCCGTCGGCCAGCAGCGCGGTGGCCCACCGGCCGAGACCCGGCACCTGTCCGAAGACGTCCCTGCACAGGGCCAGGCCGCCCGCCTGCCTGGTCAGGCGTACGGCGTGCGGGGTGACGTCGATGCCGAGCGCGGCCACGCCGCGCCGGGTGAGCGCGACCGTCAGCCGCCCGGGGCCGGAGCCGACGTCGAGGGTGGGGCCGCCGCAGCGCGACAACATGACCTCGTCGCCCTCGATCGGCTCCAGCCAGCGCATGGCCTGGAGAGGGCGGCGGCGGCCGTTCTCGTACTCGACGTCGATCTCGGCGCCCGCCAGGGAGTCCGCGTAGAGCTCACCGATCACCTGGCGGCTCCCGCGCCGAGGCGGGCCAGGGTGGCGGCGAAGCGGGTGTGCGGGGCCAGCCCGGCGACCTCACGGGCGCCGGCCGCGTCGTCCACGTCGGTGAGCGTCGGCATGATCGCGACGGACATCCCTCGCAGGCGCCTGAGCTGGGCGGCGCCCGTGTCGGACCTGGACATCGGCACGCCCAGGAGCAGGGCGGGGTCGGGGCGGCGCAGGCCGAGCAGCCAGAACCCGCCGTCGGTGGCGGGGCCGAAGACGGCGTCATGGGTACGGAGCGCGGTCGCGGCCTCGGTGAGCAGCGCCGGGGTGAGCTGGGGGGTGTCCATGCCGACGAGGAGGACGGGGGCGGGGCGGAGGGCGTACACGTCCTCGAACGCCCACGCCAGCCGTTCGTCGAGCCCGTCGCCACGCTGCCTGATCACCTCGAAGCCGCGGCTGTCGAAGTCCGGCACATCCGCGGCGGGGACGTCGGAGACGTCACGGAGGTCAGAGACGTCACGGAGGTCGGGGACGTCGGGGACGTCGGGGACGTCGGGGACGTCGGGGACGTCGGGGAGGGCGGGGACGTCGGGGAGGGCGGGGACGTCGGGGAGGGCGGGGACGTCGGGGAGGGCGGGGACGTCGTCGAGGGCCAGCACGTGGGCGGCGGCGGGGGTCGCGGCGACGGCGTCCAGGGTGTCGCGCAGCGCGCCCGCGGCCAGCGCGGCCGCCTCGGCCGGCGTGTACGGCGGCGTCAGACGCGTCTTCACGCGCCCGGGCCGCGGCCGCTTGGCGAGCACGACGATCTGCGTGCGGTTGTTCATATCCCGGCACGCTAGATCCACAAGAGATGATCACCTCTTACGTGCCGCTTACGGCATGCGAAAGCCCGGGCCACCTCGCCCGGGCTCTCTCGCGATGCGTCAGCGCTGGGCCTGGAACATCCAGTGCTGCTTGTCGATGTCCTGCGCCACGGCGATCAGCAGATCCTGGCTGACGGGGTCAGGCTCGTCGGTGGCCCGGATGCGCTCGTACATGCGCTTGCTGATGCCGTCGAGGACGTCGGTGATGGTCGCCACCACCTTGCCGTCCTCCAGCCAGCCGCTCTCCGGCTGGGAGAGCTTCGTGGAGCGGGAGATCGTGGCGGCGCGGCCGTCCGGGTTGACCCCGAGGGCGACGGCGCGCTCCGCGATGGTGTCCATGTGGTTTCTGGCCAGCTCGGTGAGTTCGTCGAGCTGGAGGTGAAGGGGGCGGAAGTGGGAGCCGATGAGGTTCCAGTGCGCCTGCTTGGCGACCAGTGAGAGATCGATGAGATCGACCAGGGCGCCTTGCAGGGCTTCCGCGACGGTGTTCCTGGCGTCGCCCGAAAGTGGGCCGGTGATCGTAGCCATGTCGTCATTCCTCCCCGTCTATCGGACTTTACACATGAATCAACGCAAATCCGGCTGTGCTTCTTCCGATCCGAACCGTCATTGACAGTGTAATAGTGACAGTGTAATTGTGGAGGTATGAGTGACACCTGGACGATCGGCGAGCTGGCCGAGCACGCGGCCCTCGCGCTGCGCGACGGCGCGCCGCCCGCTGCCAACGGGCGGGTCCGTGACGTGCCCGGGGAGCGGCTGATCAGGTGGTATACGACGATCGGGCTGGTGGACCCGCCGCTGACCAGACGCGGCAGAATCGCGCGGTACGGGCGGCGCCACCTGCTGCAGATCGTGGCCGTGAAGCGGCTGCAGGCGGCCGGGCGCTCGATCGCCGAGATCCAGACGGCCCTGGCGGGGGCCACGGATCGCATGCTGGAGACGGCGGCGGGGCTGGATGACACTCCGGTGGCCGGCGAGACGTGGGCGGCCGGGGCCCCGGCGGGCACATCGCGAGCGACGGACGGTGAGCCGGTGCGCGAGCGGTTCTGGGCGGAACGGCCGGGCACTGGGACCGCGCAGTCGCGGGACACGGGGGCGCGGGACACGGGGGCGCGGGACACGGGGGCGCGGGACACGGGGGCGCGCCTCGACGCTGGAGCAGGTCCCCGGCCGGGTGGCGATCCGGCCGGCGAGAGCGCCGATGACGTCGCGGTTCGTGGCCGGGCTGTCACGGGGATCAGGCTGAGGGACGGGGTGCGGATCGTGCTGGACGCGGGCCGGGTCCCGTCCGAGGAGGACATCAAGGCGGTGCTGGCGGCGGCAGGACCGCTGCTCGCGGTGCTCGAAGAGAGGGAGCTGACATGAACATCACGTCGCTGGAGCCCGCACGGTGCCTGCCGGTGCCCGACGCCGGGTTCGGCGCCCTGCGGACCGAGCGGGGCAACCTGCCGCTGGAGAGCGTGGACGTGGCCGCCGGCATCTCAGGCCTCGTCGCCGGGGTCGAGGTCACGCAGGGGTTCAGAAACCCGTTCGACGTCACGCTGGAGGCCACGTACGTCTTCCCGCTGCCCGACCGGGCGGCCGTGACGGGGTTCCGCATGGAGGCCGACGACCGGGTGGTCGAAGGCATGCTGAAGGAGCGCGGCGAGGCCAGGGCGGACTACGACCGGGCGCTGCGCGAGGGCAGGCGGGCGGCCATCGCCGAGGAGGACCGGCCCGACGTGTTCACGATCAGGGTGGGCAACATCCTGCCCGGCGAGCGCGTCTCGGTGAAGCTGAGCATGAGCCAGCCGCTCCCGTACGAGGACGGCGCGGCCACGTTCAGGTTCCCGCTGGTCGTGGCTCCGCGCTACATCCCGGGCAGCCCCATCGACGGCCCGCCGGCCGGTGACGGCGCGGCGCCCGACACCGACGCCGTGCCGGACGCCTCCAGGATCAGCCCGCCCGTCCTGCTGCCCGGCTTCCCCGACCCCGTGCGGCTGTCGCTGACCGCGACCCTGGACGCCGCCGGGCTGGAGCTGCGCGAGCTGGCCTCCAGCCTGCACGTGGTGGAGGAGGAGGGGCACACCATGCGCGTGCGTCCCGGCGAACGCCTCGACCGCGACTTCATCCTGCGGATGTCGTTCGACGCCTCCACGTCGTTGCAGCTCGACGAGCGGCGCGACGGCGGGCCTGACGACAGGGGCACGTTCGCGCTGACCGTGCTCCCGCCGCCGCTGCAGGCCACCCGCGCCCCGCGCGACCTGGTGCTGCTGCTCGACCGTTCCGGCAGCATGAGCGGCTGGAAGATGGTCTGCGCCCGCCGGGCCGCCGCGCGCATCGTGGACACGCTGACACCGCGGGACAGGTTCGCGGTGCTGGCGTTCGACTCGGTGGTGGAGGAGGCGTTCGAGGGGCTGGTGGAGGCGTCCGACCGCAACCGCTACCGCGCGGTCGAGCACCTGGCCCGGGTGGACGCGCGCGGCGGCACCGAACTGCTCGAACCGCTGCGCCAGGCCATCGCGCTGCTGGGCGGCCGGAGCGAGCGGGAGCGCGTCGTGGTGCTGGTCACCGACGGGCAGGTGGGCAACGAGGACCAGATCCTGGAGCAGGCGGGCGGCGCGTTGTCGGCCATGCGCGTGCACACCGTCGGCATCGACCGGGCGGTGAACGCCGGGTTCCTGGGCCGGCTGGCCGGGCTCGGCGCGGGCCGGTGCGAGCTGGTCGAGTCGGAGGACCGTCTCGACGCCGCCATGGAGCACATCCACCGCAGGATCGGCGCTCCCCTGGTCACCGACCTGCAGCTCAAGGATCTCGAGATCGAGCCGGACACGGTCACCCACCTGGGCTCGATCTTCCCCGGCGTGCCGCTGCGCGCGTACGGGCGATACCGCGAGGGCACCTCGGTCACCGTTCGCGGGATGGCGGCGGGCACGCCGTGGGAGGAGCGGGTGGCGGGGGTGCGGGTGGACAATCCGGCCATCCGGGCTGTCTGGGCCCGCGCGCACCTGCGGGAGCTGGAGGACCGGTACGCGATGGGCGAGCACGACCTGGAGCAGCGCATCGTGCGCACGTCCCTCGACTACGGCGTGTTGTGCCGCTTCACCGCGTACGTGGCCGTCGACACCCGGCAGGTCGCCGGCGAGGGCGGGCCCGAGCACCGCGTCATCCAGCCGGTGGAGCCGCCGAGCGGGTGGGAGCAGCCGCAAGGGGCGTTCGGCGCGGGCCATTTCGGCGCCAACGTGATGCTGGCCGCCTCCTCCGCCCCCTCGCCCCGGATGCGGATGCCCGAGGCGGGCCTGCTCGACCAGGGGTTCGGCGGGGGTCAGCCGCAGAGCGCGCCCGCGTACGGCGGGCCGCCGATGCCCGGTCAGGCGATGCCCGCGATGCCCGGCGGCGGGGGCTCGCGCGGTTACGCGGGACGGGCGGGGCACCGCCTGGAGTCGGTACGGCCGCAGCTCGTTGCCGAACTCGACCGCCTCAACGCGCTTCCGGCGCCTGACCTGCTGTACCTGGCGGATCTGGGCACCCGGCTGACGGCGCTGGCGGCCTACCTCGGGGGGAACGCCGAGCTGGAGGCGCTGGCGCGGGAGCTGGAGTCGGCCGAGCGGCCCGGCGTGGACGCGCGGGCGCTGCACGATCGCGCCGTCGAGGTCCTGGCCACGCTCGCCGGCACCGGGTCACCGGCCCCCGGGCGGCCGGGGACTCCCGGTGACGGACGGCCCGGGACTCCCGGTGACGGACGGCCGGGGACTCCCGGTGACAGGCGGCGGGGCCCCTTCTGGAAGCGCACCTGACCGGCTCATGTGATCGCGGAGGCAGGAGCGCTTCTGGAGGCGCACCTGACCTCCGCCCCGGGCCCCGCGTGATGGCGGAGGCGGACACGCCGGCCAGGCTCGGCCACGTGGCCGGCGCGTCCCAGGGCCGCCCACGTGCTCGTACCCTGGAGAAGTGACGACACTTGTCCTGGACGGGGGGCTGGCCACCCAGCTGGAGCGGCTCGGCGCGGATCTGGCCGACGAGCTGTGGTCGGCGCGGCTGCTGCTGGAGGAGCCCGAGCTGATCAGGCGCGCGCACGCGGACTTCTTCGCGGCGGGAGCCGACGTGGCCACCACCGCCGGCTATCAGGCCACGCTGCCCGGGTTCGCGCGGCGCGGGCTGGACTCCGCGGAGGCGGAGCGGCTGATCCGGCTGGCGGTCGAGCTGGCCGGTCAGGCCCGCGACGAGGCGGGGCGGGGGCTGGTGGCGGCCTCGGTGGGCCCGTACGGCGCCTATCTGGCCAACGGCGCCGAATACACCGGCGACTACGACCTCGACGAGGACGGCCTCTACACCTGGCACCTGCCGCGCTGGGAGATCCTCGCCTCGGCCGGGGCCGACCTGCTGGCCTGCGAGACCATCCCGTCCTACGCGGAGGCGAGGGCGCTGGTCAGGCTGCTGGCCGGCACACCCGGGGTGAAGGCGTGGGTGAGCTTCTCGTGCCGCGACGGCGAGCACCTCAACGACGGCACGCCGATCCGCGAGGCCGCGGCCCTGTTCGGCGGTAACCCGCAGGTGGTGGCCGTCGGCGCGAACTGCACCGCGCCGCGCCACATCCCCGGGCTGATCGCGTGCCTGTCCGGTGGGCTGCCCGTGGTGGTCTACCCGAATTCGGGCGAGACGTGGGACGCGGGCCTGCGCGGCTGGCGGGGGCTGGCGGAGCCGGTGGAGTTCGGCCAGGCCGCCAAGGAGTGGGAGCGGGCGGGGGCGTCGCTGATCGGCGGCTGCTGCCGTACGACGCCCGAGCACATCAGACAGATCCGCGCGCACCTGTCCTGAGCCACCAGCTCGTCAGCAGGCCCCCGGCGAGGACGACTGTGGCATCCCCGCTACGACGCCGACCCCGCGCACGCCTGGCTACGGGAGCGGGTGCGCGGGGTCCTCGGCGACCGGAGCGCGTAGAGCCCTCGGCCGTCGGAGCGCGTTGGGGCCCCTCGGCGAGGAGGGGGCGTCGGGGCCCCTTCGCGACGCGGTCAGACGGAGACGGCGGCGGTGCGGCGGCGGCGGGTCAGGGCACCGTCGAGGGCGAGCGCGCCGCCCCCGGTGAAGCCGACCGCCAGGCTGGCCGCGGCCAGCGCCAGCACGAACTCGTAGCCGCCGTCGCCGGCCAGGCCGTTCGCGCCGTGCACGAAGACGATCGCGCCCAGCATGTCGAGCGCCAGCAGCGTGCCGGCGACGGGCAGCGCCACGCCCAGGATGAGCGCCAGGCCGCCGACGACCTCCAGGGCCGCCACGGCCGGAGCGGCCACGCCGGCCAGCGGGATGCCGGCGGACTCGAAGAACTTGGTCGTGCCCGCGATCCCCATGGTCGCGAACTTCTGGTAGCCGTGCACCAGGAAGATCACGCCGACGGCGATCCTGGCGAGCAGCAGGACAACGGGACGCGCCTGGTCCACCATGCGCCCTCCTCAGATGGTCGTTCAGATTTGAACGACAACTCTAGCAGCGATTGTTCAAATCTGAACGACAGTACACTGTTGCAGTGACGGACCCCCGATGGCTAGACGCGACGGAGATGGCCGCCTGGCGCGCGTTCCTCTCCACATCCCACCTGCTCGAGCGGCGCATCGAGGAGCAGCTCAAAGCCGCCGCCGGGCTCACGCATCCCCAGTACGAGATCCTCGTGCGGCTCGCCGACGCCCCCGGGCGGCAAATGCGCATGACTGAGCTGGCCAGGGGCGTCGTGGTGTCGAAGAGCGCGCTGACGTACCAGGTGACCCAGCTGGAGAAGGCCGGGCTGGTGGAGCGGGCGAACTGCCCGTCCGACGACCGCGGCGTGCTGGCGGTGCTCACAGAGGCGGGGATGGGGTGTCTGCGGCGGGTGGCGCCGGGGCACCTGGAGGTCGTGCGGGCCTACCTGATCGACCGGCTCAGCCGCGAGGAGCTGCACGCGATGACCAGCGCCATGCAGAAGACGGAAGAGGCCTTACGATCCTCCGTGTGACCGCCTCCAGCGGACGCACGGAGGTCACCCCCTACCCTTTGGCCGCGGCGGCGCGGGCGGCGCGCTCCAGCTCGACCCGGGCGCTGGCGGCGTATTTGTCGACGTATTCCTGCTCTGACAGCTCCATCAGCGCATACATGATCTCGTCGGTCACCGCGCGCAGCACCAGCCGGTCGTCCTCCATGCCGTAGTAGCGGGAGAAGTCGAGCGGCTTGCCGAACCGCACCCCCGGCCGGATGCCCAGCTTGGGCAGCGGCCGCCCCGGCGGCATCATCTCGTAGGTGTTGACCATCGCCCACGGGATCACCGGCACCCGCGACTCCAGGGCGAGCCGGGCCACGCCGGTCTTGCCCTTGTAGAGGCGGCCGTCAGGCGATCGGGTGCCCTCGGGGTAGATGCCCAGGATGTGGCCCTCGCGCAGAATGCGCAGCCCGGTGCGCAGCGCCGCCTCACTGGCCTTGCCGCCCGAGCGGTCGATCGGCACGGTGCCGACCCCGCTGAAGAACAGCCGGGTGAAGAAGCCCTTGATGCCGCTTCCTGTGAAGTAGTCGGCCTTGCCGAGCGAGATCACCTTGCGGCGGATCTGCAGCGGGCCGAAGAAGTGATCGGCGAAGGACAGGTGGTTGCCGGCCAGAATCACGGGGCCCTGCTTGGGGACGTTTTCGCCGCCCTCGGTCCACGGCCTGAACACGAGGCGCAGGAACGGCCCCAAGATGGCCTTGACCACCCAGTAGAACACCCTGGCACCTCTTCCTGCGCATTCGTCGGCGAGCACTTGGCAGCGGCAGAGTCATCTTCCCATCTCGAGGGCTATGCTCCTACATCACCTCTCGCACAAATACCCCGGAACGTGCGACGATCGGGCCGTTCCAGCGGAAATTGCTGGAATGAAACAGCACGGAGGAGCTGTTATGCCGCTCATGCCAGGCGCGGAGCCCTACCACCACGATGCAGGCCAGATCGGCGTGCTGCTGTGCCACGGTTTCACCGGCACGCCGCAGTCGATGCGGCCATGGGGCGAGTATCTGGCCGGGCACGGGATCAGTGTTTCGCTGCCCCGTCAGCCCGGGCACGGCACCAGGTGGCAGGAGATGAACCGTACTCGCTGGGAGGACTGGTACGCCGAGGTGGAGAAGGCGTTCGCGGACCTCCAGGGCCGCTGCGCGGAGGTGTTCCTGGCGGGGCTGTCGCTGGGCGGCTGCCTGGCGCTGCGGCTCGCCGAGGTGCACGGCGCGGCGATCAGGGGTCTGCTGCTGGTCAACCCGTCGATCGCGAACGACGTGCCGCTGATGAGGCTCGCTCCGCTGCTCAAATGGTTCGTGCCGTCGGTGCCCGGCGTCGCCAACGACGTCAAGAAACCCGGCGTGACCGAGTTGGCCTACACGCGCACCCCGGTGAAGGCCGCGGCCTCGCTGCCGGGGTTGTGGTCGCTGGTGCAGGCCGACCTGGCTAAGGTGACACAACCCTTGCTGGTCTTCCACAGTGCGGAGGACCACGTGGTCAAGCCCACGAGTGTCGCGATCATCCGTGAGAAGGTCCCTCAGGCCACGATCGAGGAGCTTACCGATAGCTACCATGTTGCGACGCTGGACAACGATGCCGACAGGATCTTTGCCGGGAGCCTCGACTTCATCCGGACACATGCCTCGGTACCCTTGCAGAGGGACTGATCGCACCCAGGGGGAAGTCGCGATCGCTGCGGAGAGGCCCATCTAGGTGACGCCCCAGAGTGACGAGGACGAGGTCTGGCGGCAGATCGTCGCGTCCTTCAACGACACAGCCGAGCGCGACTCGGCCGACCAGCCATGGCCGGACAGTGAGAACGTCCCCGCCGAGCCCACCCGCCGGGTGGTCAAGCCTCCGGACGAGGACGATCCGCCGCTGGACGACGACCCGGTGGACGAGGCGGACGACGAGGAGGACGAGGGGCACTTCGAGCCCCCGCCCCCGCCTCCGCTGCCCAAGCTGGACCTGACGACCAAGCTGGCGTGGGTGGCGCTCTTCGGCGGCCCCGCCTATCTCCTGGTCGCGGCGATGGCGAGCTGGCACATGGAGGGGTGGGCGCTGTTCACGGCGGTGGCGGCGTTCATCGGCGGGTTCGTGGCGCTGGTGGTGCGGATGGGCGACGGCCCGCCCAACGACTCCGGCTGGGACGACGGGGCCGTCCTCTAAGGGCTCCTACGACTTCTGGGCGGTCGTCCTGGGGGCGAACGTCTCGACCACGTCGGTGTAGCGGTCGCCGGTGTCGACCGCGTGCCCGACCGCCCACACCGTCCCCTTGCCGGCCAGATAGGTCACACCCTGCAGGCGTACGCTGCTGCTGCCCTTCTTGGCCTCGCCCCTTATCGTCTCGCACTTCCCCTTGTCGCAGCGCGTCACGAACGGCTCGGCCGCCCGCGAGGGGTCGTAGCCGGTCATCCAGTAGCGGCCCTTGCCGTCGCCGGTCACCCCGTAGAGCCTGGCCTCGGAGCCGGGCAGCCCGAGCTGGCGCCAGCGCTTGCCGTTCCAGGTCAGCACGAGCGGCGCGATGTCGCCGGGCCCGCGGTAGACGCCGCCCACGGCCAGCGCCCGCTTGGAGTTGTCGACCTGCACGTCGCGCAGGTAGCCGCCGGGGATGGAGGGCAGCGGCATGGACTTCCACGAGCCGCCGGAGTAGTGCTCGATCAGCGGCTCGGTGCCGGTGTCGCCGACCGCGAAGCCGCCCGCCACCGCGTAGAGCGCGCCCTCCTCCTTGGTCTCCTGAACGGTCCAGGAGTTGCCCTGGCCGGTCAGGATGAGCCCGTTCTTCTCGCGGCTGCCCACGGCCACGATCCGGCCGGACTTGGCGTCGACGCCGCCGAGCCAGTCTCCGGCCCGCATGCCCTGCGGCCTGACCCGGTCGAACCCGCCCGCGTCGCCGTGCGCCAGGTAGGGGAGCCCGTCGTGCCCGTCGCCGACCGCCCACACGTCGGACGCCGAGTCGGCGGCCAGCCCGCGCAGGTTGCCCGCGGCCGTGGCGTCGCGGATGCCCACCTCGGCCCACTGGCTGCCGTTCCAGTGGCGGATGGTGCCGCGGTTCTTCCACACGTCCCAGATCTCCTGCTGACCCACCGCCCACACGTCGGTCGAGGAGATCGCCAGCACGTCGGAGAGCGAGCCGTCTGCTTGGAGACGCACGCTGGTCGACTGCTGCCACGCCTCGATCTGGGCGGGGCGGGGATCGGCATGCGCGGCGGGCGTGACCTGTGTCAAGGCCACGAACGTCGCCAAGATCAGAGAGAGCGCACGCCGCTGATAGCGACGGGTCATGAGGAAATGCTACGGGCTGGTGAGCCTGTCTTGCCCTTTAGTGCCCAACTCGCAACTCCGCCACTACCGGCAGATGGTCACTGGCCCCGGTCAGATCGGCGATCGGCGCGTCCACTCCCCCGCACGACACGACACGCAGGTCGCGCGCGGCGAACACGCCGTCGATGCGCGCGGAGGGGCTCGCCGCGGGGAAGCTCAGCCCGTCGCCGTCGGGCGCCACGGCGTGGCAGTCGGCCAGCCGCCCGGCGAGGTAACGCCAGGCCGGCTGGTGCGCCTGCTCGTTGACGTCGCCGGCGAGCACGATCGCGGCCTCGTACGCCCCCGCGACCCGTTCCATGAGCGCCACGGCCTCGGCGGCGTGATGCATGCGGGCCGGCGCGCTGAGGTCGAGGTGGAGCGAGCCGACGGCCAGCCGCGTCCCCTCGGCCTGCACCACGGCGACGGCCAGCCCGCGCCGCTCCAGCCCGAGGAAGGGCCGCAGCGCGTGGCTCTCGGCGTGCAACACGCGGAGGCGCCGCCCGACGAGCACCGCCACGCCGCCGACCCTGCCGGGGGTCGCCACCGCGAGCCCCGCCGACGCCGCCAGCGCGGCCCGCCTGGCCCGCCAGCGGCCGGACCTGCGCGCCTCCTGCACGCACAGCACGTCGGCGCGCGCGGCGGCGATGACCCTGGTCAGCGCGGCGGCGTCGTCACGCATCCCGTGCAGGTTGTAGGTCCCGACCCTGATCGTCACGCGTGCGCGGCCCTGGTCGATCGCCGCGCTCCCTGATCCGTCATGTACGGCGGCGCTACGCGCTCAGCGCTGCCTGGCCAGGTCCGCGGCGCCCACCACGCCCGCGGAGGCGCCCAGCTCGGCCAGCCTGATCTCGGCCAGCGGCCGGTGCCCGCGCCCGGTGAGCCGTTCGGCGAAGGTCTCCCTGGCCCGGTCGATGAACAGGTCGGCGGCCCGTGAGACGCCGCCGCCGACGATGAAGCAGCCGGGGTCGAGGATGGCGACCAGGTCGGCCATGCCCTGCCCGAGCCAGTCGGCCAGGCTGCGGAAGGCGGCCAGCGAGGCGTCGTCGCCCTGCCGGGCGGCCTCGGTGATCTCCTCGCCCTCGATCGTGCCGTCGGCCAGGCCGAGCAGGACGCGGGCGCGGTCAGGCTCGGCGGCGGCGATCTCCCTGGCATCCTTGACCAGGGCCTGGCCGCTGGCGTACTGCTCCCAGCAGCCGATGTTGCCGCACCCGCACAGCCGCCCTCCCGGCAGGACCTGCATGTGGCCCAGCTCGGCGCCCATGCCCCAGCGGCCCCGGTAGAGCGCGCCGTCGATGACCAGGCCGCCGCCGATGCCGGTGCCGAGCGTCAGGCAGACCACGTGGGACTGGCCCCTGCCCGCCCCGAACCGGGTCTCGCCCCAGGCCATGGCGTTGGCGTCGTTCTCGATCACGACGGGCAGGCCGACCAGGCCGCTGATCTTCTTCTGCAGCGGTTCCTCGCGCCAGGCGAGGTTGGGGGCGAAGCGCACCATCGACCGGCTCTCGTCGACGAACCCGGCCGCGCCCACCCCTACGGCCTCGATCTCCCTGCCCGCGGACAACTCGCGAACGACGTCGGCCACCGTCTCGGCCACCACGTCCGGGCGGTCGGCGGCGGTAGGCCTGAGCGTGTGTTCGACGATCTCGCCATTGTCGTCGACCACGCCGGCGGCCACCTTCGTTCCGCCGATGTCGACACCGATCGTGAGCATGCCCCGTGTCTCCCTATCCGAGATCTATGTGTTCCACGTCGTCGCGCCGGTCGCGGTCGTCTCGCGGCCCGCGAGGGGTGGGCCTGCTCAGCGCGTCGAGAGCGCCGCGGAACGCGGCGAACAACTCACCGCCCGCCGCCACCAGGTGCCCCGTCACTTCGCCGCCGGACTCCCGCTGCGCCGCGATGGCCCGGCAGACCGGGCAGGCGCGGCAGATGTACTCGTCGTGGGACTCGGACACGGCCTCCTCCCACACGTCCCGCTCCTTACGGCCACCGCCGGTGAAGGAGTTGAACACGCTCTTGCCGACCTGGCGTGTGGCCCGCCCCTGGATCGACTCGAACAACTTGCGCGCCTCGTCGGCGACGGTGCCGATCGGGTCCCTGCCGGTGTCTCCGGTGTCCCTGTCGGTCTGTCTGCCGTTGTTGTTCTCGGTCATTCTGGCCCTCCCTGCGTATGGGTCGCTCATCCATTCAACTCGTCAGGCCGCGGATTCGCTCCCGACTCGAACGGTAGTGCAGACCCCGCCTCAGCGAGCGGCTCAGCGGGCGCCCATGTCACACGCAGCACGCCGCCCCTGAGCACGGCGCTGTTGATCTTCCTGCGGGCCAGCGCCGCGGGCAGTGCCAGGATCCTCCGGTACGGCCCCGCGGTGACGATCAGCTCGTCGCCCTTGCGGGCCAGGTCGATGTCGTCGCGGTCGGCGCCGGGCAGGTCGAGCTCCAGCCCGTCGGCGTGCATCCGCAGCGGCGGCTCGACGGAGTGGGCGGCGAACGGGTCGGACTCGCCGTACATCGAGGCGCCCACCTCGGACAGCGCGTCCTTGCCGACGGGCTCGGCGGGCAGGTAGGGCACGACGTGGATGGGCAGCGGCGCGAACGACTGCTCCGCCTCGGCCAGCAGCCGGGACTGCGCCGCCACCCACTGGGCGCGCCACTCGTCGGCGCCCTCCGCGGGGAAGACCCGGTTGGCGATGACGGCGTCGACGCGGTAGCCGTACAGGTTGAGCGAGGTCAGGGTGCGCCTGGCCTCGGCGAGCACCACGGACTCCGGCGTGAGCACGAGCCGCACGGAGGCGTGGTCGCCGGTGAGCAGTTCGCGCACCTCCATGAGACCGCGGTGGAAGCGCTCGCCCGCGCTCATGACGTCGTCGCCGGGGGCGCTGACGCGGGCCACGCTGCGCACGAACGGCGAGACGAGCCGCATGACCTTGCGGCCGACCGGCATGAGACGGGAGACGTGCCAGTCGAGCGCCTCGGGCAGGGCCAGCAGCCGCAGCGTCTCCGCGGTGGGCGCGCAGTCGACCACGATCACGTCCCAGCGGCCGTCGCGGGCGTGCTGGCGCAGCTCCAGCAGGGCGATGATCTCCTCCGCGCCCGGCAGCACGGTGATCTCCTCGGAGGTGATCTCGTCGAGGCCCAGCTCGACGAGCACTCCCCTGGCGTAGTCGCGCAGCTCGCCCCAGTGGCGCTCCAGCGTCTTCTGCGTGTCGACCTGGTGCAGGTGCAGGCCGGGCGCGATCTCGCCCGGCTCGACCGCGAGCGCGTCGGACAACGAGTGTGCCGTGTCGGTGGACACGATCAGCGTCTTGAGGCCGCGGCCGGCCGCGAGCGTGGCGGTCGCGGCGGCGGCCGTCGTCTTGCCGACGCCGCCCTTGCCGGTGAAGAGCAGGACCCGCGGGCTCAACTCAGCGGCCTTCGACGCGCTTCTTGAGGCCCTTGAGCGCGGCGTCCACGATCACTTTCTCCGCCTTGCGCTTGATCAGGCCGATCATGGGGACGCTCAGATCGACCGTCAGCTCGTACGTCACCTCAGTGCCACTGCCCGTGTCGGCCAGCCGGTAACTTCCCCTGAGGTCGGAGACCATCTTCCCCGGCTCGACCACCTGCCAGCTCACGCCGTCGTCGCCCTGCCAGGTGTAGCCGAGGGTGTAGGTGTCGCTGATCGGACCCGCGTCCAGGGCGAAGCGCACCGTCCGCGCCTTGCCGTCCTCGTCACTGGTGAGGACCTCGGCGTCCTTGACCTGCCCCGCCCACTGCGGATAGGAGGGGAAGTCCGCGATGACCGCCATGACCTCGGCGCGCCCGGCGCCGATGCTGGTGCTCGAAGTGGTGCGATCAGCCATGCGACCACCGTAGTGCACAAACCGCCTCTTGCGGCGGACCCCCGGACGGGCTGCTCAGATCACCATTCGAGGACGTACGGGACGCCCTTTCCCCGGAAATGACCCACGTTCACACATTCGGTACGGCCCACGCGGGCGCGCGCGTGGAGAGGATTGTGCACGTGGCCGAACAGGGCGTAGCGCGGCTGTGTACGCCTGATCGCCTCCAGGGTGGCCTCGCTGCCACGCTCGAACCTCCGGGCCACCACGTCGTACAGCAACTCGGGCAGGGCGGGCGGGATGTGGCAGCACAGCACGTCGACCGCGCCGACGGCCTCGACCTTGGTCGCGTATTCCTCGTCGGTGATCTCGTGCGGGGTGCGGTAAGGGGTCTTGAGCCCGCCGCCCACGAACCCGAACCGCAGGCCGCCGATCTCGGCCACCTCACCGTCGAGGACCCGGTGGCCCGGCCCGAGGTAGTCGGCCCACAGCCGCGGGATGTCGACGTTGCCGTAGGTGAGGTAGGCGGGGGCCGGCATGGCGGCGAACAGGGACGCGTACTGGGCGCGTACGTTGCGCTCGATGTGCTCGCGCGGATCGCCCTCCAGCGTCGCCCACAACCGCGCCGACATGGCCCTGGCCTCGTCGAAGCGCTTGACCGTGCGCAGCGCGATGAACTCCCTGGCGTTGTCCTCGCCGAACAGGTCGGCGAAGATGCCCTGCGCGTGGTCGTCGTAGTCGACGAACAGGATCAGGTCGCCCAGGCAGATCAGCGCGTCGGCCCCGTCACCCGCCGTGGCCAGCGCGTCGGCCCTTCCGTGGACGTCGCTGACTACATGGACCCTCATGGGGGAAACTCTACGGGTGCCGACTGCTAGCGTGAGAAATGCCCTCCATCACACCTCAATGACGGAGCTACCGGCGCGTAACTTGAGAGGGTAACGTCCAGGCGGTCCCCCAAGAGGAGTTGAGTTCGTGCGCGAGTACAGCGTCCCCGTCCTGGTGGATGTGCCGGCCTCCGCGGGCCTGGCCGACACCGTCTTCCGGCGGGCGGAGCAGGAGCCAGGCGCCGTGGTGATGCGCCGCAAGATCGGCTCCGGCTGGCCCCTCGTCACCGCGGCCGAGTTCCGCGACCAGGTGGTCGAGATCGCCAAGGGACTGATCGCGGCGGGTGTCGAGCAGGGCGACAGGGTCGCGCTCATGTCCCGCACGCGTTACGAGTGGACGCTCATCGACTACGCCATCTGGTCCGTCGGCGCGGTGACCGTGCCGGTCTACGAGACCTCCTCGGTCGAGCAGGTCAGGTGGATCCTGCACGACAGCGAGGCCAAGGCCGCGTTCGTGGAGCTGGACGCGCACGAGGAGGCCGTGAAGGAGGCGGCGCCCGAGCTGAAGGCGCTCTGGCGGGTGGACGGCGCGCTGGAGACGGGCGCGGTCACCGGCTCCGAGGTGGACGAGCGCAGGCAGCGCGTGACCTCCTCCGACCTGGCCACGATCGTCTACACCTCCGGCACCACGGGCCGACCCAAGGGCTGCCGGATCACCCACGACAACCTGCTGTTCACCGCGCTCAACGTGCTGCGGGGGCCGCTGGAGCCGCTGTTCGCCCGCAAGGACCCGGCCGCGCTGCTGTTCCTGCCGCTGGCGCACATCTTCGCGCGGATGATCCAGGTGGTGCTGATCGAGGCGGGCGCGGTCATGGCGCACACCCCGAACATGAAGAACGTCGCCCCCGACCTGCAGGACTTCAAGCCGACGTTCCTGCTGGGCGTGCCCCGGGTGTTCGAGAAGGTCTACAACAGCGCCGAGCAGAAGGCCATCTCGGGCGGCAAGGGCAAGATCTTCGCCAGCGCGGTGGACGTGGCGGTGGCCTGGAGCAAGGCGGAGAGCGCGGGAGGCGCGCCCCTCGGGCTGCGGCTGCGGCGGGCCGTGTTCGACCGGCTCGTCTACTCCAAGCTGCGCGCGGCCACCGGCGGCCGGCTCTCGGCCTCGGTGTGCGGCGGCTCGGCGCTGGGCGACCGGCTCGGCCACTTCTTCAGGGGCGTCGGCATCGAGGTCTTCGAGGGCTACGGCCTGACCGAGACCTCGGCCCCGGTCTCGGTCAACATGCCGGGCGCCAACAAGATCGGCACCGTCGGCAAGCCGCTGCCCGGCGTCACGCTGCGCATCGGCGACGACGGGGAGATCCTGGCCAAGGGCAGGAATGTCTTCCTCGGCTACTGGAAGAACGACGCCGCCACGGACGACGTGATCGACTCCGAGGGCTGGTTCCACACCGGCGACGTCGGCGAACTGGACTCTGACGGCTACCTGCGGATCACCGGGCGCAAGAAGGAGATCCTGGTGACGGCGGCGGGCAAGAACGTGGCGCCGGGGCCGCTGGAAGACGCGTTGCGGGCGCACCCGCTGATCTCCCAGGCCATGATCGTCGGTGACGGGCGGCCGTTCGTCGGGGCCCTGATCACGCTCGACCCGGAGGCCGTGCCGGCCGGCTCGACCGTCGCGGAGCTGCGGTCCGACCCCAAGATCCGCGCGGAGATCCAGACGGCGGTGGACCGGGCGAACCTGTCGGTGTCCAAGGCCGAGCAGATCAAGAAGTTCACGATCCTGGACACCGACATCACCGAGGAGAGCGGGCACCTCACGCCCACGCTCAAGGTCAAGCGCAACGTGGTGATGCGGGACTTCACGAAGGAGATCGACGAGCTCTACGATTCGCGATCGTAGAGCGGCCCGGCCTTGGGTCAGACCGCCGCGGGAGCGCCTGACCGCTCGGTGGCCGTGACGATGCCGGCCAGGATCTCGCGCGTGGCCTGGAGCCCGGCCAGCTGCTCCTCCAGGCCCGTGAGCCGCTGCCGCAGGTGGCCGAGGGTGCAGGCGTCGAGGATGTCGCCCGATCCCGACACGCAGGGAAGCACGTCCCTGATGACCCTCGTCGGCAGGCCGGCGGCAAGGAGCGTGCGGATGCGGCGTACGACGACCGGGGCCTCCCGGTCGTAGTGGCGGTGGCCGCCGTCGGCGCGGTAGGAGGTCAGCAACTCCTGCTCCTCGTAGTAGCGCAGCAGCCTCGGGCCGACTCCCGTCTCGCGGGACAGCTCCCCGATCCTCATGTGACACTCCTCACAACCTGGTCACTTGAATCTCACATCTACGTCACCTCCCAGCGTGCCGGCCATGAGAGAAATTCCACGCGAGATCGTTTCCCTTGGCGGCGGCTGACAGACCACCAGTACGACCGGCCGTCCCGCACGACCCGACGGGCCCGATGATCGGCGCGCCCGCCCTGACCCGCTGCGGCCGGCGGGCCGGGCCTGGTCCTCCTCACGCCCACCATCGCGTGATCGGCGCGCCGGACAGCGGGGTCGGGGAGTCCGCTCGCAGCCCGTCGAACATCACGTCCGAGAAACGATCCGGCAACCCGGCCCCCAGCTCGGCCGGCAGCCCCGCCAGCGGCCGGGTCAGCAGGTTGAGCATCAGCAGCACGTCGCCAGGGGCCACGTCCCCGCGCATGTCGCCCGCCTCCTGCGCCGCCACCACCATCCTCGACAGCAGCTCGAACCAGGCCACCCCGGCCTGGAACAGCTCCTCGTCGTCGGGCACCGCGTCGATCAGGTGCGGTCGCACCGCCGCCACCACCCTGTTCAGCTCGCTGCCCTCGTGGACGAAGCGGCGCAGCGCGCTCCACGCGTCCCGCTCCTCCTGCCAGGCGATCTCCCCCAGCGCCGTCACCTGCTGGATGGCGTCGATGGCCAGCCCTCTGAGCAGCGCGTCGCGGTCGGGGAAGCGCCGGTAGAGGGTGCCCACCCCCACCCCGGCGGCGCGGGCGATCTCGTCCATCGGCACCGTGAAGCCCTCCGCCAGGTAGATCTTCCTGGCGGCCGCGAGGATCTGGTCGCGGTTGCGCCGCGCGTCGGCCCTCATGCTCATGCACCCCTCTCCGTCGTCGACCAGCATAACTGGACGAATTCCTCCGTATCGGCGTACAGTCGAAGCGGAAGAAATCATCCACTTAGGAGGATTCATGGCCGACGACACGTTCCCGTGGCGCAGGACCTGCCCTTTCGCCCCGCCGGAGCAGTACAAGGACCTCCCGCCCGTCTCCCGGCACGAGCTGGCCTCCGGGCGGCCCGCCTGGCTGGTCGCCGGATATGAGGAGGTCAGGCAGGTGCTCAGCGACCCGCACATCAGCTCCGACCGCACCCGCCCCGACTTCCCCGTCGTGTTCCCGGCGGCGCAGCGGGCGCTCGGCAAGGCCCGGGTCAAACCGTCGTACGGCGGGATGGACCGGCCCGAGCACACCATGCACCGGCAGTTCGTGGCCGGGGAGTTCACGGTCAGGCGGGTGGAGACGATGCGCCCGCGCGTGCGGGCCATCGTGACCGAGCACGTCGAGGCCATGCTGGCCGGGCCGAAGCCGGCGGACCTGGTGGAGGCGCTGGCGCTGCCGGTTCCCTCGCTGGTGATCTGCGAGCTGCTCGGCGTGCCGTACGAGGACAGGGACGACTTCCAGCGGCGTACCCGGCTGATCCTCTCCCGTGGCAGCGACCCGCGGGAGAGCACGGAGGCGTTCGTGGGGCTGATGACGTACCTGGACGGGCTCGTCACCGCGAAGAGGGAGCGGCCGGACGGCGAGGACCTGCTCGGCCGGCTGATCGCCAAGTACGTCGAGGCGGGCGTCTACGACCGCGAGCAGATGGTGAGCCTGGCGTCCGGGCTGCTGATCGCGGGCCACGAGACCACGGCGAACATGATCGCCCTGGGCACGGTCGCGCTGCTCGAACACCCTGACCAGCTCGCCGAGCTCCGCCGGGACCCGGCCCTGACCAGGAACGCGGTGGATGAGCTGCTGCGTTACTTCAGCGTCGCCGACCTGGTCACCGCCCGGGTGGCCACCGGCGACATCGAGGTCGGCGGCGTGCGCATCAGGGCGGGTGAGAGCGTGCTCAGCCTCGGTGCGGCGGCCGACCGCGACCCGGCCGCCTTCGACCGGCCGGACGAGCTGGACGTGCGCCGCGACGCCGCCCACCACGTCGCCTTCGGCTACGGCATCCATCAGTGCCTGGGGCAGAACCTGGCCCGGATGGAGCTGGAGATCGTCTTCGACACGCTCTTCGGCCGGGTGCCGGACCTGCGGCTGGCGTCCGCTCTTGAGGAGCTGCCGTTCAAGACCGACGGGATCATGTTCGGGCTGCACGCGCTGCCCGTGACCTGGTGAGGAGGGGTTCGGAGATGAGGATCGAGGTCGACGTGGAGGCCTGCGTGAGCGGCGGGCAGTGTGTGCTGGCCGCGCCGGAGGTCTTCGACCAGCGCGAGGAGGACGGTGTCGTGGTGGTGCTGGACGCCACACCGCCGGACGGGCTCGCGGAGGCGGTCCGCGAGGCGGCCGTCAGATGCCCGGCCAGGGCCATCCGGGTGCGCCCGTGAGCGGGGCAGGGCGCCGGGTCGTGATCGTCGGGGCGTCCGTCGCCGGGCTGACCGTGGCGGAGACGCTGCGCGAGGGCGGGTTCGACGGGCGTCTGACGCTCGTCGGGGATGAGGCCCACCCGCCCTATGACCGTCCGCCGCTGTCGAAGCAGGTGTTGTCGGGGGCGTGGGAGCCGGACCGGGTGCTGCTGCGGCCGTCCGCCGGCGAGCTGGGTGCCGAATTGCTCACCGGCCGGGCCGCCACCTCGCTGGATCTGGAGCGGCGGGTGGTCGGGATCGGCGATGGCGAGCAGGTGCCGTACGACACGGTGGTGATCGCCACCGGGGTGCGGGCGCGGCGGCCCCGGTACATGGAAGGGGTGGCGGGCGTGCAGGTGTTGCGGACGCTCGGCGACGCGGTGCGGCTGCGGGCCGCGCTGCTCGGGCGGCCCCGGCTGGTGGTGATCGGCGGCGGCTTCCTGGGCACCGAGGTGGCGGGCGTGGCCCGCGGGATGGGCGCGGAGGTGACGGTCGTGGAGCCGGGTCCGGTGCCGCTGGCCGGGCCGCTGGGGATGGCGGTGGGTGCGCGGGTCGCCGCCCTGCACCGCGAGCACGGTGTACGGCTGCGCACCGGCGTCACGGCAGGCGGCCTGACGTCGTCGGGCGGGCGGGTGACCGGGGTGGAGCTGGACGACGGGAGCGTGGCCGGGGCCGAGGTGGTGCTGGTCGCGATCGGGTCCGTCCCGGCCACCGGCTGGCTGGCCGGGTCGGGGGTGCCGGTGGGCGACGGCGTGTTGTGCGACGGTTTCGGGCGGGCCGCGCCCGGGGTGTACGCGGCCGGGGACGTGGCGCGGTGGGACAGTGACCGGTGGGACGGTGACCGGTGGGACGGGGCCCGCTTCGAGCACCGTACGAACGCCACTGACCAGGGCAGGGCCGTGGCCAGGACGATCCTGGGCGATCCCCGGCCCCTGTCCGTCACGCCGTACTTCTGGAGCGACCAGTACGACGTCAAGCTCCAGGTCTACGGCACACCCGACGGCGCCGACGCCGAACTGACCGAAGGCGGGAACGGCGGCCGGTTCACGGCCCGTTACCTGCGCGGCGGCCGGGTGACGGCCGTGCTCGGCTGGAACAGCCCCCGCGAGGTCCTGCGCCGGCGTGAACTGCTCCTCACCGGCTGAGACTCCTCACGCCTGCGGGCGGGAGCTGCTCCTTTACTGGCTGAGGCGCCCCACGCCTGCGGGCGTAAGCTGCTCCTTACTGGCTGAGGCGCCTCACGGATGGGCCTGCGGGCCGCGGGCGGTCCCTGGGCTGAGGGGCGGCGCGCCGTCCTGGTAGCCGCTGGCCTGGACGCGGAACATGCGCGCGTACAGCCCGTCGGCCGCCATCAGCTCCTCATGGCCGCCCAGCTCCACGATCGTCCCATCCTCCAGCACCGCGATCACATCCGCCTCCCGCACCGCGCTGAGCCGGTGGGAGATCAGCAGGCTGGTCCGGTCGGTGCGGTAGCGGCGCATGCGCAGATGCACGTCGTGCTCGGCCTCAGGGTCCAGGCCCGAGCTGGGCTCGTCGAGGATCATGAAGTCGGCGTGTTCCCGGAGGAACGCCCTGGCCAGCGCCACCCGCTGCCACTGCCCGCCCGACAGCACCACCCCGGTCGACGGCCGCTTGGACGACTTGAGCGACAGGAAGAACATCCTGGTCAGGGCCGTGTCGTAGCCGTCGGGCAGCTCGGCGATGGTCTCGTCCACGCCGGCGTGGGCCGCGGCGGCGCGGATGCGGTCGAGGTCGTCCATCGCGGTCAGGTCGCCGACGGCGATGTTGTCGCGGGCGCTCATGTCGTAGGTCATGTGGTCCTGGAACACCACGCCGAGCCGGGTGCGCAACTCGGCCGGGTCCAGGTCGCGCAGGTCCACGCCGTCCCAGTGGATCGACCCGCGCACGGGGTCGTAGAAGCGGCACAGCAGCTTCGCCAGGGTGCTCTTGCCGGCGCCGTTGAGCCCGACGACGGCGATGGCCTGCCCGTACGGGAGGGTGAGCGTGATCCCGCGCAGCACCCAGGGCAGGTCGTCGGCGTAGCGGAACCACACGTCGCGCAGTTCGATGCCGGTGCCCAGCGGCCCGGCCGGGACGGGCGAGGCGGCCACGGGCAGGTCGGGCTCGGCGTGCACGACGTCGGCGTAGTGGCCGAACATCAGCAGCCACTGGTGGGTGCCCGCCAGGCCGTGGACCAGCGACGACATCCCACCCTGCAGCCCCGCCACGGCGGCGATGAACATCGACACGTCGCCGATCGTGATCGCGCCCGACCGGGCCGCGAGCACCGCCCACGCCAGCCCGCCGCCGGCGATGAGGGCGCCGAGCAGTTCGAGGCCGATCTGGATGGACAGTTCGCCGCGCTCCATGGTCCGCTCCGCGACGTTGGCGCTCTCGCGCTCGGCGAGCATGCGGCGGCGCAGGAACGCCCCCAGGCCGAACAGCCGGATCTCCTTGGCCGCCTCGACGCTGGTGAGCAGGTGGGAGTAGGAGAACTCGCGGCGCTGCGAGGGGGCGATGTCCAGCATCAGCTTGGCCCGCCGCCTGGCCAGCGCCACCTGCGCGACCAGCGCCGGGATGCCCGCGACCAGCACGACTCCGGCCATCACCGGGGAGATCACGACGACCGAGGTGATGAAGCCGCCGAGCGTCAGGACGGCCCTGCCCAGCTCGAAGGCGGTGCTGATGAGGGTTCTGGCCAGCTGGCCGCCCTGCGATGCGAGCCGTAGGCGGTCGAGGAAGGCCGGGGCCTCGAAGGGGGCGAGGCCGACGAAGCGCTCCATCGCGAGGTAGAGCCGGTCGAGGGCGTACAGGGAGACCTGCCTGCCCATCTGGGCCCCGACGTACGTGCCGACCTGCGGCAGCACGGCCATCGCGACGCCGACGGCCACCATGAGGACGAGCAGGACCGTCAGCTCGCCCACCGGGGCCCCGCGGACCAGGTCGTCGAGGATGAGTTTGGTGAGCCAGGCGACCGCGACGGGCAGTCCGGCCTGGACCAGGGTGACGCATGCGTGGCACACCGCCCGGACCGGGCCGGCGCGCCAGACTAAACCCGCGGCTTCTGCGGCACTGCGCCGCATCGAGCTCATGGCGCCAGGCTATGTCCGCGACGGCAGGCGACGGGAAGACGTGCGATGAGCGTCCGAAACGTCGCGGCTCCGTCCGGGTCGTTCCGAACGGTTACGCTGGAGCGCGCTCCGCCCGCCGGTAGTACTATCGCCGGCCGTAGTGGGCTTCGCCTACCGGTAGCACTATCACCGGCCCTAGTGGGCTTCGCCTGCCGGTAGCACCATCGCCGGCCCTAGCGGGCTTCGTCGCGCGGCTCGTCCGCTCCTCCGGCTAGAGCAGGGCGTGAAAGCGGGCGGCCACCTGCTCCCACGCCCATTCGCGGGCGACCCAGTCGCGGCCGCCCGCGCCCATCTTGCGCGCCTTCTCCGCGTCGGTCAGCAGTTCGACGATGGCCTGCGCCACCTCGCCGGCGTCCTCGCCGTTCACCACCAGCCCGGTCTCGCCGTGCCGCACCGCGTCGGGCGCGCCGCCGGACGCGCCCGCCACCACCGGCAGCCCGGTCGCGGACGCCTCCAGGAACACGATCCCGAGCCCCTCCACGTCCACCCCGTTCAGCCGGGTACGGCACGGCATCGCGAACACGTCGCCCGCCGCGTAGTAGCCGGGCAGGCTCGCCGCCGGCACCGTCCCGGCGAACCTGATCGACTCCCGCCCGCCCGCCAGCCGCTCCAGCGTCTTCCGGTACGGGCCGCCGCCCACCAGCAGCAGCACCGCGTCCGGCACCGAGCGCAGGACCTCGGGCCAGGCCGCGATGAGCTGGTCCTGGCCCTTGCGCGGCACCAGGCGCGACACGCACACGACCACCGGCCTGTCGGACAGGCCCAGGTCGGCCTTGAGATTCCGCGAGGGCGTGCGGGGGTGGAACTGCCCGACGTCCACGCCGGGCGCGAGCCGTACGAGCTTGCCGGCCGGGATGGCGGCGGCCAGCCGCTCGCGCGTGTACTCGCCCAGATACGTCACCACGTCGGCGTTCTCGCCGATCCTGCGCAACACCGCGCGGAAGCCCGGCGCGCTCGCCCACGACGCCTCGTGGCCGTGGGTGAGCATCACCACCCGCCGCGCGCCCGCCCGCCGCAGGCGCGGGGCGAGCAGGCCGAGCGGCGCCGCCGCGCCGAACACGACGGTGTGAGCGCCGTGCTCGGCCACCAGCCCGGCCGCCGTCCGCGCGACGGCTGGAGTGGGCAGCATGAGCCGCGTCGGATGCCGCACGATCCGGTACGGCTGCCGCCGGTCGAACTCCGCGCTGCCCGGCCAGGCGGGGGCGTACACCACCACGCCCGGCGTGCGCAGCGCGAGCCCGTGCACGAACGACTGGATGCCGCCCGGCCTGGGTGGGAAGTCGTTCGTGACGAACAGCACCTTGATCACGGCTCGGGGATGCCGTTCAGCTTGGCCCATGAGCGGGCCATGGCGATGCGCTCAGGGCTGGAAGGATGGGAGGCATAGAGCACATATTCCACCGCATCCGGCGACAAGTCGGAAATATTGGTTACGGCGAGCCGTTTCTGCATCGCGATGAACGTGCCCGGGTCCTTCGTGAGGTCGAGCGCGTGCACGTCGGCCCTGGCCTCGATGTGCCGGCTGATCAGGTTCTGGGCGGGGCCGATGATCAGTGAGCCGACGGTCATCAGGCCCATGATCGCGCCGACCGCCCGCGGATCGGTGATCGAGGTGACGCCCACGCGCCGTCGTAGCGGGTCGAACACGAGGAACAGCAGGATCGCGCCCAGCCCGGCGGCCAGGCCGCCGACGAGCGTGCCGTACAGGACGTCGTCATGCTTGGCGTGGCCCAGCTCATGCGCCACGACCAGCTCGACCTCCCGCGGCGGGGCCCGGAGCAGTGTGTCGTAGACGACGATGCGGCGGGTGGCGCCGAAGCCGGACACATACGCGTTGAGCGCCGTCGTCCGCCGTGAGGCGTCGGCCACCAGCACGTCCTCGACCGGCACCCCGTCGCGCTCGGCCATCTCCAGCAGGTTCGCGCGCAGCGAGCCCCGCGGCATCGAGGTGAAGTCGTTGAACATCGGCTCGAAGACCACGGGATACACGAACGAGGCCACGATCGTCAGCGCGAACGCGCCCAGCGAGGCGGGGATCCACCAGCGCCTGACCTTGCGGGCCAGCGCCACGAGGGCCAGCAGCATCACGCAGAGCAGGAACGCCTCCACGCCCAGGTTCTTCAGCCGGTCCCCCGCCCAGCCGGCCCAGTCCTGGGTGGACAGGCCGTAGTCCCGCATGATCGTCTCGAACCAGACACCCAGAGGCCACCTGACCAGCTCGACGATCGCGGTGATCACCACGACGCCGAGGATCACCCGCAGCCACCGCGGGCCCCTGAGCACCCCCAGCACCTTGGCCCCGAACGGGGTGGCGACCAGGAGCCCGGCGAAGATGATCGTGAGCGCCAGCGAGAGGTAGCTCGGCAGGCTCGTGGCCACGTCGAACGCCTCCGCCCTGGCGATCTGCGTGGCGCTGAAGTCGCGGGCCGGATCCGGCGGGCCGCCCGTCAGCACGTCCCACGGGGTGCTGAAGACGGCCACGGCCAGGATGGCCAGGCCGAGCAGCACCAGCGCGACGGCGGCCTGCCGTCTCGGCCCGCTTCTCCCCACGGGCGCCTCCCCATCGGGCTCCGTCGCACCCCGGCCGGACCGCGCCGCGGTGGCCGTTCCGCCCTCTTGAGGGTCGTCCGCGTCCAGTTGTTCGCTCATCCGCCTCCCCTTCACACGAGCTGATCCCGTACGCACTTCACACGAGCCGATCCCGTACGTACGCGCGCCACCTTTCCGTCAGCGTGGCGACGGAGAGTCCCAGGGAGGCGAGTGCCTTTTCGACGCCGGCCACCTGGGCTTCACGGTAGAGCCTCACCAGGGTCCCCTCACCGAACCGGTCAGCGAGGAAACGACACGCGAGCCACGCCTCCTGGTACGCACGCGCCAGCCGGCCCGGGTCCCGCCCGTCCGCCACGAAAGCCTCAGGGCCGGGCAAAGCGCTGGGCAAGCGTCCGGCCTGTATCTCGGCGGCGAGTTCGGCGGCGGCGCTCGCCAGGGGCAGCCCTGCGTCCCGGTAGCCGACATAGTCGGCGAATCCCTCGTAGAGCCAGACGGGGAGGTGGTCGGTACCGGCCGCGACATGGGTGAGCTCGTGGGTGAGGACGACGTCCTTCCCCGTGGAGGTGAGGGTGGCGAACGTCTCGGGCACGACGATCACGCGCCCGCCGTCGGCCAGCGCCGCCAGACCGTCGAGCCGGTCCGCGCGGGCCAGCCGGGCGGCCTCGCCTGCCGACTCCGGTACGACGATCAGGGCTCGTACGGGCCTGCCCAGCACCTGCGAGACGCGCAGCCCGGCCCTGTCGGCCCTGTCGGCCAGTTCGCCGAGTGAGCCCGCGCCGTGGCCCACGACGACGGAG
Source organism: Nonomuraea insulae (assembly GCF_042656245.1). Lineage (NCBI taxonomy): Bacteria > Bacillati > Actinomycetota > Actinomycetes > Streptosporangiales > Streptosporangiaceae > Nonomuraea > Nonomuraea insulae. The sequence goes on from NZ_JBHSPA010000080.1 coordinate 37,471, forward strand.
CGCCGGCCGTGAGAGACGATCGTGGGGCCTCCTGGCCACAGGCCACGCAACTCCGGGGGGAGGGCGGGGATGCCGGGGGCGCTGGCGGGGGCGAAGGCGAGGAGCAGCAGGGCGGTCACCGCCGCGCGTCGGCTCACCTGCTCGGACACGCTGCCTGATGGTAGTCGGCCAATCCCGTGCCCGACATGCGCCAGCCTGCGCCCCACGGGCGAAACCTGCGCCCGACCTGCGCAAGTCTGTACCTGACGGGCGAAGCCCGCGCCCCACGGGCGAAATCTGCGCCCCACGGGCGAAATCTGCGCCCCACGGGCGAAGCCCGCGCCCCACGGGCGAAATCTGCGCCCGACCTGCGCAAGTCTGTACCTGACGGGCGAAGCCCGCGCCCCACGGGCGAAATCTGCGCCCCACGGGCGAAGCCTGCGCCCCACGGGCGAAATCTGCGCCTCACGGGCGGAGCCTGCGCCTCACATGCGAAAGCCCCGTCCGAACTCAGGAAAGTCTCCAGAGAATCCGGACGGGGCTTGTTCACATGCCGGGACGGACCGCGCCGACGAACGACGACCTGCGCCATCCGCCCAGCTTGTCTATGCGCACCCGTTCGCCTGTCCGCGGCGAATGGATCATCTTGCCCTTGCCGACGTACATGCCCACGTGGCCCAACCCGCTGAAGAACATCAGGTCACCTGGCTTCAGTTTGCGCCAGGAGATCTTGTGCCTGATACGGGCGAACTGGCTGCTCGCCACGCGCGGGAGTTTCACCCCGGCCCTCTTCCAGGCGAACTGGACGAGTCCGGAGCAGTCAAACGAACCAGGTCCTGTGCCCCCGTATCGATACGGGTCACCGATCTGATCCTTGGCCACGGCGACGGCCGTGCGGGCCTTCGATTTCTGCCGAGCGGCTTTGGCGGCCTTTCTCTGGGCCGTCGTGACCGACTTCGCCGAGGTCAGGGCGGTGGTAGCCGCCTTCACCGTCGTCGTGCCGGCCGATGCGCTCGTCGTCGCCGCTTGAGCCGTGGGGGCATGGAGGACGAGACCTCCGGCCGTCACGGTCATCGTGAGTGCAACGCCACTCAGGGCAAGGCGGGACAGGCGGGGGTTCTGCAGGGAGTTAGACAGGATTTCTCCTTGTGTCTTCCACGAACGCCTACCGGGTTAGCTGACGGATTCGGGCCTGGAAGTCGCCCTACGGCGCGATTGGCGCGCCGATTCACCCCTGATCCCTGGGGAAACATGGGATCGCTGGGTCCCCGGCTCCGTGCCTCCTGGCTGCACGGATTCGGCAGGTCGCAAGCCCCGATTTGTCTGCGATATGGGGATATCGGGAGCGACCGGCGGATATTTATCTGTCTCGCATCGGGAGGGACCGATGCCGGTTCGCAGCGACATGGCTTGTTCACCGCGACGACGCCAGAAGCTACGCCGAACGGTCAAGGATCGGCAAAGGGTGAACCCGGTTGTAAAGATCAGATAGTGGTGTCGGTCAAATGCCGAACCCCTGCTGGAGCACCAGGTTCCGTTATTGAAATGTGACCCTGCTCACACTTGGACACAGCGGCTGTTGTCAGGTCCCAATCATCACTCGCGCCCCAAACGTCACATCTGAAACGCGACCACCCGCGCCGGGGAGCGCTCTCGCGATCACATCGCGATGGCCTACGAGGTGACGTAGTAGTCACGAAGATGGTCGATTCCGGAGCTTCACGGAAGGGCTTTGACCTGCGCAAAAGCGCTTACACCCGACCAACCGGCATGACCGAAACCTTTGGTGACAAACAACACAGCCGTCCGGCAGCCGAAATCCCCGCCGGCAGAGACCGAAACGGCGGGCATGGCGGCGAACGCTTGAACCACGGAAGTCGGGCAACTCGGGCTCGCGTAACGGCGGCTCGCCACTGAATGGTCAGAGGGCGTTTCCTGGAGGGCCATCAGGCGGAGTGCGGCGGGTGGTTGGCCGTGGCAGCGCGTAAAGGATGGGGCTAAGACGTTTCCTGGAGGGCCGTCAGCGGAGTGCGGCGGGTGGCCGACCAGTCACGGCGTAAAGGATGGCGCCAAACGCGGGTCAGGGCGTTTCCTGGAGGGCCGTCAGGCGAAGTGCGGCGGGTTACCGGCCATGGCAGCGCGTAAAGGTGCGCGGGTCAGTCCTGGACGGCGGTCAGCCGGAGCGGTCGGTGGACAGGCCACCCACCGCAGTCGAACTAAGGGAGAAAAGTCACGGACGGATCGCGCCGACGAGACCGCCCCCGTAGGCGGACAGTTTTACGACCTTGACGACGTCGCCGGTCTGCGGCGCATGGACGATATTCCCATTGCCCGCATAAATGCTGACGTGTCCGAGCCCATTACTGAAAATCAGGTCCCCGGGCTGCAGGGCGTCCATGCTCACCTTGCGGCTGGCCCCCCAGGCCCACTGCGACCACGTCGTACGCGGCAGCGAGACCCCAGCCGCCGCCCAGGCCGCCTGCGTCAGCCCCGAGCAGTCGAAGCCGCCAGGACCCGTCCCGCCGAATATGTACGGCTTGCCCACCTGCGCGTAGGCGAACCGCAGCACCGCGGCCGCGTTCCCCGAGGCCGCGCCGGTGTATTTGAGGCCCACGCTGTTCGGGTTGCCGGCGTTGTAGGCCCCGAGCTTCTTCAGCAGTTTCTTCTGCTGCTCGACCAGCTTGAGGATGTCGGAGCGCTCCTTCTGGACGGAGTCCCGCTCCTTGTCGGCGCCCCGCAGGGCGTCCTGCGCCTTGTCGCGGTCGGCCTTCAGCCCCCGGTTCGCCTGGTTGAAGGCCGCCAGCTTCCGGGCCCGCTCCTGCTGCACCTGGCCGGCCACCGCCAGCCCCGTCAGCATGCCCTGGGGGTTCTGCGAGCCGAGGATGCCGGGCCAGGAGGTCACGTCCTCGCCGAGCTTGTAGCTGTCGACGGCCATGCCGATCACCTGAGCGCGCAGGTCCTCAACGGTCGCCAGCTTGCGCTTGTAGCTGTCGTTCAGCGTGGTGTAGGTGGACTTGGCCTTCTTGTAGCGCTCTGTCGCCGTGTTGTACCGGTCGACGACCTTGTCGGCCTTGTCGTTGAGCTTGTCGAGCTTGGCCTTGGCTTGGCCGAGAGTGGGTTTGGGATCGGCGACCGCCGCTCCCATCGGGATCAGCACCAGCCCGAACATGAGACCCGTGGCCACCGGCACCCGGCCAAACCTCACTGTATCGCCTCCATGGGATTACATCTGGGGCGAAATAGTACAGAAGTGGCGGGTGGGCCATGACCCAAACGCGGCAATTCGTAACCTACGCGCGACCCAACCGGCGCAGCAGCAAAGCCGACGGAACGGGTCTGGCTCCCATGCGCCTGACCGACTCGGCGACCTCGCGGTCCGACGACACCACGGCGATGGCCCGGCCGGGTGGCTCAGCGCGTACGAGCTGGCGGATGAGGTCGTCGGCGATCTCCCCCGGCGCGCTGAACAACACCCGCACCCCGCGCGGCGCCACCACCTGCACGGGGGCGTTGAGCTCGGCGCCGTCGAACACCACGGTCACCTCGACCCTGGTCTGCGCCACGAGCCCGCCGAGCCCGGTCATGAGACGCGTGCGCTGGTCGGCGAGCGTGTGGGTGCCGTAGCCGGTCTTGGTGACGTTGTAGCCGTCGATGATCAGGTGCACCTGGGGCAGCGCCAGGAGCTGGTCGAGCAGTTGCGGGTCGTCGTCGGCCAGGGCCCGCGCGGGCACCCCGCGCACTCCGGGTCGCTCGCCGGTGACCGCCGCGACCGAGTCGGCGGGTCGGCTGATCGTGGTGGGCAGGGCCAGCTCGCGGCGCAGCCCGGCCGAGGCGTCCTGCAGCGCGTCGAGCAGCACCCGGACGCGGGCGTCCTCGATGCTCCTGCCCTCGCGGGCGGCCCGGCGCGAGGCTTCGAGCTGTTTCTCCACGTCGGCCAGCCGCTCGCGCAGCCGCCGCAGCTCGGACTCGCCGGCGCTGCCCGCGACCGTGGCGGCCGTCCTGGCCTCCTCGGCGACGTGCTCCATCTCCTCGGAGCGCCGCGCCGCGGCCTTGGCCCGCTCACGGGCGTCGTGCAGCTTGCGGCGCAGGTCGGAGTTCTCCGCGCGGGCCGACTTGATCTGCTCGCGCAGCCGGTCGGCCTCCTCCTTGGCGGAGCTCTTCTGCGCGGCGAGTTGCTCGCGCAGCCGGGTCACCACCTCTTCGCGCTCGGTGCCCTCGGCCGCCACCGCCGCCTGCTCCAGGTCGGTGCGGGCGGTCTCGATCATCTCCGCCCAGCCCGGGGGCCTGGTGAGGTATGCCGCCGCGGCCACCAGCACGGGGTCGGCCGCCGGGGGCACGTTGCCCTCCGCCAGCGCCGTGACCAGCTCCGGCCAGCCGGCCGCCACGGACTCGGCGACCAGTTCGCGGAACTTCTTGTCGTTCTCGAGCTGCGCCGCTATGGGGGCACTGCCGAGTTTGGCCCGTTTACGGGGGTCGAACTTGGCGATGCCGCGCAGGGGCGGCGGTATGGAGACAGCGGGCATCGTTCCGAGGACCTGAGAGGCCAGATCGACCACGTTGAGCCGCACCTGCTCGGGAAGCGGGCGAGCCAGGCCTTCACCCGCTGAACTCATCCCACTTGTCCCTTCGTGACATGCCCTTTCAGACAAGGGTACGGCTGTTGCGTACCTGACCGTAACGAGCGTCTCTATATGGACAAGCGCTTGCTAGGCGGTATACGACTGTCGAAGGGCACATGTCCAGCCGGGAGGCCCACCGTGACAGAGCCGATGCGCACCTCCACGCGTGACCTGGAAGAACTGCGGGAACGCACCGCCGTCTGGCTCCGGGGCAGGATCGGCGGGAGCGTCACCGTGTCCGAGATGTCCAGACCGTCGGAAAACGGCCTGTCAAGCGAGACCCTGTTCTTCACCGCGACCTGGGAGGCCGGCAGTACGCGCTGCGTAGCCAGGCTCGCACCAGCGGTGGAAGCCGTTCCCGTTTTCCCTGCCTACGATCTCGGGGCGCAGTTCGAGATAATGCGGCTGGCCAGGGAAAAAGCTGGAATCCCAGCGCCGCGGGCCCTGTGGTTCGAGCCGGATCCCGGGCCGCTCGGCTCGCCGTTCTTCGTCATGGAGCGGGCGGACGGGGAGGTGCCGCCGGACGTGCTGCCATACACGTTCGGAGGCTGGCTGCACGATGCCTCCCCCGCCGACCAGCGCCGTTTACAGGACTCGAGCGTGGGGATCCTGGCGGCGCTGCACCAGAGCGCGTTCACGCCGACCGAGTTGTCCCCGTTCGGAACCCCGGGGCTGCGCGCGCACGTCGAGAGACAGCGCGCGTACTACGAGTGGGCGCACGGCAAGCATCGCATTCCGCTGCTGGAGCGGGCGTTCGACTGGCTGGAGGCGCACTGGCCGGACTCTCCCGGGCCCGACGTGCTCTCCTGGGGCGACGCCAGGATCGGCAACATCATGTTCAGGGACTTCACGCCGGTCGCGGTGTTCGACTGGGAGATGGCCGCCGTGGGGCCGCGCGAGCTGGACCTGTCCTGGATGATCTTCCTGCACCGGTTCTTCCAGGACCTCACCACCGGTGCGGGCCTGCCCGGCATGCCCGGCTTCATGCGCCGCGCCGACGTCTGCCGCACCTACCGCGAGCTGACCGGCTACGAGCCACGCGACCTGGACTTCTACGAGATGTACGCAGCCCTGCGCCACGGCGTCATCATGGCCAGGGTCTGGCAGCGCAGGGTGCACTTCGGCGAGCAGCCCATGCCGGACGACCCCGACGACCTGGTGCTGCACCGGGCGACCCTGGAGGAGCTGCTCGCCGGCTACGAACCGGCGTCGTAGACGAGCAGCGCCACCTGGACCCGGTTGTTGAGGCCGAGCTTGGTGAGGATCCGCGAGACGTGCGCCTTGACCGTGGGCACGCTCATGAACAGCTCCCGCCCGATCTCCGCGTTCGACTTGCCCTGCCCCACGGCCATGGCCACCTCCCGCTCCCGCTCGCTGAGCCGGCCGAGCAACTTCTTGGCCCGTTCGGTACGCTCCCCCGCCCCGCCGTCGGACACGTGCGTGATGAGCTGCCGCGTCACCACCGGCGACAAGATCGGCTCCCCGTCGGCCACCTGCCTGATCGCCCGCACCAGGTCGCCGGGCGCGATGTCCTTCAGCAGGAACCCGGCCGCCCCGGCCCGCAACGCCCGCAACACCTGCGCGTCGGCGTGGAAGGTGGTCAGCACCACCACCTCGGGCGGCGCGGCCGTGCGGCGCAACGTCTCGGTGGCGGTCAGCCCGTCGATCCCCGGCATGCGGATGTCCATCAGCACCACGTCCGGCCGGTGCTCGGCCACCAGCGGCGGCACCTCGGCGCCGTCGCCCGCCTGCGCGACGATCTCGATGTCGCCCGCGCCGCCGAGGATCATCGACAGCCCGGCCCGCACCATCGCGTCGTCGTCCACGATCAGCACCTTGATCGGCCCATCCGAGGCCATACGTCGTCCTCCCGAGTCATCTCCACCCGCCAGGGTCATGCGCCTTCCTCCTGAGCCGCCTCCACCGATCGGGGTCATGCGTCGTCCTCCTGGGTCGCCTCCACCGGCCACGGCAGCCAGGCGCGTACCAGGAACTCGCCCTCAGGCGTCGCGCCGTGCTCCAGCCTGCCGCCCGCGAGCTCGGCCCGCTCGGTCAGCCCGATGAGCCCGGCGCCGGCCCCCGGGATGCGCGAGCCGTACCGCGCCTGCAGCGCGTTGCGTACTTCCACCGACAACCCCTTGCCGCGCGTCCCCTCGACGGCGACGGTCACCGGCACGTCGCCGGCGTGCTTGCGCGCGTTGGTGAGCGCCTCCTGGACGATGCGGTAGAGGTTGCGCCCCAGCCCCTCGGGCGCGCCGTCGGCCCGCAGGTCGAGATGTATGACCATGCCCGCCTGCCTGCACTCCTCCACCAGCGCAGGCAGGTCGGCGAGGGTGGGCTGCGGCCGGTCGGGCACCACGTCGTCCCCGGCCGGAGCCGAGTGGCGCAGCACGCCGATCACCTCACGCAGGTCCTGCAGCGCCAGGTGGGCGTTGGTCCTGATGGCCCCGGCCGCCCTGGCGATCTCCGCGGGGGGCGCGTCAGGCCGGAACTCCAGCGCGCCCGCGTGCAGGCTGAGCATCGAGATGCGGTGGGCCAGCACGTCGTGCATCTCCCTGGCTATGCGCTCGCGTTCGAGCCGCTTGGCCTCCTCGGCCGCGCTGTCGGCGCGCTGCCTGAGCGACCAGACGAGCTGCCGCCTGGCCCTGGCCACGATCCCCCAAGCGAACACGGTCAGCACGATCGCCGTGCCGAGCGCCGCCGTCCAGCCCCTGTCGAGGTCGCTCTGGGGCCGCAGCGCGACATAGGGGGCCAGGGTGATGAGGTTGAGCAGCGTGATCGGCCCCGAGACCTTGAACGGCCGGTGCACCGCCACCGTGAACAGCGCCACCACCGAGGCCCCGCCGACCAGCTCCAGATAGGACGAGAGCACGGCCAGCACCACCGCGAGCCCGACCGGCCACCTGCGCCGCAGCCACACGGACGCGCACGACAGCGCCCCCGTCACCTGTTCCACCGCCAGCAGCGGCTCGGGCTGGTGCTGGTCCTGGAGCTCGATCAGGGACAGGAACGTCAGGCCGCAGGCGAACAGGAACATGACGGTGTCGACGATCCAGTCGCGCGTCGAGCGCCGCACGCGGCCCTCACCCGGATCGCCGAGCAGCACCGACGGCAGCGCCCACCGGTATTCGTGGGTGGGAGCGCCGTCTCCCCGCAGTTCCGTCACGTTCATCGAGGTTAAGGCCTGTCAGGGGTACGGCGACAGCGACCAAAGTCGGTGTCACCCAAGACCTACGGCCGACGCGGGCCACCCGGTGCCACGGCGAGGCTGGATGGCATGGAAGCGGTGCTGACGGTGTTCGGCTGGCTGCTGCTCGCGCAGGGCGTGGGCGGCCTGATGAACACCCTGTTCGGGTGGTGGCGCTGGGCCCACGGATTGCTCGTGGTCAACGTCCTGCCGATTCTGAAGGGATATGAGGTGTTCGCGTCCATCGTGATCGGAGTGCTCGGCTTCGTGCTGCTCGCCGTGGCCGGGTCGATGAAGAGGGCGGAGGACGGCCAGTGAGCACGACCAGGCTGCGCCCGCCGCGCAACCAGGCCGATCCCCGGGCGATCACGTGGTGGACGGTGCAGGGGCTGATCCTCCTGGTGCCCGTGGCCGGGGCGGCGGCGGCCGCGTACTGGATCTTCACCGACCGGCCGATGTGGCTGGGGGGCGTCGTGGCGGTGTTCGCGGCGGGCTGCCTGGCGCTGGCCCTGGTGGGGCCGCGGGCCTCCTACAGGGTGGAACGGTGGGAGGTCACCGACCAGGCGGTCTACACGCGCAAGGGGTGGCTGACACACACATGGCGGGTGGCGCCGATGTCGCGCATCCAGCGGGTCGACACCGCGCGGGGGCCGGTGCAGCGACTCTTCGGGCTGGCCGACGTCACGGTGACCACCGCGTCCTCGGCGGGTGCCGTCAAGATCGAGGCGCTCGACCACGAGGTGGCGGCCGACCTGGCCGAACGCCTGACCGCCCTGACCCAGGCGACGCCGGGGGACGCGACGTGACCTCACATCGGAACGAACGCGCCCGACCGACAGGCCGAGTACAGGCGGGCCCGCCGTCCCGGCCGCAGACTGCACCACCGGCCAGGGCACAGGTCCCACACCCGACCGAGCCACAGTACGGCGCCGCGCCAAAAGCGCACGGCGAGCCGAGCACCGGAGCACATGCCGGGCCGGGAGACAGGGCGGAGGGCGAACCGGCGGCCGGAGCGCACGCCGGGTCAGAGGGTCAGGCGCGGGGCGAGCTGAGCGGAGGAGGGCACGTCGGGCTGGGAGACGGGGACACGTCCGGGGATGTGGAGTGGCGGGGGCTGGCGGGGAGGAGTTTGTGGGCCTCTGGGGTCAAGTCGCTGGCCATCGTGGTGGGGGCCACGGCCGGGCTGGTGCGGTTTCTGGCGGGGCGTGACTGGGCGATGGGCGGGATGGTGGCGGCGTGTGCCGGGGCGGCGGTGCTGATCATCGCCGCCGTGGTCGCGTACGACGTGCTCAGGCTGCGCGCCACCCGCTGGCGCCTCACCCCCGGCCGCCTCGAACTGCGCTCGGGCATCACCACCCGCCAGCACCGCTCGATCCCCCGCGACCGCGTCCGCAGCGTGGATCTGCGCGCCGACCCGGTGAACAGGGTGTTCGGCCTGACGGTGGTCAAGGTGGGCACGGGAGAGCACGCGGCCGACAGGACCGAGGTGGTGCTCGACCCCCTGGGCAGGCACGAGGCCGAGGCCCTGCGCCGTACCCTGCTGCACCAGGGGCCGCACCTCGCCCCTGGGGATGCCGCGCGCCGCCTCCAGGACGTGGAGGCGGCGGCGGAGCGGCCGCTGGCGGAGTTGCGCTGGTCGTGGATCAGGTACGCGCCGCTGTCGGTGTGGACCTTCACCGGCGCGGCGATCCTGCTCGGCGCGCTGTACAAGGCGCTCGACTCGTTCGGGCTGAAGAAGTACACCACCCAGGTGGCGACCGGCCTGTGGGAGTGGGTGACGGCGCAGCCGCTGCTGGCGGTCCCGCTGCTGCTCGCGGTCAATCTGGCCGTCGGCGTGCTGGGCGCGCTGCTGCTGTTCGCCGAATCGTGGGGCCGCTATCGGCTGGAGCGCGAACCGGGACGGATCCGGCTTCGCCGCGGCCTGCTGACCAGCCGGTCCCTGACGCTGGAGGAGCGCAGACTGCGCGGGGTGGAGATCGGTGAGCCGCTGCTGCTGCGGCTGGCCGGCGGGGCCAGGGTCAGGACCATCGCCACCGGCCTGGGCAAGAGTTCCGAGGACGGCGCCGAGGACGCGGCCGCGCTCACCCCGCCGGTCCCCCGCGCCCTGGCCGCCGCGATCGCCGCCGACATCGCGGGCGCCGGTGTGCCCCCGCTGGTGCCGCACCCTCCGGCGGCCAGGCGCAGGCGGCTCGTGCGGGCCGTGGTGACCGCACTGGTCGTGACGGCGCTGGTGACCGCCGTGTCCAAGCCGCCGTGGCCCTGGCCGGGGAGCCAGGCGGGCGTCCGGCCGGGCGGCTGGACGGGCGGCTGGACGGGCGGCTGGACGGGCGGCTGGCTGGACGGCTGGACGGACGACTGGACCGGTGGATGGGCGAGTGGCTGGCTGGACGGCTGGACGGGCGACTGGACCGGTGGATGGGCGAGTGGCTGGCTGGACGGCTGGACCGGCGGATGGGCGAGCGGGTGGCTGGGCGGGTGGGTGTGGCTGGTGCCGGTGGTGACGCTGGCGTACGGGCTGTGGCTGGCCGTGGCGAGCGCCGCGAGCCTCGGGCACGCGCTGGGCCCCCGTCACCTCGTCATGAGGAGGGGCGCCGTGGCCAGGCGGACGACCGCGCTCGACCGCAGGGGCATCGCGGGTTGGACGATCACCGAGTCGTTCTTCCAGCGGCGTTCCGGCCTTCTGACCATCTCCGCCACGACGGCGGCGGGCAAGGGCCACTACGAGGTGCTCGATGTGGGCCGCGGCGACGGGCTCGACCTGGCGTCGGATGCCGTGCCGGGGCTGCTGGAGCCGTTCGTGACCCGGGCAAAGCAATGAGCCGCGAGATCCCCCATGAGTTTGCCCATGCCCCTGTACTGGACAAACTATGATCGCGCGGCTCAGGTGCTTGCAGGTATAACGGTATTTGTCCCGCTTGCAACCGGGTTGCAGGCTCATTAACCGTTGACGGGTACCTCCAGTCAGGGAGCCGATCCGGCGCGTGGCGGCTCCTCCCGCACGCGTCTGCCGAGGCCCCACCTACCGCGCGGACGACCGCACGATCATCGACGGCCTCACCCTGGAACCGGCCCCGGACGAGCGCGTGGCCCTCGTCTGTCCCAGGCGGTCGCCGCCGGCGCTGGGGCGCATCCTCCAGCCTCACCGAGCCTCCGGCGACGCCGCCGCACACCGTCGGCGGCGCCCGTCGCACCAGCGCCGGTCGCGACGGCGCTCGTCGTGGCGGCGCTCGTCGTGGCGGCGCTCGTCGTGGCGGCGCTCGTCGTGGCGGCGCTCGTCGTGGCGGCGCTCGTCGTGGCGGCGCTCGTCGTGGCGGCGCTCGTCGTGGCGGGGCCCGTCGTGGCGGCGCTCGTCGTGGCGGGGCCCGTCGTGGCGGGGCCCGTCGTGGCCGTCATCGGTGCCGTCCTGCCGGTCGGGCTGCCGGCCGTGGTGGTGGACCGTGGTGGTGGAACGGAGGTGCTGCCGTGCGGCGTCCGGTGGGAACGCCCGCGCGACGCACCTGCCGGTTGCCCGGCCGGCGACTGGAGACAGCTCTTAGGCCAGTTGCGCCAGGTACGCCTTGGCCAGGGTGAGCGCCCCGGACAGCGCCTCCTTCTCGGGCATCATCTCGACCTTGGGCGAGTTGGTCGCGGCCTTCTCGGGGCGCTGGTGCCCGGAGTAGTCGACCTGGACGACCACCGGCCCCTTGCGGAGGATCACGGTGCCGCTGGCGGCCGCGACCTCGCCGCTCCTGGTCTGCACGTACTGCTGGTACGCCTGGTCGCCCAGCTCCTTGACGTCCGTCAGCCCGCCCCACTTGATGCGGCCGATCGCGGAGTCGGCCATGGCCTTGTCGCCGCCGTACTCGCCGGCGTAGAAGGCCTTGGCCGCGGGCTCGTCCACCGCGCCCGACCGGTTGGTGAACCGGTGCACGGTGATCAGCGCGCTGCGGATCTTCTTCTCGCCCTCACCGCCGGGCAGTTCCAGGTTGAGCCAGCGGCACTCGGTCTGGCTGTCCTCGCCGGCCGCGGTGCCGCGCGCGCGGGTGGCAGGCTCGGGCACGAGCCGCGTGGCCGTCTCGCCGACGGCCTCGCAGTCGGCGGGGAAGGCGGCCAGCACCGTGGGCGAGGGCGTCGCGCGGACGCTCGGCGAGGCGGTCGCGGTCGCCGCCGCCGACGGCTTCGCCTCTGCCAGCACGTCGGGGTGCTGCGCCTGCCAGGCGGCCACCCCTTTGGCGAACTGCGCGGCCAGGCCGCTCACCTCGCGGATGGCGTTGTCCTCCGTGACCGACTGGGTGCTCTCGTTGGACAGGATCTGGGCGTCCTTGCGCTGCTGGCCGGCCTGGAACTTGACCTCGATCGTCATGTCGCCGACGCGGGCGTGGGCGGTGCCGAAGGCGTACCAGAGGAGTTTGCCGTCGCGGCGCCAGGTGTATTGGGCGAACGCGCCGTCGCCCACCCCCTGGACGTCCTTGATCGCGGAGATGTACTCCTTCTCGTCGGGGTCGAGCGACGGCTTGGCGGTCGCGCCGTACTTGCCGCTGCGGTATTCGGACTCGTACGAGCTCTGGGCCATCGCCCTGCCGGTCTTGGCGGCCTCGCCCTTGTGCTGCGCGACCCTGACGTCGACCTCCCTGCTGCGCCAGAACTCGCCGAACGAGATGCGCTGGTTCTTCCAGTTGCAGGTGAAGTCGATCGTGTAGTCGCCGTCCCTGGACGACTCGGCCACGGTCGCGTCGGGCACCAGCCGGTCGGCCTCCTCCTTGGGCAACATGGCGCACACGTCGGGACCGGCCGCCGCGGTGGCGGGCTGCCCCGTGGCCGGCGACGTCCTGGCGGGCGGGGACGTGCCGATGCCCGACACCTTGCCGTACACGAGGTAGGCGCCCACACCGCCGGCGGCGACCAGCACGACGAGGGCGGCGGCCAGCGCCGGCAGCAGCCAGACGGGCCGTCTGGGCCGCGGCGGCGGTTGCGGCATGAAAGGCATGGGATGCATGGGAGGCATGGGAGGCATGGGAGGCATCGTCGGCGGCAGGGGCGGCGGCACTCTCGGCGGCTCGAACTGCCTGCCCGGCACCTGGTGAGGGGTGGTCGGCGGCTCGTGGTCGCTACCGGGATTCACTGGGACTCCTGGGGTTGCCCTGACTTGCGGGGAGACATGCTAGTCAAACCCCTTGCATGGTGCTTGCAGCAGCGCCTCGTTCATCTCGCCAGCGCCGCGGAGACCAGCCGGGCGGCGGCGATGGCTGTCTCCTTGTCCGCCGGGTTCTTGGCCGCCACGTCCTCACGATGCCAGACCACTTCGCCCAGCAGGTTGCTCATGCGGAAGAGCAGCGTGCTGTCCGCGGTGCCGCTGTCGGTGGAGTTGATGTGGAAGGTGAAGCTGTTCTGGACGATCGCCGTCTCCCCCACCCCGGGGACGTCGGACACGGCGCCGTGGGACACGCGCAGGCTGGTGCCCTTCGCCGCGGCGCGGCTGCTCTTCTCGCTGGCGAAGCGGCGCTGCGCCGTCTGGGGCCCGTCGAGGTCGCCGTTGGGCCGCTCGGCCCAGGCGCGCACGATGAGGCGGCGGCTCGGGCCGGAACCCTGGCGGACCAGCCACTGGCATTCGCCTGGCCGGGTGAGGCTGCGTTCGGGGGTTTCCTTGAGGAGCTTGGCGGCGTCGGCGTCGCCGAGGAGGGAGCAGGGGTCGGGGGCCTTGGCGTATCTGCCCGTCTCAGATGGTGTGCCGCCGAGTGCGGTGGCGGCGTACCAGCCGCCCGCGCCCAGCGCCACGACGGCGGCGAGCACGGCGGGCAGCAGCCACCGGCGGGGGCGGGCGGAGGCCCGGCGGCGCCGGGAAGCCGTGCCGGGGCCGGTCAGCCCGCTCAGCTCCTGGCGTACTTGGGCGGGGCTCGGGCGGACGGACGGGTCCTTGGCGAGCATGGCCATCAGCAGGCGGCCCAGGTCACGGCCCGCCCTGGCCGGGAACGGCGGCTCGTGCAGCAGCACCGCCGCCGCGATCGCGGCCGGCAGCGCCCGCTCGAAGGGCGCGCGGCCCTCCACCGCGGTGTACAGGCTGGCGCCCAGCGACCACAGGTCGGAGGCCGGGCCGGAGGGCTGCTCGTTGAGCCGCTCGGGGGCCATGTAGCCGGGCGAGCCCGCGCTGCCGTAGCGGTCGCCCTGCCCGCCCATCGGCGCGGCGATGCCGAAGTCGGTGAGCATGGCGGAGCCGTCGCCGTCGAGCAGGATGTTGGCCGGTTTGACGTCCTGGTGCAACATGCCGTGCGCGTGCGCGACCTCCAGCGCCGACAACACGCGCAGCCCGACCGCGGCCACGAAACCGGGCGGCTGCGGCCCCTGCTCCTTGATCACCTTGTCCAGGGAGCGGCCGGTGACCAGGTCCATGATGATCCACGGCTGGTCGCCCTCCAGGACGACGTCGTGCACGAGCACGATGGCCGGGTCGCGCAGCCGGCCCGCGGACCTGGCCTCGTGGATGGCCCGGTCGGCGAACTCGGCGCGCTCCGGGGGACTCATGCCCTGCGGCACGCGTACCTGCTTGACGGCGACCTGCCGGTCGAGCATCTCGTCGATCGCCCGCCACACCGTGCCCGCGCCGCCCTGCCCGAGCCGCTCGATCAGCCGGTAGCGGCCCGCCAGCAGGTAGAGGTCACCCTGCATGACGCAACGCCCGCTCGCTCGCCTGCGCGGCTTTCAGGGCCGCCTGCTTGACGTCCTCGTCGGTCGGCCGGTCGGCGAGCGTGGAGTATTCGACGCTCACCACCAGGTTGGCCAGCCGGTAGTAGACGTGGGCGGAGTGGATCCGGCCCGTGGGGCCCTTCAGCTCGAAGCCGAACGCCTCCTCGCCGATGCCGTTGATCGGGTGCAGCGGGGTGCGCTTGGCCCTCCTGGAGTCCTTCACGCCGATCTCGGGCCATGTCCAGTCGATGTCGTCGTACTTGCCCCAGTGGCGCTTCTGGTTCTGGAACAGCGTGCGGGCCGAGACGTCGGTCATGGACCAGGGGTCGACGGTGTCGGAGTCCTTCTGCACCTGCAGGCCCACGCCGGTGCCGGAGATCGGCCAGCCGCACCTGGGGCCGACGTCGTCGGAGTCGGGCTGCGCCTTGGGCGGGCTCTGCGTACGCAGCAGGCCGCCCACCTCCTGCGAGGTGATCAGCGTGCACACGTCCATCGGCACGGTGAACGCCGACGGCGTCGCGCCGCCCGTGTCGTTCAGCAGGACGAAGCCCGTCGCGCCCCCCGCCACGGCCACCACCGCGCCGGCGGCGATCAGCAGGACGGCCCGGCCGCGCCGCTTCACCCTGCGCGGCGCGGTCGCCACGGCGTTGACCGGCAGCCGCGGCGCGGGACCGCCCGCCGCGACCTGCCTGAGCGCCTGCACGGCCACCTGCGCGTCGGGGCGGGCGGGCGGCTGGTAGGCCATCATCGCCGCAAGCAGCGGCCCGAGCGCCCCCTGCGCGACGGGCACCGGCTGCGTCAGCGTGGCGCGCAGCCGCTGGGCCGCCGTGCCCTCGTAGGCGGGCCCGCCGGTGAGCGCGACGTAGAGCGTGGCGCCGAGCGACCACAGGTCACTGGCCGGGCCGCCGGGCTGGCCCTCCAGGCGCTCGGGCGCGATGAACCCGGGCGAGCCGATCATCAGGCCCTGCTCGGTGAGCGTGGCCTGGCCTTCCTGCCTGGCGATGCCGAAGTCGGTGAGCACCACCCGGCCGCTCTCGGTCAGGAAGACGTTGCCCGGCTTGACGTCGCGGTGCTGCAGGCCCTGGGCGTGGGCGACGCTCAGCGCCTCCAGCACGTCGGCGCCGACGCGGGCGGCGTGGACGGCCGGCATGGGCCCAGACTCGCGTACGGTCTCCGCCAGCGTGCGGCCCCGCAGCAGCTCCATGACCAGCCACGGCCGATCCTGCTCGACCACGACGTCGTGCAGCGCCACGATGCCGGGATGGCGCAGCCGCGCGGTGGCCTGAGCCTCGCGCACGGCCCTGGTCACCGAGTCGGCCCGATCCTTGGGCGCCATGCCTTCTGGCAGCGTGAGCTCCTTGACCGCGACGTCGCGGTCGAGCATCTCGTCCCTGGCCAGCCACACCTTTCCCATGCCGCCCGCACCGAGCGGGCGCAGCAGTGAGTAGCGGCCGGCGAGTCTTCCCGAGGACATAAAGGGAAGGGTAACTAAGGATCAAAAGGGTTGGTTACTCGTTCCTGTCGGTCGACCTCTCTATGGTCTTGGTTCGTGGATCCGGTTCAAGGCACTCTCGACGAGCTCGGCACACCGCTGAGCGACGTCACGTTCGTCGTGTTCGACCTCGAGACGACCGGCGGTGCGCCCGCCGAGGACGCCATCACCGAGATCGGCGCGGTCAAGGTGCGGGCGGGCGAGGTGCTCGGCGAGTTCTCCACGCTGGTCGATCCCGGAGGGCCGATACCGCCGTTCATCTCCGTGCTGACCGGCATCACCGACGCCATGGTGGTGGCGGCGCCCAAGATCTCGTCGGTGCTGCCGAGTTTTCTCGAGTTCATCCGCGGGGCGACGCTGGTGGCGCACAACGCCGGTTTCGACACCCGTTTCGTCAAGGCCGCCTGCGCCACGCTCGGCTATCCCCCGCCGGCCAACCCGGTCGTCGACACCGTCGACCTGGCCCGGCGCGTGCTGACCCGCGACGAGACGCCCAACGCCAAGCTGGGCACGCTGGCCAGGTTCTTCCGCAGCCCGGTCGAGCCGTGCCACCGCGCCCTGCAGGACGCCAGGGCCACGGTGGACGTGCTGCACGGGCTGATCGAGCGGGCCGGCTCCTTCCAGGTGCACACGCTGGAGGAGCTCAAGTCGTTCGTCCGCGCTCCCACGCCCGAGCAGCAGCGCAAGCGGCACCTGGCCGAGTCGGTCCCGCACGCGCCCGGCGTCTACTTCTTCGAGGACGAGCGCGGCGAGGTCCTCTACATCGGCAAGAGCACCAACCTGCGCAACCGGGTGCGCTCCTACTTCACCGCCGCCGAGACCCGCCCGCGCATCCGGGAGATGATCGGCATCGCCGACCGGGTGCGCCACGTCGTCTGCTCGACCGGGCTGGAGGCCGAGGTCAGGGAGCTGCGCCTGATCGGCGGCGCCAAGCCGCGCTACAACCGCCGCTCCCGCTTCCCTGAGAAGGTGGTGTGGCTCAAGCTCACCACCGAGGTCTTCCCCCGCCTGTCGATCGTGCGCGAGCTCAAGGACGACGGCGCCACCTACCTCGGCCCCTTCACCAGCGCCCGCCAGGCCGACGACGCCCGCATCGCCCTGCACGAGGCGGTCCCGCTGCGCCAGTGCACCCAGCCGGTCACGTTGCGCACCCGGCGCGCGGCCTGCGCGCTGCACGAGATGGGCCGCTGCGGCGCGCCCTGCGAGGGCGGGGAGAGCCCGGAGGAATACGCTTTCCACGTCGAGAGCGCCCGCCGCGCCATGACGCTCGACGCCTCGCCGGTCTTCAGCGCCGTCTCGGCGCGCATGGAGCGGCTGTCGGTGGAGCAGCGTTACGAGGAGGCCTCGGTCGACCGGGACCGGCTGGCCTCCTTCGTCCGTACGGCGGCCCGCATGCAGCGTCTCAGCGCCATCACGCGCCTCCCTCAGCTCGTCGCCGCCAGCCCGGCGTTCGGCGGCGGCTGGGACATCCACGTCGTGCGCTACGGCCGGCTGGCCGCGGCCGGCGTCATGCAGAAGGGCACCCATCCGACCCCTTTCGTCGACGGCCTGAAGGCCACCGCGGAGGCCGTGCAGCCCGGCCCCGGGCCCGTCCACGCCGCCAGCGCCGAGGAGACCGAGTGCATCCTGCGGTGGCTGGAGTCACCAGGGGTGCGGCTGGTGGAGGTGGAGGGCGAGTGGAGCCTGCCCGCGCGCGGGGCCGGACGGCACAAGGCCCGCATCGACCTCGCCTATCGCCATCTCGATCAGCGCAGAAATCGGGAGGGGCGACCTTTGAGGTGAAACGATAGAGTTGATGCATGGTCACGGCTATCGTCCACATAAACGCAGAGGTAGACCGGATCGCGGAGGTCGCCCAGACGATCGCCGAGATCGAAGGGGTCAGCGAGGTCTACTCCATCACCGGCGAATACGACCTGCTGGCCATGGTCAGGGTCGCCGCCTACGAGGAGATCGCCGAGGTCGTGCCGGGTCGCATCAACAAGGTGACCGGGGTGCTGCACACCGAGACGCACATCGCCTTCCGCGCCTACTCCAAGCACGACCTGGACGCCGCCTTCTCCATCGGCTTCCCCGAATCCGACTGACTTCGCCCCCGCCGGCCACGGCAGCGCGTGAAGGATGATGAAACAACACGGGCCCGGACGAAACGTCCGGGCCCGTGTGATCAAGGCGTCGTTCAGTGCGTGATGCTGCGATCGTCGCCTGAGCCGATGGCGGCGTGCTCGTCCTCGTGCCCATGCCCGTCGTCCAGCGGGATCTTCTCCCCGCCGTACGCCTTGGACATGCGCCCGCGCAGCTTGCCGAGCGGCCCGCGCATGCCCTTCGGCGGGATGCCCGAGCTGTCCTCGTCCACCGGCAACATCGGCACGGCGGTCTTGCCGCGCATGTGCGCCTCGATGTCCTCCGCCGGCGGCGTGTGGACCTCGATGAATTCACCGTGCGGCAGCCGCTTGATCACACCGGACTCCACGCCGTGCGAGATGATCGCCTGGTCGGAGCGCTGCAGGCCGAGGCACATGCGGTAGGTGATCAGGTACGCCAGGGCGGGCGCCACGAAGATCAGCACGCGGCCGGCGTACGTGGTGACGTTGAGGCTGATGTGGAAGTTCGCGGCGATCTCGTCGTTGGCGCCGAGCAGCCACAACACACCGTAGAACGTGATCGCCGACATGCCGATCGAGGTGCGGTGCGGGTTGTTGCGCGGGCGGTCCACGACGTGGTGCTCGCGGTTGTCGCCCGTCACCCAGCGTTCCAGGAACGGATAGAGCGCCAGGCCCGTCATGATGATGCCCATCGGCACCAATGCCGGAATGATGACGCTCAGCGGCAGTGTGCCCGCGTGGGCGGTGCCGAAGAGGTTGATCTCCCACGCCGGCATGATGCGCAGCGCGCCTTCGAGGAAGCCCATGTAGAAGTCGGGCTGCGAACCCGCCGACACGTCCGCCGGTGTGTAGGGGCCGAACAGCCAGATCGGGTTGATCTGGGTGAACGTCGCCAGGCCGCTGATCACGGCGAGCGTGAACAGCATGTACGCCCCCGCCTTCGCCATGAAGGCCGGGTAGAACGGCGCGCCTACCACGTTCTGGTTCGTCCGTCCCTTGCCCGGCATCTGCGTGTGCTTCTGCACCCACATGAGCACCATGTGCGCCGAGATCAGCGCCAGCAGGATGCCCGGGATGAGCAGGATGTGCAGCGAGTAGAACCGGGGGATGACATCCTCACCCGGATATTCCCCGCCGAACAGGAAGAACGTGATGTACGTGCCGACCAGCGGCAGCGAGATCGCCACACCCTCGGTGATCCGCAGACCGGCGCCGGAGAGCAGGTCGTCGGGCAGGGAGTAACCGGTCAGACCCTCGGCCAGCGCCAGCGTCAGCAGCAGCACGCCGATGATCCAGTTGAGCTCGCGCGGCTTGCGGTAGGCGCCGGTGAAGAACACGCGCAGCGCGTGGACCATCATGCCGGCCACGAAGAGCAGGGCCGCCCAGTGGTGCATCTGCCGCATGAGCAGACCACCCCGGACGTCGAAGCTGATCTCCAGCGACGACGCGTAGGCCTCGGACATCATGACGCCCTTGAGCGGCGCGTACGAGCCGTCGTAGGCGACCTCCATCATGCTGGGCTTGAACCAGAGCGTCAGGAACGTCCCGGTCAGCAGCAGGATGATGAACGAGTAGAGCGCGATCTCACCCAGCAGGAACGACCAGTGGTCGGGGAAGATCTTGCGCATGTTGCGCTTGAGGAAGTTGGCACCGCCCAGGCGCTCGTCGAGGAAGTTCGACGGTCCGGCGATGGCCTTCGGCGTGTCCTTCAGCTCATCACTCATGCCTGGCCTCCCTTCGACCTGGCCTCGGCCTCGGCGTCACCGCGTTCCCAGTAGCTGGGCCCCGGCGGCACCTCGAAGTCGCCCTGGGCGATGAGGTAGCCCTCCGGGTCGACGGCGATCGGCAGCTGCGGCAGCGGCCGGGCGGCCGGGCCGAAGATGACCTTCGCGCCGTCGGCGGCGTCGAACGTCGACTGGTGGCACGGGCAGAGGATGTGGTGGGTGTTCTGCTCGTACAGGGCCGCGGGGCAGCCCACGTGCGTGCAGATCTTGGAGTAGGCGACGATGCCGTCGTGCGTCCAGTTCTGCCTGACGCCGCTCTTGATCTCCTCCGGGCGGAACTTGATCAGGATGAGCGTGGCCTTGGCCAGGGCGGTCAGGTCATGCTGGTAACCCTCGGGCACGACCGACAGGATGCCGCCGGGCGAGTTGAAGTCGGCCGCCCTGATGGGCTGGCCGGTGCCCTCGACGACAAGCCTGAGCGGCTTGCCCTCCTTGGTCTTGTTGCCCCAGACCGAGTGGCGCAACTCGTCGTTGAACTTGGCGCCGGGCATCTCGCTGTTGTCGAGGTCGCGCAGCAGCACCAGCGGGACCAGCCCGAGCGGCGCGGCCGCCAGCAGCAGCGTGCGGCGCAGCAGCTTGCGCTTGACGAAGCCGCTCTCGTTGGCGCCCTGCACGAACGTGTCCGCCACGACCTCGCGCGCGCTCTCCTCGGAGGCCATGGGGTGGCGCTCCTGGACGAGCGAGTATTTCGGCATGATCTGGCGGACCCAGATCACGATGCCGACCGCCAGGCCCAGGATCGCCACCGTGAGCGTCCCGCCCAGCGCCAGGTTGGAGTTGCCCGTCGCCTCGGGGCTGCCCACCTGGAAATACACGTACGAGATGATGAACGCGATGGCGGCCAGGAACGTGATCGTGAAGCAGAGCGCCACGATCTTCTCCGCCTTGCGGGCCTTGGCCTCGTCAGGCAGCGTGACGCCGGGGACGTCCTGGTCGATCTCCGCCGCTTCGGCGGCGCCGAGCATCGAGGTGCCCGGTGCGGGGGTGCCGATGACGCGCTTGGGTACGCGCTCGTCCGGCTGCTCGATCTCGTGCTCGTTGTCTGTCATGACTTCTGTCGCTTCTTCGCGGTGATCCAGATGGCGGCGATGACGAGGACACTGAGGCCCACCAGGAACGCTACGAGACCTTCGGTGACCGGGCCAATACGCCCGAGGGCGAAACCTCCCGGGTCCCTCTGCGAGCGAACCTGGGTGATGTAGGCGATCATGCTGCGCTTCTCTTCTGGCGTGATCGTCGTGTCGTTGAACACCGGCATCGCCTGCGGACCGGTGACCATCGCCTCGTAGATCTGCGTCGGGGTCGCCTCGTTGAGGTTGGGCGCGTATTTGCCCTGCGTCAAGGCGCCGCCGGCGCCGACCCAGTTGTGGCACTGGATGCAGTTGGCGCGGAACAGCTCGCCACCCTTGCCCGCGTCACCGAGCTTCGCGTCGACCTGCTCCTGACCGGGCACCTGCGGGCCGCCGCCGAGCGACTGCACGTAGGCCGCGATCTGGCGGGTCTTCGTCTCGTCGACCCAGGGCGCCTGTGGCTTGCGGGGGGCCTGGGCGGCGGGGGCGGCGGCGGGCATGCGCCCGGTGCTCATCTGGAAGTCGACGGCCGCGGCGCCGACGCCGATGAGCGTGGGCGCCGACGTGGTGCCCTGCGCGTTCATGCCGTGGCAGCTTGAGCAGTGCTTGACGAACAGGCTCTTGCCCTCGGCCACGTCATCGACCTTGCCAGCCGCCAGAGCCGCGTCGGCGGGCTTACCCGCCTGGGCAAAGGCGGTGTATGCCATCCCGACCAGCGCCAGCGCGAAAATCAGGACGGCATATCTCGCGAGGGGATGCCGCCGCCAAGCGGTGATCCTAGTCACAGAGATCCCGTTCCTTAACGAATGATGTAAATGGTCGCGAAAAGACCGATCCAGACGACGTCTACGAAGTGCCAGTAGTAGGACACGACGATGGCGCTGGTGGCCTGCTCATGCGTGAAGCGCTTCGCGGCGTACGTGCGTCCCAGCATGAACAGGAACGCGATCAAGCCACCGGTCACGTGCAGGCCGTGGAAGCCCGTCGTCAGGTAGAACACCGAAGTGAAGGCGTTAGCGGACAAGGTCGCGCCCTCTGACGCCAGCTCGCCGTACTCGTACAGCTGTCCTCCGACGAAGACCGCGCCCATGAGGAAGCTGATGAGATACCAGAAGCGGAGCTTGCCGACCTGCCCCTTCTCCGCGGCCCACACGCCCAGCTGGCACGTCACACTCGACAGAACCAGGATGATCGTGTTGACCGTCGCGAACGGGATGTTCAGGTGAGCGCCTTCCGCGGCCTCTACGCCCGCGGGAAACAGCGAGGGACCCCACTCGAGGCCCTTGCCTACGCTCACTGACCGGATGGTGAAGTACATCGCGAACAGCGCCGCGAAGAACATGAGCTCAGAGGACAGCCAGACGATCGTGCCCACACTGACCAGGTTTGGTCTGCGGTACGACTGTGCTGTCGTCGTCGAAGTTATTGCGGATGCTGTCGCCACGCCAGCATTATTGCGGTTCCCATGGTCGGTCGGTCGCACGACCCCCCGTTAGCAGGTACAAACCTCTACCCAACCTGGGATAATCAACACGAATCACCCACCAGGCATGGTGGCCTGGGTCTGCACGCCCGCGCACCGGTACGATCCCAGGTGACCCTACCTCTTCAACGGATAGTGAGCGCGACCGATGTCCACTGGGAGCACCGACGAGAAGATGAAAATCCTCGTCTACAGCGACGACGCCGCCACCAGGGCCGAGGTGAGCCAGGCGATCGGCAGGCGACCCGCGGCCGACCTCCCCCTCGTGGAGATCGTGGAGTGCGCCACCGAGCCCAAGGTGCACCAGTGGCTGGGCTCCGGCGAGATCGACGTGGCCGTCCTCGACGGCGAGACGCAGCCCGCGGGCGGCATGGGCGTCTCCCGCCAGGCCAAGGACGAGGTCTACGACTGCCCGCCCATCTGCCTGATCATCGCCAGGCGCGACGACCGCTGGCTGGCCGACTGGTCCAAGGCCGACGCCGTCGTGCCGCAGCCCCTGGAGCCCATGGTGCTGGCCGACACGGTGGCCGACCTGATGCGCCGCCGCTCCTCCACCCGCCTCAACGCTAAGTAGGTGCCCATGGACTCCCGGACGACCTGGCCCACCCTGCTCTCGGCTCTCCTGTCAGGAGAGCACCTCACTTCTGACGAGTCGGCCTGGGCGATGCGGGAGATCATGTCCGGCGCCGCGACGCCGTCCCAGATCGCCGGCTTCGTGATCGCGCTGCGCGCCAAGGGCGAGACCGTGGCCGAGGTGGTGGGCCTGGCCCGCACCATGCTCGACCTGGCCACGCCGCTGCACGTGGAGGGGCCCGTGGTCGACGTCGTCGGCACGGGCGGCGACCGCGCGCACACCGTCAACGTCTCCACGATGGCCGCCGTCGTGGCCGCCGCCGCGGGCGCCCGCGTCGTCAAGCACGGCAACCGCGCCGCCTCCTCCTCCTGCGGCGCCGCAGACGTCCTGGAGCACCTGGGCATCCGGCTCGACCTCACGCCCGAGCAGACGGCGCAGGTGGCGCGCGAGGCGGGCATCGCCTTCTGCTTCGCCCCCGTCTACCACCCCGCGCTGCGCTTCGCGGGGCCGACGCGCAAGGAGATCGGCGTTCCGACGGTCTTCAACTTCCTCGGCCCGCTCACCAACCCGGCCCGCCCCGCGGCCCAGGCCATCGGCGTCTACGACGCGAACATGCTGCCGGTGCTCGCGGGCGTCTTCGCCGAGCGCGGCGTCTCGGCCCTGGTCTTCCGCGGCGACGACGGCCTCGACGAGCTCACCATCGCCGCGACCTCGACGGTCTGGGTGGTCAAGGACGGCGCGGCGACGCAGACGACGTTCGACCCGGCGGTCCTCGGCATCCCCAAGGCCGACGTGGGCGCGCTGCGGGGCGGCGACGTGGCGTTCAACGCCCAGGCCGTCCACGACCTGGTGGGCGGGAAGACCGGTCCTGTGCGCGACGCGGTGCTGCTCAACGCGGCCGCGGCCCTGGTGGCGCTCAACGGGCCGGGCGACGACCTCGACTCGGCCATGATCGACGGGTATGCCCGCGCGGTCCAGGCCGTGGACTCCGGCTCCGCCGCCGCCGTCCTGGACCGCTGGGTGAAGGCCAGCAGCGCCTTCTGACCGCCTCAGCGCAGGAGAACCGGCTCAGCGCGGGAGAACCGGCTCAGTGCAGGAGAACCGGGCTCAGTGCAGGAGAACGGTCGGCCCCGCCTTCAGTGAGCTCCACTTGAGCCACTGCTTCCAGTTCTCCTGCCAGTGCCCCCACCCGTTGGTGGGCTCCAGCGGCCGCGGCGTCCCCGTGATGATGATCGGGTCCCCGATCAGCGTGTTCTTGATGAACCATGACGCGTTGTCGGGGCTGACGTTCACGCAGCCGTGGCTGACGTTCGAGTTTCCCTGTGAGCCCACCGACCACGGCGCGCTGTGCACGTACTCGCCGCTGTTGGAGATGCGCACGGTGTTGTAGACGGTCAGCTGGTAGTAGCCGGCCGAGCCCGGCCCGATCCCCGGCGAGGTCATCACCGTGACGGGCTCACGCGACATGGCCAGATGCACGCCCGAGGTCGTGTGGTACTTCATCTGCCCGCCCTGCCCGGCGCTCATCGGCATCTCGCGGATCTTCTTGCCGTCCCGCCGGACTATGAGCACATGCTCATTGGTGCTGCCCTTGGTGATCTGCGAGCGGCCGATCTTGAAGTCGAGCCGTACGTCCCGCTTGCCGTACATGCCCGGTCCGCCGCGCACCCCCGCCAGTTTGGCGTCCACCCGCACCTTCGTGCGCGCCGGCCAGTACTTCTGCGGCCGGAAGTCCACGTGCTTCTCGTCGAACCAGTGCCACGCCCCCTCCACCGGCTTCGAGCTGTGGATGGACAGGTTGCGCTCGACGGCCACCCGGTCGGCCACGGGCTTGTCGAAGGCGATCATGACGGGCATGCCGATCCCGACCGTCAGCCCGGTGTCGTCCTTGTTCGGGGTGATGGTCTCGATGTCGAACGTCTTGTCGCCCTTGACCGTCGTGTACGTGCTCGTGGTCTCGCTCTGCTTGCCCGCGGCGTCCACGGACAGGGCGGTGACCGTGTACGCGGTGCCGGGCCTGGCGGTGCCGAGGCTGCGCCAGCGGGTGCCGTCGGAGCTCAGGACGCCCTTCATGGGCCCAGACTTGCCCCCGTCCACCCGTACGCTCCTCAGCCTGCCTCCCTGGGCCGACACGACCACGGGCTGGTCTGTGGGCACGTTCGCCGTCTTGTCCGCCGGAGAGACGCCCACAGAGGCGCCGCGCGCCCCGCCCGCCATGGCGGCCCCCTGCGGGGGCTCGGCCGGGCTGTTCACCGAGCACGCCGTCAGCAACGCCAAGGCCAGCAGGCCGGCAGATCCATACGCTCCGCGCCCCACGAGTACTCCCTCGTCCAAGATCGAACCGCTTCTGCCTCCTTTATTACCCTGAGTGATCGAATCACCACATCCGTGCACTGGTAAAGAACACCAAAAAGCGGGCGTCCTCCCCGAGGGAGGGCGCCCGCTCCAGGTGTGGGCTCAGTGCGAGAAGTGACCCCGGTAGTACTGGAACACGAACCCGATCATCGCCATGAGGATCAGGAACACGCCGATCAGGAACATCCAGAACCCGATCACGAACCCGGCGAAGGCGAAGGCCGCCGCCAGGCACAGGAACAGCGGCCACCAGCTGCTCGGGCTGAAGAACCCGATCTCGCCCGCGCCGTCGCTGATGTCGGCCTGCTTGTTGTCCTCCGGCTGGGCGCCGATGCGCCGCGCGGTGAACATCAGGTAGTAGCCCACCATGAACGCGAACCCGACCGAGATGGCCATGGCCGTGGTTCCGACCGGCTCACCGTGCCCGGTCGCCGCCTTGGTCCAGAACCAGTAGGCGATGTCGACCCCGGCGAAGAACACGCCGCACAGCAGGAACAGCCAACCCTGGACCTTCATGAGCCCTCGACCTCCGGGGCGGACTTGGCGGAAGCGTGCGGATAGTGCAGGTCGAACGCGGGACGCTCGGACCGGATGCGCGGCAGCGAGGAGAAGTTGTGCCGCGGCGGCGGGCAGGAGGTCGCCCATTCGAGCGAGCCGCCGTAGCCCCACGGGTCGTCGACGGTGACCTTGGGCGCGCTGCGCCAGGTCTTCCAGACGTTGTAGAAGAACGGCAGCGTCGAGGCGCCCAGGACGAACGCGCCCACCGACGAGAGCAGGTTGAGGTCGGTGAAGCCGTCGGCCGGGCTGTAGTCGGCGTAACGACGCGGGAACCCGGCCATGCCCAGCCAGTGCTGGACCAGGAACGTCGTGTGGAAGCCGATGAACAGCAGCCAGAAGTGCAGCTTGCCCAGCTTGTCATCGAGCATCTTGCCGGTGAACTTGGGCCACCAGAAGTAGAAGCCCGCGAACATCGCGAACACGACGGTGCCGAAGACCACGTAGTGGAAGTGGGCGACGACGAAGTAGGTGTCGCTGATGTGGAAGTCGAGCGGCGGCGAGGCCAGGATGACGCCCGTCAGACCGCCCAGGAGGAAGGTGATGAGGAAGCCGACCGAGAACAACATCGGCGACTCGAAGCTCAGGTGCCCTCGCCACATCGTGCCGATCCAGTTGAAGAACTTCACCCCGGTCGGGACCGCGATGAGGAACGTCATGAAAGAGAAGAACGGCAGCAGCACCTGCCCGGTCGGGAACATGTGGTGCGCCCAGACCGTGATGGACAGACCGGCGATCGAGATCGTCGCGGCCACGAGGCTGATGTAACCGAAGATCGGCTTACGGCTGAAGACCGGCAGCACCTCGGTCACGATGCCGAAGAACGGCAAGGCGATGATGTAGACCTCTGGATGGCCGAAGAACCAGAACAGATGTTGCCAGAGCATCGCGCCGCCGTTGTCGGAGGCGAATATCTGTGTGCCCAGTTTTCTGTCTGCCTCAAGAGCGAGCAGCGCGGCGGCCAGCACGGGGAAGGCCATCAGCACGAGCATGCTGGTCAGCAGGATGTTCCAGGTGAAGATCGGCATTCTGAACATGGTCATGCCGGGCGCGCGCATGCAGATGATCGTGGTGATGAAGTTGACCGCGCCGAGGATCGTACCGAGACCCGACAGAGCCAGACCCATGATCCACAGGTCGCCGCCGACGCCGGGCGAGTTGATCGCGTTGGACAGCGGCGTGTAGGCGAACCAGCCGAACGAGGCCGCGCCGCCCGGGGTGAAGAAGCCCGACACGGCGATGAGGCTGCCGAACAGGTAGAGCCAGTAGCTGACCATGTTCAGGCGCGGGAAGGCCACGTCGGGGGCGCCGATCTGCAGCGGCATCAGCTCGTTGGCGAAACCGGCGAACAGCGGCGTCGCGAACATCAGCAGCATGATCGTGCCGTGCATGGTGAACAGCTGGTTGAACTGCTCGTTGCTGGTGAACTGCAGCCCCGGCTGCGCGAGCTCGGCCCGCATGATCAGCGCCATGACGCCGCCGATCAGGAAGAAAGCGAACGACGTGATCAAGTACATGTGCCCGATGATCTTGTGATCGGTCGAGGACATCCACTTGGCGATGATCTGGCCCTTGGTGATGGGCCGGACCGGCGCCGTCGTCAGTGGTTCGTGGATGGCGGTCACTGGGCACTCCCAGCTTGTTGGGTCGCGACGTACTGGTCGAACTCTTGCTGTGGCACGAGCTTCACCGAGAAGAGCATCCGGCTGTGGTCCACACCGCAGAGCTCCGCGCAGCGGCCGGCGAAGACGCCGGTCCTGTCGAGCGTCGTGATCTCGAACTTGCGACCCGGGTTGTCCTCCGCGATGCCGGGAAGGACGTCCCGCTTGAACAGGAACTCCGGCACCCAGAACGAATGAATGACGTCATCGGTCGACAGGTCGAACTCGATCTTCGACTTCGCCGGCAGGACCAGCTGAGGGCCCTGGTGGAAGTCGCTGACCGGCGTGCCCGCGACCGGCGGCAGCGTCTTGCCGTTGTAGGTCGTGGTGAAGCGCCAGCTCCACTGGAACGCCTCGACCTTCACCTTGACGGTGGCATTGCCGTCGACCTTGGTCAGCGCCTCGCTGTCACGGGCGGTGAAGAAGAAGAACACCGAGACCATGACCAGCGGGATCAAGGTGTAGAGCATCTCGATCGGCAGGTTGTAACGCACCTGCGGCGGGAGCTCGGCCTTGGCCCTGCGCTTGCGGTGGAAGATCGCCGCCCAGAGGATCAGGACGATGACGACCACGCCCGTGGCGAGTGCGGCGATCCAGGCCCCGTTCCACAGACTCTGAACCACGTCACCCTGCTCGGTGATGTGGTCAGGAAGAAGGCCGCGAGACCAGTTGGCCTCGGGGACGTCATTAGCACACGCCGTAGCAGTGGCCAGCAGCAACGCCAACGCGGCGGCTCGTGGCACCCTGCGCCGGGCCAACGAACGCCGCGTCGTACGGCGAGTCGGACTCACGGATCGCCTACCCCACAGATGTAGCCCAAGAGTCTCTCCCTTGGGCGCTCGTATTTCCAAATGCACAGCTGATTGCAGACACATTAGCGTGCAAGGCCCTTGCCCCCTTGCGCGACCCCTCGATGGTGCCGGAAGTGGGACGATGGGTCTCGTGGCGTACTTCGACGCGGCTTCCAGCGAGCCGCTCCACCCCCAGGCACGCGAGGCGCTGCTGGAGGCGATCGACGTCGGCTGGGCCGACCCCGCGAGACTGTACGGCCAGGCCCGCCGCGCGCACCTGCTTCTCGAACAGGCCCGCACGAACGTGGCCGAGGTGCTCGGCGCGCGCCCTGACGAGGTGTCGTTCACTTCGTCGGGCACCCAGGCCGTGCATCTCGGCGTCCTCGGCACCCTACACGGCAGGCGCAGGGCCGGGCGCCACCTGGTGACGAGCGCGATCGAGCACTCCAGCGTGCTGCACGCGGGCCAGGTTCACGAACGCGAGGGCGGGACGGTCGAGACGGTGGGCGTGGGCCTGACCGGGCGCGTGGACCCCGTCCGGTTCGCCGAGGCGGTGTCGCGGCCCGACACGGCGCTGGCGTGCCTGCAGACGGCCAACCACGAGGTCGGCACGCTGCAACCGGTGGCGCAGGCGGCCGAGGCCTGCCGCGCGCACGGCGTGCCGCTGCTGGTGGACGCCGCGCAGACGGCGGGCAGGATGCCGATCCCGCCCGGCTGGTCGGTGCTGACGGCCAGCGCCCACAAATGGGGCGGCCCGGCCGGCGTGGGCGTGCTGGTGGTGCGCAAGGGCACGCGGTTCAGCTCCTACCTGCCGGAGGACGAGCGGGAGCGGCGGCGGGTGCCGGGCTTCGAGAACGTGCCGGCCATCGTCGCGGCGGCGGCGGGCCTGCGCGCGATGGCCGAGGAGGCGGAGCGGGAGCAGACGAGGCTCTCCGGCCTCGTCGCCACGATCAGGGACACGGTCCCGAAGGTCGTGCCGGACGTGGAGGTCATCGGGGAGCCCGCCGACCGGGCGCCGCACATCGTGACCTTTTCGTGCCTGTACGTGGACGGCGAGGCGCTGCTGACCGAGCTCGACAAGGCGGGATTCGCCGTATCGTCCGGAAGTTCGTGCACCGCTAGTACGCTTCGTCCATCGCACGTCCTGGAAGCCATGGGCGTGCTCACGCATGGGAATGTCCGGGTGTCGCTGCCCAGGGGCACCTCTGCGGACGAGGTCGACAGATTCCTCTCCGTGCTGCCCGATCTGGTGCGCCGCATCCGCCAGGACACGGGAGTCGCATGACCGAGGTTACTCAGCCGGCTTTGACGATCGACGCGCTCGGGAAGAAGTGCCCGATCCCGATCATCATGCTCGCCGAACAGATCAACTACGTCCCATTGAACGCCGTGGTGGCCGTGCTGGCCGACGACCCCGCGGCCTACACGGACGTGCCGGCGTGGTGCAGGCTGAAGTCGCATCGCCACGTCGGGTCGTACGAGCTGCCCGAGGGCGGCTGGGCGATCCACGTCAGGCGTAACTACTGACCTTCCGCACAGCGGGTAGGGGGCCTTCGGAAGGAGTCATCGACATCCGGGGGGAAGCCATGAACAGCGGACATCCGCACGAGACCGCCCGCGACGTCATGAGCGCCGGGGCCGAGTGCGTCAGCGCGCACGAGACCCTGGACCGGGCGGCGCAGATGATGCGGAACAGCGACGTGGGAGCGCTCCCCGTGTGCGGGAGCGACGACCGCGTGATCGGCATCATCACCGACCGCGACATCGTGACGAAGTGCGTCGCGGAGGGGCACGACCCCGCCCAGGTGACGGCCGGCGAGCTGGCCACCGGGGTGGTCTGGGTGCCGTCGGACGCGACCGTGCAGGACGCGCTCGCGCGCATGGAGGAGCACCAGATCAAGCGCCTGCCGGTGATGGAGGGCGGCCGCATCGTGGGCATGATCAGCGAGGCGGACCTGGCCAGGCACCTGCCCGACGACGAGCTCGCCGAGTTCGTGCACCGCGTCTACGCCCTGCGCTGAGATCCCGGGACCCGGGCCGTGCACGAGAACGGCCCGGGCTCGCGGTCGCTCAGGGGTGGTAGCAGCGTACGTGCCCGGCGATCTCCCCGGCCGCCTCGGCGCCGTAGGCGGCGGTGAAGCGCGCCAGGAAGTCCTTCTGGCCGAGTTCGTACTCCTGGCCGCCCACGCGCTCCAGCACGTGCGTGGCGGTCAGGTTGCCGATCTGCCCGCACCGCTCCAGCGGCAGGCCCCAGGCGACGCCGGCCAGGAAGCCGGCGCGGAAGGCGTCGCCGACGCCGGTGGGGTCGGCCTTGCCCGTCTCGGGGGCGGGGGCGACCTGGATGGACGGCTCGCCCTCGCGGTCGATGACGGCGCCCTTGGGGCCGAGCGTGGTGATCCGCACGCCGACGCGGCCGAGGATCTCCTCGTGGGACCAGCCGGTCTTCTGCTCGATGAGCCCCTTCTCGTAGTCGTTGGAGAAAAGGTAGGCGGCGCCGTCGACGAGCTGGCGGATCTGCTCGTCCTCCATGCGGGCGAGCTGCTGGGAGATGTCGGCGGCGAACGGGATGCCGCGCCGGCGGCACTCGTCGGAGTGGCGCAGCATCGCGTCGGGGTCGTTGGGGCTGATCAGGACCAGGTCGAGACCGTCCACCCGGGCGGCGACGGGCTGCAGCTCGATGAGCCGCGCCTCGGCCATGGCGCCGGTGTAGAACGAGGCGATCTGGTTGTGGTTCTCGTCCGTGGTGCACAGGAAACGGGCGGTGTGCTGTGTCTCCGAGATGTGCACGGATCCGCAGTCGACACCGTGCCGCTCCAGCCACGACCGGTAGTCGGCGAAGTCGTCGCCGACGGCGCCCACGAGAATCGGCTTCAGGCCGAGGCAGGCCATTCCGAAAGCGATGTTCGCGGCGCAGCCGCCACGACGTATCTGCAGATCATCGACCAGGAACGAGAGCGACACCCGATCGAGCTGCTCGGCGATGAGCTGATCGCCGAAACTTCCAGGGAAGGTCATCAGGTGGTCAGTCGCGATGGAGCCGGTTACGGCGATGCGCACGGGATTCTTCTTCCTCGTTGTCAGCAGGCCAATGGGCCCCACGAGGATACGCGAAGGTCCCGCCCGCACAAAGGCGAGCGGGACCTGCCGGCCACCGGCGAACCGTCCTAGTTGAAGGAGTCACCACAGGCGCATGAGCCCGTGGCGTTGGGGTTGTCGATGGTGAAGCCCTGCTTCTCGATGGTGTCGACGAAGTCGATGGAGGCGCCCAACAGGTAAGGGGCACTCATCCGGTCGGTGACAACGCTCACACCGCCGAAGTCCGACACGACGTCGCCGTCCATCGAACGGTCGTCGAAGAAGAGCTGGTAGCGCAGGCCGGAGCAACCTCCCGGCTGCACGGCGACCCGCAGCTGCAGACTCTCCTCGCCCTGCTGCTCCAGCAGGCTCTTGACCTTCGCGGCGGCCGCGTCAGTCAGGATCAGGCCCTGCGTCGTGGTCTCGCTGCTCTCAACCGTCATCTGCTGACTCCCTAACCCGGCTGTCTGTTTCCGACGTCCTACTAATGACGCTACCAACACCAGGGCGTCGCCACACATTCCCGAGGTCACATCCCACGGAATGACCACTTTGCGGCATGTGCCATGATGGGTATCGTCATAACGACGATAAGGGGGTACGGCCATGGCCACCCAGACTGGACTGCCGCTCTTCGTCCTCGGCCGCGATGCCGATGCGCACAGCGAGAAGGGCGTCGACTGTCCCGGCGAACTGCCGCCCGCCTCCGACCCCGGACTGGTGGAACGCGCCCGCAAGGCCAAGGAGGCGCTCGGCGACCGCCTCTTCGTGCTGGGCCACCATTACCAGCGCGACGAGGTCATTCAGTTCGCCGACGTGACGGGCGACTCGTTCAAGCTCGCCCAGCAGGCGGCCGCGCGGCCGGAGGCGGAGTTCATCGTCTTCTGCGGCGTGCATTTCATGGCCGAGTCCGCCGACATCCTGACCGGTGATGTCCAGAAGGTGATTCTTCCGGACCTGGCGGCCGGGTGCTCCATGGCGGACATGGCCACGTTCGACCAGGTCGAGGAGTGCTGGGACGCTCTGGAGGACGCGGGGCTCGCCGATCAGGTGATCCCGGTCACGTACATGAACTCCAGCGCCGACATCAAGGCCTTCTGCGGCAGGAACGGCGGCGCCGTCTGCACCTCCTCCAACGCCCGGCGCGCCCTGGACTGGGCGTTCGAGAAGGGGCGGAAGGTGCTGTTCCTGCCCGACCAGCACCTGGGGCGCAACACGGCGGTGCTGGAGATGGGCATGTCGCTGGAGGACTGCGTGGTGTGGAACCCGCACCGCCCGAACGGCGGCCTCACCCAGGAGCAGCTGGAGCGCGCCCGGATGATCCTGTGGCGGGGTCACTGCTCGGTGCACGGCCGTTTCACGGCGGAGTCCGTGGACGACGTACGCTCGCGCATCCCCGGCGTGAACGTGCTCGTGCACCCGGAGTGCCGTCACGAGGTCGTGCTCAAGGCCGACCACGTGGGCTCGACAGAGCACATCATCAAGGTCCTGGAGGCGGCCCCCTCGGGCTCCAGCTGGGCCATCGGCACGGAGCTGAACCTGGTCAAGCGGCTGGCCCAGACCTTCCCCGACAAGAACATCTCCTTCCTCGACCGGACGGTGTGCTACTGCTCGACCATGAACCGGATCGACCTGCCGCACCTCGTCTGGGCGTTGGAGTCGCTGGTGCTGGGCGAGGTCGTCAACCAGATCGCGGTCGACGACGACACCACCCACTGGGCCAAGGTCGCCCTGGACCGCATGCTCGCCCTCTCCTGACCGGTGACGAACGCGCGGCTCCCGCGCGTGCCGCTCCATCGCGAGCGGCCGCCGCGGGAGGCCCGCCACGGGATCTCTCGCCGGAGTGAGGGACGCGTCAGGCGAAGTCGTAGCCGAGGGTGACGCTGACCTTGAGGGCTTGGCGGCCGGGCCTGAAGGAGGCGTTGCCCTCGTCGGCGGCCATCATGGTCCTCTGCATCGGCACGGGCGGGCCCATCCGGAGGTCCTCGGTCACCGACACGACCCGTCCCAGTGGCCGGCCGGCCAGCTCGGCGTACTGGGCGGCCTTGGCGGCGGCGTCCCTGAAGGCCCCGACCCGGGCCACGCCGAGCGCCTCGGCCGGGTCGGACAGGTCGAAGGAGACGCCGTTGAGCCTGGCCTCCTCCCCCACTCCCGCCACGGTGTCGATGATGTGGTCTGCTCTGTTCACGTCGCGGACGACCACCTCGACCCCCTGCACCGCCCGGTATGCGGCCACCTTCGGGTAGGCCTCGTACTCCGGCCCCAGGGAGAGCTCCACCGTCGTCACGTCCTGCGCCGCGATCCCCGCCCGGTCGAGCGCCTCGGCGAGCCGGGCCGCGGCGGCCCGCGCGGCGGCGAACGACTCCGCGGCGGAGGCCCGGCGGACCTCGACGCCCGCGTGCAGCCGCAGGATGTCGGGCTCGGCCATGACGACGCCCTCGCCGACCACGGTGATGTCCACGGGTAAGACCCCCTCGAAGTGGGTTTCGCCCCGATCTTAGGACGCCTCGGGCCGCTACGAGGGGACCCGGCCGAAGCGGAAGGCCATCTTGTCGAACTGGGCCTTCTGGGGAGCCGTCGCCAGCACCCGGCTCACCTCCCCGGACAGGTCGACGACGACGGCCTCGTACCCGCTTCCCTTGGTCCGCCACACCGCCAGGTGCTCGTCGTCCCACCACCCGATGAGCCGGTTGGCGGTGAACGGGACGGTGACGCTCCCGGTGTCGTCGCCGGAGGTGGGGCGGGCGCACAGTGTGGTGCCCGCCGCCGTGCAGTGGGCCAGGAAGCGGGTGCCGGACGGCGAGACGTCGTCGCCCTCCACCCATACCGGCGACCCGACGTCGGACAGGGTCCGCAGGAGCTTGCCGTCCAGGTCGTAGAACCTCATCTCGGAGCCGACCCAGGTGCCCACCGCCTCACCGCCGGCGTCCCAGAAGAACCGCCACCGCCCCGCGCCCTTGTCCTTGATCTCGAACGCCCGGCCCTTGCCCGCGGCCACGTCGATGATGCCGAAGCCGTACTCGGCGGTGTCGCCCGCCGTGCCCTTGTAGAGGGTGACCAGGCCGTACCTGCCGTCGGGGGACCAGCGGGGCGTGGTGGGGTAGATCGGCTTGGGGCTGAGCTTGACGACACGCTTTTCGTCGGTGGCGTGGTCGATGATGGACACGGTGGCGAACAGGTCGGTGGTGTAGTCCACGTCGGTGCCGAGGGCCTGGTCGCCGCCGGGGCTCAGGGCGTACTCGAAGTAGCGGGTGTCGAGGGCGAACGCGCCGGTGGCGTGTTTCTTGACGTAGAGGCGTTTGCCGCTGTCCAGGGTGTAGGAGGCGAGCTTGATGGGGTCGGCGTCGTGCTCCTCGACCCGCACCGACGTGCCCGGCAGGGTGATCGAGCGGGTGGCGGGCGGCGCCGTCGTGGTCGGCGTGCTGGGGGCGGGCGTCGTGCTGGGGGCGGCCGTGGTGCTGGGGGCGGGCGTGGTGGTCTGTGCCGCCGCGGAGGGGCTGGGCGAGGTGGTGGGGCCTGGGGCGGAGGTCAGGCGGACGGCGACGAACGCGCTGGCCGCCGCGAGCGTGAGCGCGCCCGCCACGGCGGCCGTGACGATCCAGCCGGTCCTCCTCCGCGTGGCCGGCTGCCCGGGTCGGGGCGGACCTTGCGGGTACGTCTGCGGTACAGACCCCGGCCCATGCTGTACGGACCCCGTCCCGTACGACCCGGAACCCACCCCGTGCGGCCCGGAACCCACCCCGTACGACCCGGGACCCGGCCCGTGGGACTCGGAACCGGGATCGTGCGGCGCGGACCACAGCGTGTGCGGCACAGGCCCCTGGGCAGGTTGCCCGGACCCCGACGTGTACGGCCCAGAACCTGCCCCGTGCGGCCCGGAACCCTGCGCGGGCGGCCCGGAACCCTGCGCGGGTGGCCCGGAACCCTGCGCGGGTGGCCCGAATGTCCGCGTGCGCGGCACGGACGCAGGCCCACGCTGCCCGGCCCCTGACGCCGGCGCAACGGGCCCCGAAGTATGCGGAACCTGACCCGACGCGTGCTGACCGGCTCCTGACGTGCGCGGTTGGGGGCCTGACGCGGGCGGAACGGCCCCCGACGCGGGCGGAAGGGGTCCTGACGCGGGCGGGACCGGCCCGGATGTGTGCCGTGCGGGCCCTGAGGCGGCCGCTGCGCTGCCCTCCTGGAGGAGGGCCGGGGACTGGCCCGTGGGGGTGCGGCCGGGAGGGTGCGGGGCCGGGGTGTGGCCGAGGAGGCGCATGAGGGCCTCGTCCGCCGACGGCCGCCGCGCAGGATCCTTGGCCAGGCAGTCCACGACCAGCGCGCGCAACGCCGGGTCCGCCACCGTGCTGACGTCGGCCTCGGCGTGCAGGATCCGGTTGACCACCGCGGGCACGCTGTCCTGCCCGAACGGCGGCCGGCCCGACGCGGCGAACAGCAGCG
Organism: Nonomuraea insulae; assembly: GCF_042656245.1. Classification (NCBI taxonomy): domain Bacteria; kingdom Bacillati; phylum Actinomycetota; class Actinomycetes; order Streptosporangiales; family Streptosporangiaceae; genus Nonomuraea; species Nonomuraea insulae. The sequence continues at coordinate 73,301 of NZ_JBHSPA010000080.1, forward strand.
TGCACGCCCACGCGAACAGGTCCGCCTTCGGCCCGGGCACGGACTCGGTGAGCTGCTCGGGTGCCATGAACGACGGTGTCCCGATCACGGCGCCGGTGAGGGTCGAGGTGCGGTCGAGTGCCTTGGCGATGCCGAAGTCGATCACGCGGGGGCCGTCGGAGGCCAGCACCACGTTCGACGGCTTGAAGTCGCGGTGCACGATGCCGGCCTGGTGGATGGCCACCAGCGCGGTGACGGTGCCGATGGCCAGCCGGTGCAGGGAGGTGCCGGAGCGCGGGCCCTGTTCGCGTACGACGTCGGTGAGGGTGGGGCCGTCGATGTACTCGCTGACGATGTACGGGCGCCCGCCGTACAGCCCGGTCTCGACCACCTGGGCCGTGCAGAACGGCGCCACCCTGCGCGCCATCGCCACCTCGCGGACGAACCGCTCCGACGCCTCGGCGTCACCGGCGAGGTCGGAGCGCAGGAGTTTGAGCGCCACCTTCGTCCCGTCCCGGGCCGTGGCGAGGTAGACGATGCCCTGTCCGCCTTCGCCCAGCCGTCCGGACAGGCCGTAACCACCCACCGTCGCGGGATCCCCTGGCCGCAGGGCCGCGAGATCCGGCATTGGCACCCCCACATATGGCGTCTTTCCCGCCATTCTGCTGGGTGTGGCGCAATTCCGTCAGGTGTTCGGGCAAGGGGGGCCGACCGAGATCGCGTCGGCGATCGCCTGGGGGTCGCGGAGGGGCAGGCGGCGGCCGGTTCCCGGCAGGCGTACGTGCTCGGCGCCGAGGTCGTCCGCTAGCCGCTCGGGGCACCCGTCCCGATCGTCCGCGCTGATCACGGTGACCGGCACGTCGGGGAACGGCTTCTCGGCCCTGAGCCGGTGCAGGTCGGCGGCCATGTCACGGCGGGCCAGCCACTCCCCCGCCGCCGCCGCGGGCACCTTGCCCATGGTGTACACGCCCGACAGGTCCGGCAGGCCGGTGAGCAGCCGGTGCGCGGCCGGCCCCGCCAGGCGGGCCAGCACGGTCGCGCCCCACGTGCCGCCCAGCGCGGGCAGCCAGGTTCCCGCGGCCCTGGCGATCTGCAGCGGGCGGCGGTGTCCGGCGCAGACGGGGTCCACCAGGACGAGCCTGGCCAGGCACAGCGGGTGCGTCAGGGCGAACGCCTCCGCGTGCCAGCAGGCCACGCCGTGGGCGACGAGGGTGACCTGTTCCGGGTGGGCGGGTGACAGCGCGGCCAGGCGGGCGACCTCTCCGTACAGGGTGGGCGGGTCGGGCGAGTGCGGGCTGAGACCGAGACCGGGGCGGTCGAAGCGGATGACGCGGCGGCTTCCCGCGAGCCGGCCGGCGACCGCATCCCAGTGGAACCAGGCACCGCCGGGCCCAGCCGTGATCAGCACTACGGGGCCGGAGCCCTGGACGACCACGTGCGGGCTTCCACACCCGGCCTCGTGAAAGGCCCCCGCACGGCCGCACCCGGCCTCAGGAGGAATCTCCGCGCGGCCGAATCCGCTCTCGGCAATGGCCCCTCCGGGACCGTGCCCAGTCTCGGGAGGGGCCTCCGCGCGACCGTACCCAGTCTCGGGCAGGACCCCGATCTCGGGAGGGGCGTCCGTGCGGCCTAGGCCACCCTCGGGAAAGATCCCCGCGCGGCCCTCTGGGAGGATCCCCACGCCGCCCAGCAGCCCGAGGCCGTACCCCGTCCCGGGAAGGACCGGCGCGCCGCCCAGCCGTCCTGGGGCGAATCGCGGCTCCCCGGAGGCGTCGTCGTCGGCGATGAGCAGGCGGAGGGCCACGTACACGAGCCAGATGGCGATCATCGTGAGCTGGGCGCGATGCGCGAGCCCCACCCCGTGCCGGTCGGCCAGCGCGGCCACGGTGAGCAGCGTGGCCGCCAGGGTCAGCCAGGTGAACAGCCACGACACCCAGGACCGCCAGCGCGTGCTGAGCAGCGCCATGGCGGCCAGCACGGCGCCCGTGCCCAGCACCCCGGCCAGCAGGTGGACCAGGTGGCCGAAGGAGGTGCCCTGCCGCCCGCAGAGCGGGTCGCTGAGCGTGGCGCAGTCGAGCGGGAACAGCCCGGCCACGAACGTGAGCAGCCCGTACACGGCCAGCGCCAGCCAGCCGGCCCACTCGCGCGCCACCCTCGGCACGAGCGCCACCCCGAGCGCGCACGCCAGCCCCGACAGCCCGTCGCTGATCCGGAACAGCCGCGTCCACGGCTGGTCGCGGGCGGCCAGCTCGCTGACGTAGCCGTCGGTCCTGTCCACGGCGGGCGTGGTGAACTGCCCGGTTATCCAGGCGCTGCCGAGCACCGCCGCCACGATGAACGCGCAAGCGGCGAGCACGAACAACCTTCGCTCCACGTAACAATTAGATCACCATGGGCGATCGCCGCACATAAGCGGCCCAGTCACAGAGCGCGATCAGACGCCGGGAGCGCCCCAGACGGGAAACCAGCGGCTGAGGTCCTTCTCCAGCGGCAGCTCGCCTTCCAGAGCGCCTCTGGCCTGCAGTTCGAGCGAATTATCGCGCTTCTGCCCTGGCAGCGGGGCGAACGGGTAGAAGGTGCCGCGTTTGTACAGGTACACGATGGCCAGGCGCCTGCCGTCCGGGGCGGCGAACGACACCAGCGAGCACAGCAGCGACGGCCCGAACCCGGCCTCCTCCAGCGAGGAGTTGACCGCGTGCAACTCGGTGACGAGGTCGCTGAGGGCGTCTGGCTCACGGCGTACGAGGAGCCAGGTGTAGCCGTAGCCGTCGTCCGACTCCTCGACGCGCTCCCCCAGCAGCGCCTTGACGTCGCGTTCGAGCGTGGCGAACGCGCCGCCCTCCGCGGCCCTGAACGCCACAGAGCCGAGACCGGTGGGGACGAGCCCGGTCGCGGCCTGCAGTGTCACGGCCGCCGAGGGCAGCGCGAACAGCGCGTCGAGGTTGGGCTTGACCGGCTTCGACCGGCCGAGCAGCGCGTCGAGCCAGCCCATGTGCCTCTCTCAGCCCCTTCCCAGTTGCCGCGAGATGTCCGCCAGCTGCTCCAGCCGGCGCTCCAGCGGCGGGTGCGTGGCGAACAGGTTCGCCAGCGTCTGACCCTTGGCCAGTGCCGGGGCGAAGTAGAAGGCGTTGAACGGCTCCGCCTCGCGCAGGTCCCTGGTCGGGATCCTGGCCATCTCGCCGCTCACCTTGGTCAGCGCGCTGGCCAGGGCCGAGGGGCGCTGCGTGAGCAGGGCGCCCGCCCGGTCGGCGGCCAGTTCGCGGTAGCGCGACAGGGCGCGGGTGAGCAGGAAACTGACGGCGTACACCAGGACGGACACCAGCAGGACGATCGCGCCGACGGGCACCCCGCCCTGGCCGCCGTTGCGGCGGCCGGCCAGCCCCGAGTAGAGCGCGAACCTCGTCATCAGCCCCGCCACGATCCCGAGGAACGAGGCGATCGTCATGACGGCCACGTCGCGGTGCGCGACGTGCGACAACTCGTGGGCGATCACGCCCTCGAGCTCCTGCGGCTCCAGACGGCGCAGGATGCCGGTCGTCACGCAGACGACGGCCCGCTTCTGGTTTCGGCCGGTGGCGAACGCGTTGGGGACGTCGGAATCCGCGATCGCCACCCTTGGCTTGGGCATGTCGGCCAGCGCGCACAGCCGATCGATCAGGCCGTGCAGCTCCGGGGCCTCCTGAGGTGAGACCTCCCGCCCATGCATCGCGAACAGCGCGATGCGGTCGGACAGGAAATACTGCACCAGCAGCAGGCCTCCCGCCAGCACCAGCACGCTCAGTGCCCGCACGCCCAGGGATATCAGGACGCCGACGAACACCACGTAGAGCAGCCCGAGCAGGAACATCGTCACGACCATGCGGCTGGTCAGGCCGCGATCGGACGCGAACCGCGTACGCACGGGGCTCAGCCCGGGATCAGGCCCTGGTCGCCCAGCATCTCCCGGACTTCCTCGATCGAGGCGTCCGCGGGGGGAAGGATCAGCTCTGACGGCTCAAGGCTGTCGTCGGGAAGCGCCTTGCCCACGTGGCGCACTTTGTCGAGCAACGCGTGCAGCTTGACGCGGAAGGACTTCTCGTCGCCCGCGTCGATGGCCGCTTCCAGCTCGGTGTCCAGCTCGTTGAGGACCGAGATGTCGTCGGCGGAGATCTCCACCTGACCCTCGCCCATGATCCTGACAATCATGCGCCCTCCCCAGGCTGGCGGAGCTGCTGCGTACCGCCCTGCTGCTGAGGCTGTGACTGAGGCTGGGGCTGGCCCTGACCCGGCTCGATCGCCGACTTCGGCGCCGGGCCCTGGCCCAGCTCGGCCTTCATCCTGGCCAGCTCCAGCTCGACGTCCATGCCGCCGCCCATGCGGTCGAGCTCGTTCTGGATGTCGTCGCCGCGGGTGCCGCTGTAGTCGTCGAGCGCGCCGCTGGCCAGCAGTTCGTCGATGGCGCCCGCACGGGCCTGCATCTGCGCCGTCTTGTCCTCGGCGCGCTGGATCGCCAGGCCGACGTCGCCCATCTCCTCGGAGATGCCGGAGAACGCCTCGTTGATGCGCGTCTGCGCCTCGGCCGCGGTGTAGGTCGCCTTGATCGTCTCCTTCTTCGTGCGGAAGGAGTCGACCTTGGCCTGCAGCCGCTGGGAAGCCGTGGTCAGCTTCTCCTCCTCGGCCTGCAGATTGTCGTGCTGGACCTTCAGATCGGCCATCTGCGTCTGCAGGCCGGACCTGCGCTGCAGGGCCTCACGGGCCAGGTCCTCACGTCCCACGGACAGCGCCTTGCGGCCCTGCTCCTCATAGCGCGTGGCCTGCTTCTCCAAGCCGGTTATCTGCAGCTCCACCCTCTTGCGCGAGGTGGCGACGTCGGCCACCCCCCTGCGCACCTTCTGCAGCAGCTCGAGCTGCCGCTGGTAGGAGTAGTCAAGGGTCTCGCGCGGATCCTCCATCTTGTCCAGGGCCTTGTTGGCCTTGGACTTGAAGATCATGGAAAGTCTCTTCATCACGCTCATGCGCGTCGGCCGTCCCCTTCTAGGTCGTGCTGGTGTTAATCCCAATGCAGCGCAGCCGCCTTGGGATTACCCTACGCATAACGCACGGGGGCGTCACTAAGTTGCGCTCCAGGTAGGGTTGACGTTGTGTTGCGACGCCGTTCCCAAACCTCCCTGGACGACACCCCCGTCCCCGTTGACGATCCTAAGCCCCAGGGCAAAGGTCGTCCCACACCCAAGCGCCGGACTCAAGAGAGCAACCGGCGCCAGTACGTCTCCGCTCCGAAGGACCGCAAAGAGGCCTATCGGCAGATGCGGTCCAAGCAGGCCTCGGAGCGCGACCGGGCCCGGCAGGGCATGCTGGCAGGTGACGAGCGCTATCTGCCGGTCCGCGACAAGGGCCCCGCGCGCAAGTTCGCGCGTGACTGGGTCGACTCGCGGCGGCTGCCGAGCCAATACTTCCTGCCGTTCTCGCTGGTGATCCTGCTGGCCACGTGGGTTCCCTGGCCGATGGCGATCCGGGCTCAGGTGCTCGGCTACGTCGTCACGATCGGCTGGCCGATCATGATGATCGGCGTGCTGTTCACCTCGGTCTTCGTGGCCTGGAAGATGAAGAAGCTGGTCACCGAGAAGTTGCCCAAGGAGAGCCCGAAGGGCGTGGGCTTCTACGCGGCGATGCGGGCGTTGCAGATCCGCAAGCTGCGCTTCCCGCCGCCCACGGTGCTGCCGGGCGGCAAGCCGGTGCCGCCCAAGAAGTGACGGGCTACAACTCGCCTTCGTCCGCCTTTTCCCAGCGCAGCACGCCTCGCGTGACCGCGGGCCGCCAGCCGTCGAACTCCTCGCCCCGCTCCAGGGCGTCGGCGACGGCCCGCATCAGCGCGTAGTAGGACGACACGCGGGGCGCCATGCCCCCGATCGTGTCGTCCCATCCGACCGCGCCGTCCACGGAGTCGACCACGGCGTACTCACTGCCCTCGCCGTCCCGGCCCGCGAAGTAGAGGAACGGGATCATCCGGCCGTTCCAGTGCTCGATCGAGGGATCGGGGCCCAGGTCGGTGTCGTCCCAGGAGCAGTACCAGCGCCAGGTGTCCCTGATCTCGCGGACGGACAGGTTGGAGGCGGCGCCGAACCAGGCGCCGAACCCGAACGCCCGTGCTCCGCGCGCGCCGTTGTGGCGCAGCAGGGAGGCGCGCAGGTCGTCGGGGAAGTCCACGCCCATCTGGGACTCGGCGATCGCGATCGTGCGGGCCCTGCCGGGTGCTCCGAGCGTCCGGTACGTACGCGGCGCGTTCGCCTTCAGCCATCGCTCGATCCGCACCCACTGCCGGTCCACGGCCCGCTTCACCTTCGGGTCGATCGGCCGCACGGCCACCGGGCGCGGCGCGGGCGAGCAATTGGGGTCGGGGATCTCGGCGGGCGTGGGGACAGGCGTCTGGACGGGCGCCGGGGACGGCGTCACCGTGACCCTCCGCACTGCCGACAGGGCCTCCTGCCGCACCTCGAAGGCCCTCTGGGCGGCCCCCTCGTCGGCGGGCAGCAGCGCGGCCACCAGGGTGAGCGCCACGATCGCCGCGATGGCGGCCCACACCATGACCATCCTCAGCGACCGGGCCCGGCGTGGGCTCGGCGCCGGGGGCTCGGGCTGCTTGGCGGGCATGCGGGCGCGACGACGCAGCCGGACCGCGATCGCGGCCAGGATGGCCGCCGTCAGCGCCAGCCGTACGAGCTTCAGCACGTCGCGCACCCTATCCCGAAACGAATCACCCCATGCGCCGGGATTAAAGTCGGTTGCATGGAATTCCGACACCTCGGTCGCAGCGGTCTCATGGTCAGTGAGATCAGCTACGGCAACTGGCTCACCCACGGCTCCCAGGTCGAGGAGGACGCCGCCAAGAAGTGCGTGAAAGCGGCACTCGACGAGGGCATCACCACGTTCGACACCGCCGACGTCTACGCGGGCACGAAGGCCGAGGAGGTGCTCGGCAGAGCGCTGAACGGCGTGCGCAGGGAGTCGCTGGAGATCTTCACGAAGGTCTACTGGCCGACGGGTCCCGGGCGCAACGACCGCGGCCTGTCGCGCAAGCACATCACCGAGTCGATCAACGGCTCGCTGCGCCGCCTGCAGACCGACTACGTGGACCTGTACCAGGCGCACCGCTTCGACGTGGAGACTCCGCTGGAGGAGACCCTCAAGACGTTCGACGACCTCGTGCGCCAGGGCAAGGTCCTCTACATCGGCGTCAGCGAGTGGACCGCCGACCAGATCGCCCAGGCCCTGAAGATCGCCGATGAGATGGGCTTCGACCGGCTCGTCTCGAACCAGCCCCAGTACTCCATGTTGTGGCGCGTCATCGAGTCCGAGGTCGTGCCGCTGAGCGAGAAGGAAGGCGTGGGCCAGATCGTCTGGTCCCCGATCGGCCAGGGGGTGCTCACCGGCAAGTACGTGCCGGGGCAGCAGCCGCCGGAGGGCTCGCGGGCGACCGACAAGAGCGGCAGCGCCATGATCTCGCGGTTCATGAAGGACGACGTGCTCGCCCGCGTGCAGGAGCTCAAGCCCGTCGCCGCCGACCTCGGTGTCAGCATGGCCCAGCTCGCCATCGCCTGGGTCCTGCAGAACCCGAATGTCTCCAGCGCCATCATCGGGGCCAGCCGGCCCGAGCAGGTGCGCGACAACGTGAAGGCCGCGGGGGTGAAGCTGGAGGACGGTGTCCTGCAGCGGATCGACGAGATTCTGGGTGACGTCGTGGAGCGCGACCCGTCCAAGACCGTCAGTCCGCGTAGCCGCCCATAACACCCGCCATGACAAAAACCCCTTGAGTCGCGACGGCGCTCAAGGGGTTTTCTTTCACCCGGGGCTCACTCCGGACGCAATGACAATCCCACGTATTCAACGCGGTCCTCGTCGAGCAGCGCCACCTGCTCGACACCGGATTCCAGCAGGTCACGCCAGTTTTCGCCGAGCCAGGACTCCGCGTCGGCCTGGCTTGGAAAAACCTCTCGCGGCAAAGGGCGATCTGTCACCTCACCACCATTTGCATTTTCATAACGCCACCGCCATGTCATGCCATACGCTCCTTTTCCGCGGGTTCGCCGGCGCACCCTCCGCAGGCAATGGAACCCTACTCCCGAGCTTGGAGGCCAATCGATGCCGCGCGCATGTCGTGTTGCGGCGGCGCCGCCCTCGGGGCGGCCGGTTGTACGCTCGGCGCGGTGAAAGTCCTTCTCACCGGTACGGGAGGCGGCGCGGGCCGGCTGGAGCCCGGCTGCCGATGCGCTTCGTGCGCCGCCCTGCCGCCCGGCCATCGCCGCCCCTTCGGCCTCGTCGTGGACGGTCTGGTCCGATTTCCCTTCCGCGGCCTCCCCGCCGGGTACCGGTCCTGCTCCGACGGCCTGGGGCTGTCCTGCCCGGACGGCACCCGGCTCCTCTACCTGCCCCAGGAGCGCTCCATGCCCTCCGGTGGCACTTCCAGGTACGACCTGGTGCTGATCGACCTCCTCGAACGCCCTGAGCGCCTGGGAGAGCTACGGCGGGCGGGGCTGGCGGACGACGCGACCGTGGTGGTGGCCGTCGGGCTGGATCACCGGATCAGGTCGGAGGCGGAGCTGTCCAGACGGCTGGGGCTGTGGGGAGCGATCACCGTCCCCGACGGCACGGAACTGGAGATCGGGGCGGAACGGCCGGTCCCGATCCCCCGCGAGGCCGAGCCGCCGTGGCGGGCTCTGTTGCTGGGCGGGTCCAGGTCGGGGAAGTCGGCCGAGGCGGAGTCGCGGCTGGCGGCGGAGCCGTACGTGACCTACGTGGCCACGGGGCCGGACGGCGCGGGTGACGGCGAGTGGGCGGCGCGGGTGCGGGCACATCGGGAGCGGCGGCCCGCGCACTGGGCCACCGCCGAGACCACCGACCTGGCCGCGACCATCAGGAACTCCACCACGCCGCTGCTGATCGACGGGCTGGGCACCTGGATGGCGGCGGTGTTCGACGAGCACGGCGCCTGGGAGGGCGATCGCGCGCCGGTCGCCGCCCGCTGCGACGACCTCGTGGCGGCGTGGCGTCAGACGCCGCGGCCGATCGTGGCGGTGTCGGACGAGGTGGGGATGGGCGTGGTGCCCGCGACGGCCAGCGGGCGGGCGTTCAGGGACGCGCTCGGGCGGCTCAACGAGCGGCTGGCCGCCGAGTCCGAGTACGTGGCGCTGGTGGTCGCCGGCCGCCTGCTGGAGCTGTGACCCCCGGCCGTGGACGGCGCCTGCGGGACCATGGAATTCAGGTGCGAGCGGCCTTGGCGGTCAGGTGCGGGGGCGACCGGGACGGTCAGGTGCGGGCGGCTCTGGCGTACCAGCGGCCGTCGAGGCGGTCCACGTGCAGCGCGCGGCCGAAGCAGTCGCTGAGGAGGTCCGAGGTGAGCACGTCAGCCACCGGCCCGGCGGCCAGGACGCGGGAGTCGCGCATGAGCATGGCGTGCGTGGTCGTGGCGGGCACCTCCTCCAGGTGGTGCGTCACCGTCACGGTGGTGAGCACGGGCCTGGTCGTGGCGAGGTCCTCGACGGCGGTGATGAGGTCTTCGCGCGCCGGCAGGTCGAGCCCCGCGAACGGCTCGTCGAGCAGCAGCACCGCCGGATCGGCCATGAGCGCCCTCGCCACCCTGATCCTGGCCCGCTCCCCCTGGGAGCAGACCCGGAACTTCCGCTCCGCCAGGTCCTTGCAGCCCAAGTCGGACAGCAGCCGGTGGGCGCGGTCCCGCTCAGTGTCGCCGTACTTGTCCCAGAGGGGAACACTCGTCCCCGTGTGACCGGTGAGCACGACGGCGAGAGCGGTGGCGCCCTCCTCCTCCATCAGCTCCTCGTCGATCAGCCGCTGGCTCGCCGCGACCAGGCCGATGTGGCGGCGCAGCTCCCGCAGATCGACCTGGCCGAGCCGGTGGCCGAGCACCTTGACCGTTCCCTCGCTGGGATGCCGCACGGCGCCGGCCAGCGACAACAGCGTCGTCTTGCCCGCGCCGTTGGGCCCGAGGATCGCCCAATGGTCGCCGTAGTCCACCTGCCAATCGATGCCGTCCAGCAGCGATTTGCCGACAACCCGGACACCTACGCCTTCCAGTTCAACCACGTGCATCCCGCCACACTAGTGGGCCCTAGGATCGTCCGTTATGCGGCTGATGGACGGGCTGAGGTTCGCCCTGGGCACGCTCACGGTCTTCCCCGTACGCGTGGAACGGGTGGATCGGCAGGTGGCGGGGGACGCCATGGTGCTGGCGCCGGCCGTCGGGCTGGTGCTCGGGGCGGTCGCCGGGGTGCCGCTGCTGCTGCCCGTGCCGCCGTTGCTGGGCGCCGCGCTGGCGCTCGGGCTGCTGGCGCTGCTCAGCCGCGGGCTGCACCTGGACGGGCTCGCCGATCTCGCGGACGGCCTGGGGAGCGGCAAGCCGCCCGCCCAGGCCCTCGACATCATGAAGAAGTCGGACATCGGGCCGTTCGGCGTGATGACGCTGCTGTTCACGCTGGTCATCCAGGTCGTGGCGCTCGCGGAGGGCGGGTACTGGGCGCTGGTGACGGCGTGTGTGGCGGGGCGGCTGGCCCTGACGTGGGCCTGCCGGTCGGGCGTGCCCGCCGCCCGCCCCGACGGGCTGGGCGCGATGGTCGCGGGCACCGTACGCCGCCCCGCCGCCTGGCTCGCCACCCTGGCCGCCCTGCTCGCTGCCGCCGCGATCGGCCTGCTCACCGCCCCGGGCGCGGGTCTCTGGGCCGCCCCGCGCGACGGCTCCCTCGCACCGGGCATACGAGACCTGACCGTCGAATACGCGCCGCCGGTAGTCCTGCCTGCGTTCTCCGGGCTCCTCGTGCCGCCTCTCGCGCTGCTCGCCGGGCTCGGGGCCGCCCTGCTGCTGCTCGGCCACGCCAGGCGCCGTCTCGGCGGGATCACCGGGGACGTGCTCGGCGCGCTCGTGGAGAGCGCCGTGGCCGCCACGCTGGTGGTGTGCGTGATCCTCCAGTACGTCAGGTGACCGACTCGGCCGGTTGCGGCGGTCGTACCGGATAGAAGCGGAGCAAGGCCGCGCCGAGCAGCGCGAGCAGCAGCCAGCCGACCACGCCGGTGATGCCGGCCAGCAGTTCGTTCGGCGGGGCGGCGGCGTCGCCGAGCAGCAGCGCGGTCCCGGCGATGGCGTTCAGTGAGCCGTGCGCGACGACCGCCGGCCACACGCTCCCCGTACGCAGCCGCAGCCACCCCATCAGCACCCCGGCCACCACGCAGAAGCCGATGAAGAACAGCGCGGCCCACGAGCCGAGTCTCGGGTAGTTGTAGCCGAGCAGGGTCAAGGGGGCGTGCCAGAGGCCCCAGATCGCACCGGAGATGAGCAGCCCAGGGAGCACGCCGTTGGTGGCGACGAGCCGGGGCACCAGCCAGCCGCGCCAGCCCCACTCCTCCCCCAGCGCCGGGATCGCGTTCAGCACGGGCCCGGCCACGGCGGCGATCACGATCTGCAGCACGGCCACCGTGCCCAGGTCGGCGGGCGCCTGGGCGCCGTTCGCCCGCAGGCCCTTGCCGAGCAGGCTGAGCCCGCCGAGGTCCAGCGAGACCAGGCCCACGGCGGCGCTGAGCCCCAGGGCGAGGAAGGTCAGCAGCGGCACGCCCAGCCAGGCCGTCAGCACCAGCACGCCGGTGCGGCCTTTGCGCTCGCCCAGGGTGAGGCCGGTCTGCCTGGCCCACTCGCGGAACGGCGTGCGCGACAGGGCCCACACGCCGAGCACGCCCGCGGTCGGCGTGAACATCATCAGCGTGCCCAGTCCCTGCGTCAGCGGCGAGCTCAGCCCGCCGCCGAACCACAGGGGCAGGGCGACGGCCCAGGACAGTCCGAAGGCCAGGACGAGGAAGACGAGGAGGGGTCTTTTCATGAGGTCACACGCTCCGCGATGAGGGTGTTGATGAGGGATGCGCCGCGCTCGGCATCGTCGATGCTGATGGCGATCTGCCCGCCGGAGCGGTAACGCAGAACCAGGCATTCGCCGCCGCGCAGCATGATGGTGGAGCTTCCTGGCAGCCCGCGGACACCCCAGCCGCCGACGTCCCGCGGCCGCCGGTCCTCCGCCCAGGCTGCGTCGATCTTGGACAGCCGAATCCTGCGCCTCGGCCACGCCACGGGCCCGAAACCGATCGCGACCTCGTCGTCGCGCACCCTGACGGTGATCGACATCGTCGCCAGCCCCACCAGGAGCACGAGGACGAACACGGGCAGGATCCCGGCGGCGACCGCCCCCGTCATGCCGCCCGAGCTCAGCCACACGACCGTGACGACGTTGACGGCCAGCGAGCCGAGGACGACCGCGGTGAGCCACCGGTTGACGACGCGGCTGACCCACACGGCCCGCTGGCCGGGCCCGAGCCTGAGCCGGGGCGGCGCCGGGCTCTCGGGGGAGGGCTCGTCGCGGGCGCCCCTGCCCAGGTAGGCGGCGAGGGCGCCGGTGACGACCGCGACGGCCAGGACCGCGGGGATGTGCCAGTCCGGCATCGCCGCCGCCCGCCAGTCCGGTGCGTCGAGGTTGGCGAGCAGTGTCGCGGCGTTCGCGCCGAGCAGAAGGACGCCCAGCCCGAACAGGCAGCCCCAATAGCTCGCCCGGTACGGGCGCCGCGACACCTTACGCGTGCTCACCGCGAGCATGGCCGGCCAGAGCACGACCCAGATGATCGCGACGGTGAGCAGATACCCCGTGAACGAGTTGGAGCCGTCGGGCGTGCTGCCCGACGCGCCCCAGTGCGTGGCCATGGGATCCGGCAGTCGGTCGCGCACCGAGAGCGGAACCAGGATCAGCACGGCGGTCACGGCCAGGCCCCACACGGCGGCGATGGCACGGGGTATCACGTCAATTCCTCCAAAATGGTGATGAGGTCGTCACGGCTGTAGCCGTACTTCTTGGCCTCCTCGAGCAGCTCTCGCGCCCGCTGGGCGAGCAGGGCGCGCCCGTCGGCGCGCCCGGCCACGCTGACGCCGCGGCCCCGCCTGAACTCCAGCAGCCCCTCGTCCCGCAGGCCGCGCAGCGCGCGCAGGACGGTGTTGGGGTTGATGCCGAGCGCGCCGGCCAGGTCGCGGGCCGACGGCAGGCGGTCGCCCGGCCGGTACGAGCCCTCACCGATGGCACGGCGGATGGCGCCGGCGACCTGTTCGTGCAGGGGCCGGGCGTCATTGAGATCGAGCGTCAGCAGCATGGTGCTAATGACACTAGCACCATCACTCGGGAGATACTGACCGGCGATTGGTAGGATGAACCCCTGTTTGTGAGTACTCAGAAACCGTGGATAGCATCGGTTTACGTGACCACTGTGCGGCTGAACTCAGCAGACCTCGTCTCCATAGGCACCGACGCCTTGATCGTCGGCTTCAGGCCAGGCCAGGACGGCCCCGTCCCCGCCGCGGGAGCCGAGTCGCTGGAGACGGCCTTCGCCGGCGGACTCGCCGGCTCACTCAGCGCCATGGCGTTCTCCGGCAAGCCCGGCGAGCTCGCCAAACTGCCGACGTTCGGCGCCATCGCCGCCCCGCTGCTGGTCGCGGTCGGCCTGGGAGACTCCCCCGAGCCCGAGGGCCTGCGCCGTGCCGCCGGCGCCGCCGTACGCTCGCTCGCCGGCACCTCCCGCGCCGCGCTCGCCCTGCCCACCGGCACCGCGGAAGAGGCCGAAGCCGTCGCGCTCGGCGCGCTGCTCGGCGCGTACGCCTTCTCCCGTTACCGCACGAACGGCGAGCAGAAGGCGCCCGTCGCGGACCTCACGGTGATCTCCGAGCAGGACGCCGCCGCCGCCGATCGCGCCGGCGTGCTGGCCGAGTCGGTCGCCCTCGTGCGCGACCTGGTCAACACGCCTCCCTCCGACCTGTGGCCGGCCAAGTTCGCCGACCTCGCCGAGCAGGCGGGCGGCAAGGCCGGGGTGAGCGTCGAGGTGCTGGACGACACGCAGCTCAAGGACGGCGGCTACGGCGGGCTCGTCGGCGTCGGCCAGGGCTCGGCCAACCCGCCGCGCCTGGTCCGCCTCTCCTACAACCACCCCGAGGCGGGCAAGACGCTCGCCTTCGTGGGCAAGGGCATCACGTTCGACTCGGGCGGCCTGTCGCTCAAGCCGGCCGCCTCCATGGACTGGATGAAGTCCGACATGGGCGGCGCCGCCGCCGTGCTCGGCGCGGTGATCGGCATCGCGCGGCTCGGCCTGCCGGTCAACGCCGTCGGCTACCTCTGCCTGGCCGAGAACCTGCCGAGCGGCACCGCGCAGCGCCCCTCCGACGTGATCCACAGCTACAGCGGCAAGACCGTCGAGGTGCTCGACACCGACGCCGAGGGCCGCCTGGTGCTCATGGACGGCATCGCGCGCGCGGCCGAGGACTCCCCCGACCTGATCGTCGACGTGGCCACCCTGACCGGCGCCCAGATCGTCGCGCTCGGCTGGCGCACCGCCGGCGTCATGTCCAACGACGACGCCATCAGGGAGCTCGTCGTCGAGGCCGCGGACGCCGCCGGCGAGAGCGCGTGGGGCATGCCGCTGCCCGAGGAACTGCGCAAGGGCCTCGACTCACCGATCGCCGACATCGCCAACCTGCACCCGGAGCGGTGGGGCGGCATGCTGACGGCGGGCATCTTCCTGCGGGAGTTCGTGCCCAGCGGCGTCCGCTGGGCGCACATCGACATGGCCGGTCCCGCCTTCAACAAGGGCGAGCCGTACGGTTACACACCGAAGGGCGGCACGGGCGCCATCACCCGCACCCTCATCGGACTCGCAGAGCGGCACGCGAGCATCTGAAACAAATGAAAAGATGACGGCATCACGAACACCCCGACAAGGAGCCTTCCTGTGGCCTATGACATCGTCGTCCTAGGGGGCGGCAGCGGCGGTTACGCCTGCGCGCTAAGGGCGGCTGAGCTGGGCAAGTCGGTCGCCCTGATCGAGAGGGACAAGATCGGCGGCACCTGCCTCCACAGGGGATGCATCCCCACGAAGGCCCTGCTGCACTCCGCCGAGGTCGCCGACGAGACCCGCGAGAGCGAGTCCTTCGGCGTCATGGCGCGCTTCGAGGGCATCGACGTCCAGGGCGTCCACGCCTTCAAGGACAAGATCGTCACCCGGGCCTGGAAGGGCGTCCAGGGCCTGCTGAAGGGCGCGGGCGTGACGATCGTCGAGGGCGAGGGCCGCCTCGTCGGCGCCAACCGGATCCAGGTCGGCTCCGAGGTCTACGAGGGCCGCAACCTCGTCCTGGCCACCGGCTCGGCCCCCAAGTCGCTGCCGGGCCTGGAGATCGACGGTCAGCGCGTCATCACCAGCGAGCACACGCTGAAGATGGACCGCGTGCCCACCTCGGTGATCGTGCTGGGCGGCGGCGTGATCGGCGTCGAGCTGGCCAGCGTCTACCGCTCGTTCGGGGCCGAGGTCACGATCGTCGAGGCGCTGCCGCACCTGCTGCCGACCGAGGAGGAGTCCAGCTCCAAGCTGCTGGAGCGGGCCTTCCGCCGCCGCGGCATCAAATACGAGCTGGGCGTCTTCTTCGACGGCGCCAAGACCACCGAGACCGGCGTGGTCGTCACCCTGGCCAACGGCAAGACCCTCGACGCCGAGTTGCTGCTCGTCGCGGTCGGCCGCGGCGCGGTGTCGGCGGGCATGGGCTTCGAGGAGCAGGGCATCACCGTCGAGCGCGGCGCGGTGGTGGTCGACGAGCACTGCCAGACCTCCGTGCCCGGGGTCTACGCCATCGGCGACCTGATCCCGACCCTGCAGCTCGCGCACGCCGGTTTCGCCGAGGGCATCATGGTGGCCGAGCACATCGCCGGCCTCAACCCGCCGCCCATCGACTACGCGGGCGTGCCCCGCATCACCTACTCCGACCCCGAGGTGGCCTCGGTCGGGATCACCTCGGCGCAGGCCGCCGAGCGGGGCATCGAGATCGTCGAGCAGGTCTACGACCTCGCGGGCAACCCCAAGAGCCAGATCCTCGGCACCGCGGGCGCCGTGAAGGTCATCGCCCAGAAGGACGGCCCCGTCGTCGGTGTCCACATGGTGGGCCGGCGCATCGGGGAGCTCGTCACGGAGGGCCAGCTGATCTACAACTGGGAGGCCCTGCCCGCGGAGGTCGCCCAGCTCATCCACGCACACCCGACGCAGTCCGAGGCGGTCGGTGAGGCGATGCTGGCCCTGGCCGGCAAGCCGCTGCACGTACACAACTAAGTCCAGCCCTCGAGATCAGAACGCGAGAGAAGAATAACGATGCCGGTCTCCGTACAGATGCCCCAGCTCGGCGAGAGCGTGACCGAGGGCACGGTAACCCGTTGGCTGAAGAAGGAGGGCGAGCGCGTCGAGGCCGACGAGCCGCTCCTCGAAGTGTCGACCGACAAGGTCGACACCGAGATCCCGTCCCCGTCCGCCGGTGTCCTCACCAAGATCGTCGTGGCTGAGGACGAGACGGTCGAGGTCGGGGCCGAACTCGCCGTCATCGACGAGAACGGCCAGCCGGGCGCCTCCGCCCCGGCGCCGGAGGCGGCGGCCCCGCCGGCTCCCGAGCCCGAGCCGGAGCCCGAGCCCGCCCCCGCGCAGGCTCCCCCGGTCTCCTCGATCCCGCAGCCCGCCCCGGCGCAGGCCGCCCCGGCTCCCGCCCCCGCTCCCCAGGCGCCCGCGCCGCAGGCCGCTCCTCCGGCGCAGCCCGCTCCGGTCGCCGAGTCCGCTCCGGTCGTCTCCGGTGAGAGCCCCTACGTGACGCCGCTGGTGCGCAAGCTCGCCAACGAGCACGGTGTGGACCTCGACGCCATCAACGGCACCGGCGTGGGCGGCCGGATCCGCAAGCAGGACGTGCTCGAGGCCGCCAAGTCGCAGCGCGAGCAGGCTGCCGCCCCGGCCGCCGCCGCTCCGGCTCCCGCCGCCGCCCCGGCCGCCGCTCAGGCCCCGGCACCGCAGGCTCCGGCCGCCGCCGCCGCGCCCGAGCCGGTGGAGGTCGACACGACGCTGCGTGGCCACACCGAGAAGATGTCGCGCCTGCGTCAGACCATCGCCAAGCGCATGGTCGAGTCGCTGCAGACGGCGGCGCAGCTCACGTCGGTCGTCGAGGTCGACATGACGAAGATCGCGCGGCTGCGGGCGAAGGCGAAGGACGACTTCCTCCGCCGCGAGGGCGTGAAGCTGACCTTCACCCCGTTCTTCGCGATGGCCACGGTCGAGGCGCTCAAGCAGCACCCGAAGCTCAACGCCACGATCAACAACGAGACCAACGAGGTCACCTACTTCGACGTCGAGAACCTCGGCATCGCGGTGGACACCGAGCGCGGTCTGCTCGCGGCGGTCGTCAAGAACGCCGGCGACCTCAACCTGGCCGGCATCACCCGCAAGATCACCGACCTCGCCGAGCGCACCCGCAACAACCAGGTGACGCCCGACGAGATCACCGGCGGCACGTTCACGCTGACCAACACGGGCAGCCGCGGCGCGTTGTTCGACACGCCGATCCTCAACCAGCCGCAGGTCGGCATGCTCGGCACGGGCGCCGTCGTGAAGCGGCCCGTGGTGATCGACACGCCCGAGGGCGAGGTCATCGCGGTTCGGTCGATGGTCTACCTGGCGCTGACCTACGACCACCGGCTGGTCGACGGCGCCGACGCGGCCCGCTTCCTGACGACGATCAAGCGTCGTCTCGAGGAGGGGCGCTTCGAGGCGCAACTCGGTCTCGCGTAACGAGGCATCTTCGTAGAGGCCGGGCGCCTGGCGCGCCCGGCCTTTTCGTTGTTCCGGGCGTACTGTGGTCGCATGGCGATCATCGTGACGGGGGCGTCGGGGTTGCTGGGGACGGCGCTGGTGGAGGCGTTGCGGGCCGGGGGGCGAGAGGTCGTCAGGCTCGTCCGCCACCCGCCCCGGCAGGACGACGAGGCCTACTGGCAGCCGGCCGAGCCGGTCGTGGACCTGGCCGCGCTCGAAGGCGCCGAGGCCGTCGTGCACCTGGCCGGGGCGTCCATCGGCGACAGGCGCTGGACGCCCGCGTACAAGCGCGAGCTGGTCACCAGCCGGGTTCAGGGCACCCGCGTGCTGGTGGACGCCCTGCGGGAGTTGTCCAAGCCACCTGAGGTGCTTCTGTCGGCCTCGGGGGTGGACTTCTACGGCGACACCGGTGACCGGGTGATCGACGAGAGCCAGGGCAAGGGCCGCGGGTTCCTGGCCGACCTGTGCGAGCGGTGGGAGGCCGAGGCGCGCCGGGCCGGGGAGGCGGGGATCAGGACCGTGCAGTCGCGTTCTGGGCTGGTGCTCAGCCGGCGCGGCGGGGCGCTCGGCCGGATCCTGCCGATCTTCCGGATGGGCCTGGGCGCGCCGCTGGGATCCGGGAAGCAGTACTGGTCGTGGATCAGCATCGACGACTGGGTGGGGGCCGCCCTCCATGTCCTGAAAAATCGTGATGTCGAGGGCGCAGTCAATCTCACGTCCCCTACGCCCGTGACGAACGCCGAATTCACCAGGACGCTCGGAAAAGCCCTGCGCAGGAGCACGATGCCGATCCCCGTGCCGGCCTTCGCACTGGCCGCCGGGCTGGGCGAATTCGCCCGCGAGGGGCTGCTGCCCGGGCACCGGATCGAGCCCGCCAAGCTGGTCGCGAGCGGTTATCGCTTCTCTCATAGCAGCCTCGACGAGGCGCTGCGAGCCGTACTCTAGTGGCCGTTCGTCTTCAACAGGTGGGAGAATCTTGACATGAGCCGGTCAGGACAGTCGCACATCCTCGCCATCGGAGGCGGATCCTTCCGCCCCAGCAGCCGCCACAACCAGATCGAGGCCGGCGCGCTGTTGCGCTACGCCCTCGACCTGACCGGCCAGGACCGGCCGAAGCTGGGCCTCGTGGCCACGGCGATGGGCGACTCCTCCGACTGGGTGCTGAAGATGTACGGCGCGTTCGCGGGCTGGGACGTCGAGGTGAGCCACCTGACGGTCTTCCCGATGCCCAACGTGGCCGACCCCCGGGCCTGGATGCTGGAGCAGGACGTGATCTACGTCAGCGGCGGCAGCGTGGCCAACCTGATGGCGTTGTGGCGGCTGCACGGCCTCGACGAGGCGTTCGAGGAGGCGTGGCGGTCCGGGGTGGTGCTGTCGGGGCAGAGCGCGGGCGCGTTGTGCTGGCACGTGGGCGGCAACACCGACTCCTTCGGTCCCGACCTGCGGGTGTGGGCCGAGGGCATGGGGCTGCTGCCCTACTCGTGCGGGGTCCACTACGACTCCGACCCGCAGCGCCGCAGGCTCCTGCACGAGTCGGTGGCCGCCGGCGAGCTGCCCGGGGGCTACGCGGCCGACGAGGGCGTGGCGCTGCACTACGTGGGCACGGAGTTCATCCAGGCGGTGAGCGTGGAGCCGGGCGGATACGCGTACAAGGTGGAGAACGAGGGCCCGGGAAGGGTAAAGGAGTTCAGGATCGAGCCACGTTTGCTGACCCCCTGATTACCCTTCAAGGGTGAGGGAACGGCACAATAGGCTCATGCGCCCCATCCAAGGGGACGATCCCCACGCACTCGCCATCGTCCGACTCGGCGTCGACGTCCCCTATGAGCAGGCCTGGTCGCTGCAGCGCTGGGTGCACGGCAAGCGGGCCGCCGGAGAGCTCACCGACACCGTCCTGTTCCTTGAGCACGCGCCCGTCTACACCGCGGGCAAACGCACCGAGCCGCACGAACGGCCCTCCGACGGCACCCCGGTCGTGGACGTCGACCGGGGTGGGCGCCTGACCTGGCACGGTCCCGGGCAGCTCGTCGCCTATCCGATCGTGGCGACCACCGACGTGGTCGCCTACGCCTGCCGTCTCGCGGAGACGATGATCCAGGTGTGCGCCGACTTCGGCGTCACGGCCCGGCAGGTGCCCGGCCGGGGCGGCGTGTGGGCGGCCGGCGACCCGGCCCTGGGCCTGCCCGACCGCCAGCTCGGCGCGGTCGGCCTGCGCTTCTCGCGCGGGGTGACCATGCACGGCTTCGCGCTCAACTGCGCCAACGATCCCCGCTGGTTCAACCGCATCACGCCGTGCGGCATCCCCGATGTGGGGGTCTCCTCCCTGTCGGCCGAGACGGGGCGGCGCATCGTGGCCGAGGAGGTCCTGCCGATCGCGGAGAAGCGGCTGGCGGAGGCGCTCGGCAAGGAGCCCTTCGACCTGCACGAAGAGGACCTCCTCCGCCGATAGCCCCGCTCTGCCGATAGCCCCGCTCTGCCAACAGCCCTGCTCCTCCGACAGCCTCGCTCCTCCGCGCACGCCGATGGCCCGGATCCGCGCTCCGCGCGCCTTGCGGGACGCGGGGGCGAGCCGGGGCGGTGACCGAATCGGCATCCAACGGCAGCGGAATCGGGAAGATCGCGGGCTTACGATCGCCCGTGTGAAGCGTCTCGCCGCTCTCGTCCTCGCTCTCGTGGTGCACCTGCTGACCCTGGCCTCCCTCGCGCTGGGCGTGTGGGTCATCGTGCGGGACCCGGGCTCGATCCTGTGGTGGCTCCTGGGCGCCACGAGCCTGGCCATCGGGTGGGCGCTGCGGCCGCGGCTGGGCCGCCTGCCCGCCGACGTGGAAGTGCTCGACCGCGCCACGGCCGGGGAGTTGTACGGCGCCGCCGACCGCGTGGCCGACCGCGTGGGCGTCAAGCGGCCCAGGAAGGTCGCGATCAGGGATCTGGCCACGCGGACGAGCTATGACCGCGTCGGCTTGGCGCGTACCCCTGTCCTGGTCGTGGGCCTGCCGCTGTGGCTGGCGCTGCCGCCGGGGCTTCGGGTGGCGCTGCTGGCCACGGCGTACGCGCGGCTGCCGACCGGCGACGAGCGGGTGGTGAGCGAGGCGCTGGACACGCTGGAGTCCTGGCGGGACGCCCTGCTGGGAGCCGCCGCGCCCCTGCCGATCAGGGAGGAGGCGCAGACCAAGATCGCGGCCTCGTCGCTGGGGGCGATGGACCACCCGGGCACCACGTACGAGGCGGCGGGCGCCTTCGGCCGGCTGATCGGCCGGGTGCTGGGCGGGCCGGTGCTGCTGCTCCGGTACGCGCTGGCCAGGCTGGCCCGCGCCGGTGAGAGCCGTACCCTGGCCAGGGAGCGAGCTCTGGCGCTGCGCGTCGCCTCCGCCGCGGAGCTGGCCACGCTGGAGGAGCTGGCGGCGGGCGGCGGCTACCTGGCGCCGATGCAGGCGGCGGCGCTGCGCGGTGAGAGCGTGGCCTCGATCAGGCAGAGCGCGCTGGCCAGGTCCCGGCTCACCGACGACGGCGTGCTGCCCTCGCCGCCGCACTCAGAACTGCTCGGCACGACGGAGTCCGAGCGGATCGACGAGGAGTTGCTGGCGCATTATGTACGGGCGATCCGCGGTTTCGGGCTCATCTCCTGACCCTGGACCAGGCCGCTTCCCCAGGAGACGTAAGCTGAGGAGGTGACCGTTGCTCCTGAAGGCCGAAAGCTCCTCCGCCTGGAGGTGCGTAACGCCGAAACCCCTATCGAGCGCAAGCCCCCGTGGATCAAGACCAAGCTGAAAACGGGCCCCGAATACACCGAGCTCAAATCGCTCGTGCGCCGGGAGGGCCTGCACACGGTCTGTGAAGAGGCGGGCTGTCCCAATATCTATGAGTGCTGGGAAGATCGCGAGGCGACCTTCCTCATCGGCGGCGACCAGTGCACCCGCCGCTGCGACTTCTGCCAGATCGACACGGGCAAGCCGAAGGAATACGACCGCGACGAGCCGCGCAGGGTGGCCGAGTCCGTCCAGCAGATGGGCCTGAGATACGCGACCGTGACCGGCGTGGCCCGCGACGACCTGCCCGACGGCGGTGCCTGGCTCTACGCCGAGACCGCGCGCCAGATCCACACGCTGCTGCCCGGCTGCGGCGTCGAGCTGCTGGTGCCCGACTTCAACGGCAACCGCGAGCAACTGGAGGAGGTCTTCTCCAGCAAGCCCGAGGTGTTCGCGCACAATGTGGAGACGGTGCCGCGCATCTTCAAGCGCATCCGTCCCGCGTTCCGCTACGAGCGTTCGCTCGGCGTGATCACGATGGCTCGCGAGGCCGGGCTGGTCACCAAGTCCAACCTGATCCTGGGCATGGGCGAGACCCGCGAGGAGGTCGTCGAGGCCATGCGCGACCTGCACGCGGCCGGCACCGACCTGCTGACGATCACCCAATACCTGCGGCCGACGCCGCGACACCACCCGGTGGAGCGGTGGGTCAAGCCGGAGGAGTTCGTCGAACTGCAGGCCGAGGCCGAGGCCATCGGGTTCGCCGGGGTCCTGTCGGGGCCGCTGGTGCGTTCGTCGTACCGGGCGGGCCGGCTCTACAAGCAGGCCATCGAGGCCCGCCAGACCGCCTGACCTCAGACCAGGACGGCACGAGAGCCCCGGGACATGTGTTCCGGGGCTTTCTCGATGCTCGGGGGCTTTCTTGATGCCCGGAGCTTTCTCGATGCCCGGAGCTTTCTCGATGCCCGGGGCTTTCTCGATGCCCGGGACGTCGCTGCCCGGAAGGCGCAGACTGTCGGGAGAGACAGACTGTCGGGGGGCGTGGCTAGCATCGGGGCAGCGCAGCCGATGGAGGCAACCCGCATGGCCGTTCTGATCCGCACCAGTGACCTGCCCGCCGACCACCGGCACGAGGCGTGGCGGAGCGTCGTGTGCGACACGCTGGGTCCACTCGACCTGCGCATCGATCCCGGCGCGCCGCTGAAGGGCGAGATCGAGTTCGGCAGGCTCGGCGCGGTCGGCGTCGGGAGGATCAGCACCTCCACGCCGCACAGCGTGCACCGCACCTCGGGCCTGATCCGCCGGGACAACCCCGAGCACTACCGCGTGGTGCTCACCTTGGCGGGCAGCCCGCGGGTGACTCAGGACGGAAGGTCCACCCAGCTCAGCAGGGGCGAGTTCGCGATCTACGACTTCACCCGGCCCTATGAGCTGGCCTACGACTCGGCGGTGCGGCTGGCGGTGTTCAGTTTCCCGCGTGAGCGGCTCGGGCTGCCGGTGGACGCGGTGGCGTCGCTGGCCGCGTTACCGATCGGGGCCGAGTCGGGGGCCGCGGCGCTGGCGGTGCCGCTGTTGCGGCGGGTGGCGCTGGATCACGAGACCTACCGCCCCGGCAGCGCGTCGAGGTTGTCCACGGTGGTGATGGACGTGGTCAGCGCCGCCGTCGCCGAGCGCCTCGACCAGATGCGGGCGCTGCCCGCCGACTCCCGGCAGCGCACGCTGCTGCTGCAGGTGCACGCCTTCATCGAGGAGCGCCTGGGCGAGGTCGACCTCGCCCCCGCGGCCATCGCCGCCGCCCACCACATCTCCCTGCGCAACCTGCACCGCCTGTTCGAGTCGGAGAACACTACGGTGGCCGCCTGGATCCGGCACCGACGGCTCGAACGGTGCCGCGCGGACCTGCTGACGGGCAACGGCCAGTCCGTCAGCACCGTCGGGGCCCGATGGGGGCTGCCGGATTCGGCGCATTTCAGCAGGTTGTTCCGGCGTGCGTACGGGCTGCCGCCCGCCGAATACCGCCGCGAGAACACAAGGCGCTGAACGTCAACCGGCATGGCGTCCAGATGCAAGACCGGCGTGCCCCCGCTGCAGCAGACTGAGGACATCGCAACGGGAAAGGGTAAGAAAATGCAGCTCTTCGTCAATCTACCGGTCAGGGATCTGGACCGGTCGAAGAAGTTCTTCACCGAACTCGGCTTCAATCTGTTCGGCATGGGCGAGGGAATGGCGTCGGTGGTCATCAACGAGGAGACGCAGGTCATGATATTGACCGAGCCGCTGTTCGCCTCGTACATCACCAAGGAGACCACCGACGCGGAGAAGAGCACGGAGGCGATCCTCGTGCTCGGGCTGGAGAACCCGGCGGCGGTGGACGCGCTGGTGGACAAGGCGCTGGCGGCCGGGGCCACTCCGGCGGGTGTGAAGCAGGAGCCCGGGTTCCGCTACCAGCGCGGCTTCGCCGACCTCGACGGCCACCACTGGGAGGCGCTGTGCCTGGTGCAGCCGGCGAGCTGAAGTCGGCCGACGGCACGGCCATCGCCTTCGACCGCTACGGCACGGGCCCGGCGATCGTCCTGGTCCAGGGCGCGTTCGCGGACCGGCGGGATCCCATGATGACCGCCGCCGCGACCGCCCTGGCGCGGTGGTTCACCGTCTACGCCTACGACCGCAGGGGGCGCGGCGACAGCGGCGACACCTTCCCCTACGCCGTCGAGCGGGAGATCGAGGACCTGGCCGCCGTCATCGAGGCGGCGGGCGGGTCGGCCATGGTGTTCGGCGGCTCCTCCGGGGCGGCGCTGGCGCTGGAGGCGGCGGCCGTGAGCCCGGCGATCTCGAAGGTGGCGGTCTGGGAGCCGCCCTACCACGTGGACGACAGCGCGCCCCCGCTCCCCTCCGACTTCGCGGCGCAGCTCGGCGCGCTGATCGAGGCCGGGCGGCCGGGGGAGGTGGTGGAGCGGTTCATGCTGGCGGCCGACGTGCCGCAGGAGGCCGTGGCCGCGATGCGGGCGATGCCGGAGTGGTCGCACGCCGAGAGCATGGCGCGCTCGCTGGTGTACGAGGCGGCCGTGCTGGGCAGTTCGCTGCCCGAGGAGCGGCTCGCCACGATCAGGCAGCCGACGCTCGTGCTCAACGGGGCCGACAGCCCGCGGTGGCTGGCGAACGCGGGGCTGGCGGTGGTGGAGTTCGTGCCGGGCGCGGTCCGGCGGGTGCTGGAGGATCAGGCGCACAACGTGGCGCCCGAGGCGCTGGTGCCTGAACTCCTGGAGTTCTTCGTGACCGCCTGAGGCCGAGGGACCGCCTTGGGTCCGCGCGAGGTGCGGTGCGAGGGCTTTGCGTAACGCGAAGGTGACAAACCTACCGAGTGCTCGGTTTTCGGTGAACACTGTGGTCGTGGACTTCGACGAACTGATCTCCCGGCTCGACCTTCCCACCAAGATCCGCCTGCTCACCGGCGCCGACATGTGGTCGCTGCCGCCGCTGCCCGAGATCGGCCTCGACGCGATCGTGATGAGCGACGGGCCCATCGGCGTACGCGGTGGGCAGTGGCGCCCCGGCGACCCCTCGATCGCCCTGCCCAGCCCCACGGCCCTGGCCGCGACCTGGGACGTGGACCTGGTCAGGCGGGCGGGCCGGCTGCTGGCCCAGGAGGCGCGACGCAAGGGTGTGCACGTGTTGCTCGCCCCCACGCTCAACCTGCACCGCTCCCCGCTCGGCGGCCGGCATTTCGAGTGCTTCTCGGAGGATCCGTACCTGACGGGCGAGATCGGCGCGGCCTACGTCGAGGGCGTCCAGGAGGGCGGGGTCGCGACCACGCCCAAGCACTTCGTGGCCAACGACTTCGAGACGGAGCGCTTCACCGCGGACGTCGTGGTGGCGGAGAAGACGTTGCGGGAGGTGTACCTGCGGCCGTTCGAACGGGTTGTGGCGGCCGGGGCGTGGGGGCTGATGACGGCCTACAACTCCGTGAACGGCACCACCATGAGCGAGAACTCCGGCCTGGTGAACGGCGTGCTGAAGGGCGAGTGGGGGTTCGACGGGTTCGTCGTGTCGGACTGGACGGCGGTGCGCTCGACGGAGGCGTCCGCCCTGGGCGGCACGGACGTGGCCATGCCGGGGCCGTACGGGCCGTGGGGCAGGCGACTGGAGGCGGCCGTACGGGAGGGGCGGGTGCCGGAGTCGGCCGTGGACGATCGTGTGCGGCGCATCCTGCGCCTGGCCGAGCGGGTCGGCGCCCTGCGCCTCCCCGAGCAGCAGCCGTCGGAGTTGCAGCCGTCGGAACTGCAGGCTTCGGAGCGCATCGACGGCGTGGCGCTGGTCCGCGAGATCGCCGGGCGCGCCTTCACCCTGCTCGCCAACGACGGCGTCCTGCCGCTCAGGGCGGGCGCGACGATCGCGCTCATCGGCGCGGCCGGCCGCGAGGCGCGCGTCATGGGCGGCGGCAGCGCGCAGGTCTTCCCCGAGCACGTCGTCTCGCCGCTGACCGGGCTGGCCGAGCGGGCCGAGGTCCGCTACGCCGTCGGCACCGACCCCCGCATCCGCCTGTCACCGCTCCCCGGCCCGGTCACCGCGCTGTTCCTGGACGAGACGGGCACGGTGTTGTCGGAGCAGCCGCTGGCCGACGGCGAGGCCCGCTGGATCGGGCAGTTGCCGCCGGGCGTGGACGGCGAACGGCTCAGGACGGTACGGCTGCTGGCGGCGTACACGCCGGAGGTGTCGGGCGAGCACGAGCTGTCGATCGTCGGCGCGGGCGCGTTCACGCTCACCGTGAACGGCGAGAGCGTGCTCGACGTGACCATCGACCTCGACAGCGACGACCTCGCCGTGGCGTTCCTGGCGCCGCCCGAGCGGCGGGTGAGTGTGCCGATGACGGCGGGAGAGACGTACGAACTGGCCCTGACACACCGGGAGGACGCCTCCGGCGGCCTGGTGATCGTCTCCTTCACCCTCGGCCTCGCCGGCCCGAGCGCCGGCGAGGAGGAGCTCATGGCCGAGGCCGTGCGCGTGGCGGGCGAGTGCGACGTGGCGGTGGTCGTGGCGGCGACCACGCCGGAAGTGGAGAGCGAGGGCTTCGACCGTAAGGATCTACGGCTGCCGGGGCGGCAGGACGAGCTGATAGGCGCGGTCGCGGCGGCCAACCCGCGCACGGTCGTCGTGGTCAACGCGGGCTCGCCGGTCGAGATGCCGTGGCTGGATGAGGTGGCGGCGGTGCTGCTGACCTGGTTCCCGGGGCAGGAGGCGGGGGCCGCGCTGGCCGACGTGCTGTTCGGGGACGCCGAGCCGGGCGGGCGACTGCCCACGACGTGGCCGCGCCGGCTGGCGGACGCGCCGGTGACGAACGTGACGCCGGTGGACGGGAAGCTGGCCTACGACGAGGGCACGCTCGTCGGCTACCCGGCGTGGGAGCGATCTCCGGCGTTCTGGTTCGGGCACGGGCTGGGGTACACGACCTGGTCCTACGACGCGATCGCGGCCGAGGGCACCAGTGTGACCGTCTCCGTCACCAACACCGGCGACCGCCCTGGCAGGGAGGTCGTGCAGGTCTACGTCGAGGGGCGGCTGGCCGGGTTCGACGTGGTCGAGGCCGAGCCGGGGCAGAGTGTGGTGACCACCGTCTTCCTGCCGGAGCGGGCCTTCCAGGTGTGGAAGGACGGCTGGCGTACGGCCGGGGGCGAGCACACGGTACGCGCTGGGCGCAACGCGGCCGACCTTCCGCTGTCCGCAACGGTGAAGATGTAGTCACAACGGGCAAAACGACCGGGGCGCGTTTTCCCTCGCGCACCAGTTGGTTTGTATCCTTCTGAGCATGGCAAAGTCCGAGGACACAGAGAAGCCGGGGCGTATCAAGCAGCTCCGCATGATCGCGCAGATCATCAAGCAGGCCAATCCCAAGGGGATGCCGATCGTCTTCCTCTCGGCGGTAGGCACGCTGGCGGTGGTCGTCGTGATCGGCCTGGTCACGGACTACCTGTGGTATTCGGTGTTCATCGGCGTCCTGGCCGCGCTCACGGTCGGGCTGTTGGTGTTCGGGCAACTCGCGCAGCGGGCCCAATACTCGATCCTGCACGGCCAGACCGGCGCCGCGGCGGCCGTGCTGCAGGGCATGCGCGGCAACTGGCAGGTCACCCCGGCCATCGCGGTCAACCGCGACCAGGACATCATTCACCTCGTGGTCGGCTATCCCGGCGTGGTGCTGGTGTCCGAGGGGCCGGGCAACCGGGTGGCGAAGATGCTGGCGGCCGAGAAGAAGCGGGTCGCGCGGGTGGTGCTGGGCATCGAGATCTACGACATCCAGTGCGGTGACGGCGAGGGTCAGGTGCCGCTCGGCAAGCTGCAGCGCCACATCATGAAGCTGCCGCGCAACCTGAAGAAGCCCTCGGTCAACGAGGTCAAGGACCGCCTCGGCTCGCTGCCGCGCAACGTGCCGATGCCCAAGGGTCCGATGCCCAAGGGCTCCCGCATGCCGCGCGGCCCCAAGATGCGCTAGTGCCGTCCGCCTCGTCGCGGGCCAACCGCGGCTGGTGGGACGGCAACGCCGACGACTACCAGGTCGAGCACGGCGGCTTCCTGCGTGACAGCGGCTTCGTGTGGGGTCCGGAGGGCCTCGACGAGGCCGACGCCGGCCTGCTCGGCGAGGTCGGCGGGCGGCGGGTGCTCGAGATCGGCTGCGGGGCCGCCCAGTGCGCGCGGTGGCTGGTGACGCGGGGGGCGGAGGTGGCGGCGTTCGACATCTCGCACCGCCAGCTCCGCCACTCCCAGCGCATCGACCTCGACAGCGGCGTACGCGTGCCGGTGGTGCAGGCCGACGCCGAAGCGCTGCCGTTCGCCGGCGGCTGCTTCGACGTGGTCTGCTCCGCGTACGGGGCGCTGCCGTTCGTGGCCGATCCCCTGGCGGTCTTCCGCGAGGTGGGCAGGGTGTTGCGGCCGGGTGGCCGGTTCGTGTTCTCGGTGAGCCATCCCGTCCGGTGGGCCTTCCCCGACGACCCGGGGCAACGGGGGCTGACGTCCGACCGGTCCTACTTCGACAGGTCCCCGTACGAGGAGCGCGACGAGCACGGCGAGCTCACCTACGTCGAGCACCACCACACGATGGCCGACTGGGTGAACCTGCTGGCCGCCTCCGGCCTGACGATCACCGGGCTGCTGGAGCCCGAATGGCCCGAGGGGCACGGGCGCGTGTGGGGCGGCTGGAGCCCGCTGCGCGGCCGTCATCTCCCGGGCACGGCCATCTTCAGCTGCGCGAATACCTAGCGGCCATGGTGTGGAAGATCTCCTTGGGCTCCCACCGGCTCTCGTCGAGCATCCTGACGACGCCGTAGGAGCCGAGGTCGGCCTCGCCGGGGCGGTTGTAGGCGGCGTAGGTGAACCACAGGGCGGTGTCCACGCCCTCGGCCTCGAAAACGTCCATCAGCTCGTCGAAGTAGCGGACCTGCTCGCTCTCGTCGCGCACGGCGCCCTCCGGCACCGACCAGGCCATACCGCCCAGATCCCCCGCTCCCTTGTACGGGCAGGTGCCGAACTCGGTGACCGCGACGGGCTTGCCGTGCCCGAACTGGGCGCGCAGCTCGTCCGCGAAGTTGTGCGCGTTGTAGGCGGCGCGGTAGGCGTCGACGCCCACCACGTCGAACGGCGCCCAGTCGACGAACTCCCACGGCCCCGAGGCATAGGTCACCCTGCCGCCGAACAGCGGCCGCACCGTCTCCACCACCCGCGCCAGGTAGGCGTTGAAGCGCGGCATCATCTCCATCAGGCCGAGCCACCACTGCTCGTCCGCCGTCCCCATCGCGGTGAGCCGGTCATAGTAGCCCTCACCCTCGATGAAGCCCTTGCCGAACGCGCTGACCTCGCAGCCCGCGACGAACACGACCTCGGCGCCCGATCGGCGCAGAGACTCGGCCAGCTCCGCCGCCTCGGCGAAGAGCGCGAGCATCTGCTCCTGGTCGAGGTCCACGGGGAACGGCGCGATCCAGACCTCCAGGCCTGCGGCGGCGGCCTGCCGGCCCGCCACGCTCAGCCGCTCCAGGTCCCTTCCCGAGATCCTGACGACCTGGCAGTGCAGGTCGTCGGCGATGATCCGCATCTCGCGGGCGACGGTGCCGGCGTCGAACGTCTTGCGCGAGAGCTCGTCGCCCGGCAGAAATCCCGTGTCGTAGTTGATGCCTTTTTTCACGATTTTTCCCCTTTTATCGATGAAAAGCCGTGTTCAAGGAGGTCGAAGGCCAGCTCGACCTCCTCCCCCAGCAGCCGTCCGGCCTCCTCCAGCGGCACGCCCGTGGAGAGCCGGTGGAAGAACGCCTCCTGCAACGTGGTGAGGGCGGCGGTGATCTGGCCCGCCAGGAGCTGAGGCACGGAACCGGACCCCGGCATGGCCTCGCCGAGCGCGGCGGCCAGCTCGTACCGCTGGCCCATGTTCGCCTGGTGCACGCCCGCCAGCAGGGCCGGGCTCGACGAGATCACCCGGACCCTGGCCAGCAGGCCCTCGACGTCCATCTCACCCATGCCCCGCCGGGCCATCCCCCTGCTGTGCTCACGCAGGGCGCCGAGCGGCGACTGATCGTCGCGCCGCCCCGCCACGATCGCGGCGGTGTCGTCCTTGACCGCGTCGAGGACCAGACATTCCTTGCTGGAGAAGTAGGCGAACAGCGTGACCTTGGCGACCCCGGCCGCCTCGGCGATCTCGTTGACGGTCACCGCGTCGTAGCCACGCTCGTCGAACATCCGCAGCGCGACCTCGGAGATGCGCTGCCGGGTCTGCTCCTTCTTCCGCTCCCTGAGCCCCGCCATCATCATGCGGACAGCATAAACCATACCGGGTAAGAATTTGTACCCGGTACGGTTTTTACATGCGTACCGCCATGGTGTTGGACGCGCGGTCGTGCACCCCGCGGTGGTCGCGATCGAAGATCAGGGCGGGCACGGCCAGGCACAGCAGCACTGTGCGCACGAGAACCGGCAGCAGCCGCGGATTGCCGCCGTCCATCGCGGCGACCCTGATGCCCATCAGCCGGTGCCCGAACGTCTGCCCCATGAGCGCGGTCAGGAGCAGGTACTGCAGCGCGAAGACCAGCACCGGCGCCCATGGCGACTCGGCCGGGTTCATCCGGAGCAGCAGTTGCACGACCACCCACGTGCAGATCATCCAGTCGATGACGAGCGCGCCGAACCTGCGCGCCCAGCCCGCGATCGACCCGCTGCCCTCCTCGGGCAACCCCAGGCGCTCTCCCGGGTATCCGAGATCGACCCCGGCGGACCGGAGCCCGCCCAGCCAGGTCTGCGTCCACCGAGGCTCGTTGCTGCTCATACCCTCCACGGTAGCCGTAGCGAGGGCCGGTCCCGATTGTGACCCAACCGCGTCACGGACCGGTCATCATGTACGCCATGCCACACGGGGATGACCTTGACCAGCGGTTCAATGAGCTGGTCTCGCAGATAGACGCCGAGCAGCAACGCAAGATGCGAACGGCTGCCAAGAAAGGCGCCAGGGAGTCGCGGCGGAGCGCGGGCCGGTCCGGCGATCGCCTGGAGGAGACCCATTTAGTCAGGGCGCCACGCCGGAACGGGCGGCTCTGGCTGGCGGTGGCGGGGATCACGGCGGTGATCGCGGCCGGTGGCGTCGTCATCACCCTCCGCCCCGACCTGCTCGCCCCCGCCGGGCCGGTGCCCGAGGAGACCATGCCGGTGCCCGAGGAGAACGTGCCGGTGGCCGCGGCTCCCCTGTCCTCGGCGAGCCCGGAGGCGAAGGAGGGGCCGTTCGCTGGGTCCAAGGCGGAGGACTGGGCGGAGGGCGTGGACGGTTTCGTCATGCCGGCGGCCAAGGCGGTAGGCGGGCTGTCCAAGAAGGACGTGGCCAAGGGCTTGAAGCGGACCCGCAAGCTACTGGAGGCCGCCTACCTCGACCACAAGACGATCATGGGGGGCAAGCCGACGGCGTTCATGGAACTGCTGCACCCCCAGGAGCGATCCTGGTTCCGCAAGGGCCTCACCCGCAAGGGAGAGAAGGGGACCCGTGAGTGGGTGACGAGCTTCGCCCCCAAGACGGCCGAGCTGACCAGCGACGTGATCAAGGTGCACGGCAAGGCGAAGGTGTCGTCGTACAAGAAGGACGGCCGCACCGGCGCCAAGGTGGAGACGAGCCATATCGTCGTCTACGCCATCCAGCGACCCGGCCAGCCAGGCACGGCGACACGCCTGGTCAGGCACGAGCGAGGCACGGTGCTGTTCTTCCGCTACGCGGGAGAACTGGTCATATCGCTCGACGATTGGGGCGCCAGCTCGACCCCGGCCCGGTGCGATGTGGACGATGGTTACATCCACCCCCAATACGACGACTCCGCCCCGGACAAGGTGGAAGCGAAGGGCCCGCCCACAGACCCGTACGAGCTGGACGAACCAGAGTCCGACGGCGAGTGCGGCGTCTCCGAGGAAACGTGAACGATCTCCGACACGCCCCTGTACTACGCTGACGCTGCGTAACACGTGCGAAACAATCGAGACACCATACGGAAACGGCCACGCCCTAGCGTCGGAATGATGGCCAGTCCCCAGGGAGGTTCGAGAGTGTTCAACTCCGCCGACGACGTCCTGAAGTTCATCAGTGACGAAGGGGTGCAGTTCGTCGATGTCAGGTTCACCGACCTGCCGGGGACGACGCACCACTTCACCTTCCCGGTCGAGAACTTCAGCGCGAGCGTCTTCACCGATGGACTCATGTTCGACGGCTCGTCGATCCGCGGTTTCCAAGCGATCCACGAGTCCGACATGCTCCTGCTGCCCGACCCGACCAGCGCCGTGGTGGACCCGTTCCGCCAGCACAAGACGCTCAATCTGAACTTCTTCGTGCACGACCCGCTGACCGGCGAGGCCTACAGCCGCGACCCGCGCAACGTGGCGCGCAAGGCTGAGGAGTTCCTCAAGGGCACCGGCATCGCCGACACGGTCTACTTCGGCCCCGAGGCCGAGTTCTACATCTTCGACGACGTGCGCTTCGAGACGAAGCAGAACGCCGGCTACTACTACATCGACTCCATCGAGGGCGCCTGGAACACCGGCAAGGCGACCGAGGGCGGCAACCTGGGCTACAAGCCGCGCTACAAGGGCGGCTACTTCCCGGTCCCGCCGATGGACCACTTCACCGACCTGCGCTCGGAGATGGTCCGCAACCTCATCGAGTGCGGCATCGACGTCGAGATGCAGCACCACGAGGTCGGCACCGCCGGTCAGGCGGAGATCGACTTCAGGTTCGGCACGCTGCTCAAGACCGCCGACAACCTGATGCTCTACAAGTACGTCATCAAGAGCACCGCCCTCGAATACGGCCACACGGTCACGTTCATGCCCAAGCCGATCTTCGGTGACAACGGCTCCGGCATGCACTGCCACCAGTCGCTGTGGAAGGACGGCTCGCCGCTCTTCTACGACGAGGTCGGCTACGCGGGCCTGTCCGACACGGCCCGCTACTACATCGGCGGCCTGCTCAGGCACGCGCCGTCGCTGCTGGCCTTCACCAACCCGACGGTCAACTCCTACCACCGTCTGGTGCCCGGCTACGAGGCCCCGGTCAACCTGGTCTACTCGCAGCGCAACCGCTCGGCCTGCGTACGCATCCCGATCACGGGCTCCAACCCGAAGGCCAAGCGCATCGAGTTCCGCGTCCCGGACCCGTCGTGCAACCCGTACTTCGCATTCTCGGCGATGCTGATGGCCGGCATCGACGGCATCCGCAACAAGATCGAGCCGCCGGAGCCCGTCGACAAGGACCTCTACGAGCTTCCTCCGGAGGAGGCCCGCCAGGTGCCGCAGGTGCCCGGCTCCCTCACCGACGTGCTCAACGCGCTGGAGGCCGACCACGACTATCTGCTCGAGGGTGGCGTGTTCACGCCTGACCTGATCGAGACGTGGGTGGCGTACAAGCGGGAGAACGAGGTCGACCCGATCCGGCTGCGCCCGCACCCGCACGAGTTCGAGCTCTACTACGACGTGTGACGGCTGGGTTTTCCGGTCTCGGCGAGCTTCCTGAAACGGGGCGCTGAGCTGGAAGGTCGTTGTTCGTCGTTGCCGAGCAACGTCAGAGGCAACAGAAGGGCCCGGCGCCTTGATCCTTGGGTTCTAGGGTTCGTTGCAACACCCCAGTTCGGGGGATGCGATGGACTTCGAGATC
>NZ_JBHSPA010000081.1:0-14346 GCF_042656245.1 Nonomuraea insulae
ATCTCTCCCGCACCACAGCATGGGCTAGATCACCCGCACACCATCTCCCTGGACGTGAACGATCAAGGGGCGCTGAAGTCGCACTCTTCCTGGTAGCGGGTGAGTGCTCATGGTCGGGGGCGACGGGACGCGAGCGATGTACCGTACGATCAGTTGATCTTCTCGTCTCAGCGCGCGTCGCCACCGCCAGGCAAGACGCGTCGTACGCCGCGCAACTTCTCAACGAGGTCTCAGAGGGCGATGAGACTCCACTTGACTCGAAGCTGAGTATCCAGCGCCGCAGCTTCTATATCGAGCGTTTTTCATTGGATCTGTGGGAGAGCTTGGTCGGGGACGCGCCGGTCAACGTGTTCGTAGGAGAGGACTATCTCGACCTGAACTGGGACGACGAGGATGACGACGACCTTGAAGAGGAAGACGATGAGGAGAATCGCGACCAGGCCATGGAGCTCGATTCGGGACTCATCTTCGAGCTGGCCGGCTGGCTGCGGAGCGTTCGGTTTGAGGAGGTGTACGACGCACGAGATGACTACGGGTTCGTCAAAGGGGACTTCGAGGATTTTCGCACGTTCATCCTCGCGGTCGCCGAACGAGGCGAAGGCGCACTGTTCCACTTCGCGTAGCTCAAATGGGTGCGGCAAAGAGCTGCACCCATCTCTTTCTCGTTCACCGCCGAGGGGGAGAACCAGGCTGCGAAAGTGGGTCTGTGGGTTGCGCTATTGGAGTTGGCGTAGATCCGCACGAACTATCCGATGTCGTTGCCGAGGAAATGGCCGGTGGCGAAGTAGTTCCTGGCCAAGCGGGACGAGACGGAGGGGAGACGGGGGGCTGATCCAGGCAGGCCAGCCGCTCCTGGAGCCGGATGTGCCGGAACTCGTAGGCGGCGCCAGCCTGGCGGAGCACGCCGCGCTTGTGGGCCTCGGTGAGGAAAGTCATGAGCCGCCAGGGCAGCCGCCCTAGCCCGCACAGCCATAGGCGCGCTGCCAGCAACCGCCCCCACGCGGCCAGCAGGATCACGAGCGGGCCCAGAGGTACCA
The DNA here is from genome assembly GCF_042656245.1 of Nonomuraea insulae. NCBI lineage: Bacteria > Bacillati > Actinomycetota > Actinomycetes > Streptosporangiales > Streptosporangiaceae > Nonomuraea > Nonomuraea insulae. The sequence continues at coordinate 1,038 of NZ_JBHSPA010000081.1, forward strand.
ACAGCAGAATGACCAGATCCCGCCCGTTGTCGATCATTCCCAGCCGGCCCAGGGCCTCGGCGAGCAGCAGGAGAGGCCACATGAACAGCAGGCCGAGCAACGCGCGGCCGAACGCGGCGTGGCGGTCGGCACGCAGGCTCGACAGAGGGCTGGGCGCAGCGGCCGTGTCGGCTGATCGCTCTGAGCACCGGTAGAGGGCACCCAACAGCCCGCTGACCAGCCCGAGGATGAGCCCGCCTGAGACCCAGAGCTTGACCTCGCGCATGAACACGGCAGCGAAGAGGTCCTGCGCGCGCAGTCCGGCCGCGGTGCCACAGCACAGGCCGCTGATCAGGCCGATGCCGACCCCGCCGAGCATGCCGCGCGTCAACCCTCGCGTGGCGGAGCGGATCAGGTCGAGCACCTGCGCGGGTTTGTCGGCCGGGACGTGTCCGCCGCGGGAGAGCCTCAGTGGTATCGTCAGCGGCCGGGGCCTGCGGCCGATACCGGCGGCGCCTAGCAGCAGGGCGGTGGCCAGCCCGTATACCGCCATGTTGGCGAAGTACCGCTCGTTGGGGCGTAGCGGCAGCACGGTGAGCATCGGCCCCGGGCCGCCTAGGGTGATGTCGATGGACGCCGTGTTCAGATCCTGCGTGATCCCGATGAGTATCCCGCTGAGCGCCCCGGCGAGCAGGGCGGCGCGGATGTTCGGCTGCGTCCGTAGCCCTACTCCGAGTGCGATCATGTACAGGGTGACCGCGACCACTGACCAGGACACCTCCTGGAAGCGGTAGAACACGCACCACGCGCCCAGGATCGCCACGCATGCCAGCAGCCCGAACGGGAGCAGGCGCACGGTGCAGGGCAGTGCCTGTGGCAACTCCCACCAGGCGATGGCCCTGCGGCCGCGCCGCTCAGACTGCACGGCGAGGAAGCCGAGCCAGCGCGTCACCTGTGCGATGGTCCAGCGCGGCGCGGCCGTGCCCGGAGGGCCGGGCGCGGGTGCGAAAGTGGCCGGAATGTAGGCGTCCAGCAGGTGTGCCTCGAGGACGGCTGGTTCGGCGAAGCGGGAATCGAGCAGGTCGCCAGGGTGGGCGGCGGTGTCGCTGTAGATAGCGCGGGCCATGGCCGCCATCAACGGCACGGACAGCATCGTGGACAGCGACTGCGCGATGGGCTTCTGCGGCTGGTCGGCGAGGAGCTTCAGCACTTCGCGCCACTTGGTCGCGCCGGGCGGGGCGCCGCGCCGGCTGGTGCCATTCAGGTACCGGGCGAGCTCGTCCAGTGTCAGCGACCGCAGCTCGATGACCGCGGCTGCCGTGAAGACGTCACAGTCGCGCGCGATCTCGCTGTACGCCTCGGTGCGGCACGTCAGCAGCACGGGCGCGCCGGCGTCTATCTCACTGTTGAGGCGGCGCAGGGCCTCTCTTCGGAGCGGCGGCGGAATTTCATCGAGGCCGTCGAGCACCGGCAGGATCCGGCCGTCGGCGAGCAGTTCGCGAGCTATGGTGACGCCGGGCCGAGCCTGCGCGGCCAACGTGCCGTGGTCAAGGGCGAGTCGGTGGGCCATCCACTCGTGTAGGTGGCACTGTTGCGGGTGCCAGGTGGACAGGGAGAACAGGACGGGCACCGGTTCGCCGTCTCCTCGCTCCTTCAGCAGATCGAGAGTCAGGCGCAGCGCCAGCACGCTCTTTCCCGCGCCGGGCCCGCCGAGTACCACCAGGCGTCCGCCGGGCAGGCGGCGGAACAGGGTTGCGATGCCGTCGAACTCGCCGTCGAGCCGGTCGCAGCCGACGTTGCCCTCATGGTCGGACAGCAGCGGATCGGCGGCATCCCAGCGCACGCGCATCGGCCACGGGTCCTGCAGCCTGCGCAGCAGCCACTCGGCCTGCCACTGTTCCTTGACGGCTTTCGCGAGGTCGTTTGCCGCGCCGGCTAGTCGTTCGGTGGCCAGCGGGGCCTTGGGGGTGAGGCCGATCAAACCCACGACCAGCGCCGCGAGGGAGCACACGAGCCCGCAGGCCGCCACCCCCTGTTCGATCACCTTTTCGCCGAGAGGAATGCTCAATGCGGTCAACGCGGTTCCCCCCACCAGGACCGCTGCTATGACTAGAACGAACCGCCAAGCCGACATGTAGCCACTCTCTGGAATCGGAAGACTACTAGTAGTAGTGACGCGCGGGAATCATATTGAGTTCCCTGGCATCGACGACATGAGTCCTTCGTGTTAGGCCCTGCCTGGAATACGAAACCCCGGCGGGCGGGCGGAGATTGACCTGCCACCAAAGAGCACGCTGGCGGACGGCGTACCGTCCGCATGTCGCACCCGGATGGCTCCTGGGCTCGCGCCTCCGCCCGCGGTGATGAGCCGTCACCGGTCGTTCAGGGCGGCCCGCGCCGCTTGTGGGACCTCTGGGAGGAGGTACGTCATGACTGGCTCCTGGGAGGAAGCATGCCGGCCTATGGGGCCCAGGCGGTGATCGAGGCCGGCGGCGCCGTCCAGTTGTCACGCGGCCCGCGGCGATACCTGATCCGATAGCCCACATCAAATAAGCGGTGCGCTACGTCGGTCCTCGCGCAGTTCGCGCGCAGGGATGTGGCGAGGCGTCGTCTTTCGGGACGCCCCCGCCGGTCAGGCGTTGAGGGCCAGCAGCGAGCGCAACTCCCCTACTGTCGGCCGTTCCCACTGCTCTAGCGGTACCGCGCGCAGGACCATGCGTGCCGTCTCCAGGATGTGGTTGGTCCGGAAGCCGGCGGGTAGCGAGTCGATCAGCTCGGCTGCGAGTCTGGCGCCCTCGTCTGTACCGCCCAGCGCGACCGTGCTGATCGCCTCATGGAGTTTGGCGTTCATGCGGTACTGGTAGGACCGTTCGGGAATGATCTGAAGTACCCGATCGCGAGCGACGTCTGCCGCTGCCTGGTTGTGTGAGTAGGCGGCTACCCAGCTTTCGGCGAACGGGATCTGGTCCGGTTTGAAGAAGTCCCAGCGGTCGCCGGCGATCCCCTTGTCCATGTGATCGTGGAGATCTCGTAGAGTATCGGCCGCTTCCTTCGAGCGGTTCAGCAGCGCCAGTGCCTTGGCCCTGGCGGTCATGAGCCGAGGCCATGGACGACGGCTGATCTGGCGAGCATTCTCGATCAGTCGTAGGACGGTCTCTGGCTCTCGCTGCCCGTACAGACCGTGAATGGCCTCTTCGCTGCGGACCAGAAGACGGAGCTCAAGGTCTTTGGAGGCGTCAGCGGTCTTACGAGCGGTGCTCCACCAGCGGATGGCTGCCCCGTGGTCGCTGATCCGGGTCAGTGCGTTGGCCTGGATGACGGCCAGCAGGGCCGCCACTCGGTACAGCTCGGTCAGCTCGTCGCCGATGGTGGTGTGCATCTGCTGTCGAAGGGCGTACAGGTCGATCGACAGGTCCTTGATGACTTGGGCAGGCGGGCGGGTGCGCAGGGCATGCAGGTGATCGGCCCGTGCGATGTCCCAGTCCTCGGCACTGCGAAGTCGATCAGTCGTGTGATCGAGTTCCTGTCGGACGATCTCGTCGAAGCCGACGATTCCAACACTGGCGGCCAGTCCGAACAGCCGTCGGCGTTCCGTGGCGTCCTCCCCGTAATGGTCGTTTATCTCCAGAGTACGCACTGGACTCATTGCGGCGACAGGAGGGATGATATCCGCATTTGGAACGGATTTCTTCTCGTTTCTCTCAGATGCCTCAATAAGCGCGCCTTGCGCATTGGTCGCGGCTTCCAGCGCTTCGACCACTGTACGGGTTGGCTTCCTCTGATCGTTTTCCAGCTTGTATACGTAGCTGGTGGAGATGCCCGCCGCATGCGCCACCGCTTCAAGGGTGCGGTTGCCGCGTAGGTGGCGCAGGGCCTGCCCGAACGTCTCTTCGCCCACCGTCGCCTCCGTGCGCCCGAGATCTTTTCCCTGTTTTCCCCGCAGCCCAGGGAACGGCGGGGAACGTGTGTCCAACGCGAAATATGGACTGCGACTCCCCGTGCTGGCCACGCTACTGCTGTACGGCGTAAACGTCCCGCAAACCTTGCTCGCGAATCTTTGGAGCGAATACGCCGCCATGCATATGGGATGGAGGTCCTGAAATGTTCGAGTTGCTGCGGGCTCCTGTCGAGCCCATCGCTCATGACGCCGAGATCAGGGCGTGGCTGCGGCTTGAGGTGCGGGATCGTCAGCTCGCTGTGCTGCGCACCACCTTCCGCCCGTGGCTGATCACCTACGACCTCACGGGGGCGGGGCTGGTCTGGAGGGCCGGGCCATCGTGGCGGCTCACGCTGGAGGAGGTGACCGCCGGGGTGCGGCGGATCGTGGAGTGCCGCAACCCCGTCGACCTGATGGCGGATCTGACCGATCAGATGGCGATTATCCAGCGGCTGGCTGGTCCCCGCCGGTGAAGCCCCCCGGGCCCGCCGTGCCGGGCAGGCGATGGCTCCGGGCACCAGTCCGGGCCTCGGTGTCCGGCGCCATCGAAGAACCAAACGCAAGGGAGAGCTCCCATGACAGCCAGATCGATTCAGCCCGACCTGTGGGCGGTAGCCGTCCAAGAGTCCACGTTCACGCTGCTCGACGGCACGGGCATCGAGTACGCGGCGATCGGGGACAGCGACGACTACGCGGTGCGTGACAAGGACCGGCCGGAGGTTGAGATCCGGCGGCCCGGTGACGACTTCCGCAAGCTGGGCGCGCTGCTCGGCCGGGGACCCGGTGCCGAGCAGTCGGCCGAGGCTCTGCACGACATCGACGTGGACGACGACCGGTACGAGGCGGTCGAGGGGACGGGCCTGACGTACGCCCCGATCAACGACCACGACGCCGTCAGCGTCCGCGACCAGGAGCACCCGGGCGAGATCCGCAGGCCCGGCAACGACTGGCGCAGGCTCGGCACGGTTCTCTAACGCCAGCCCGTCCAGACATCCCGGGGCGATGCCGGAGATCCGCAGGAGATCGGCCCTGGGACCTGACAGGCGCGGCGGCCATGCGGCCCGCACCCCGTATGGCCTTCCGCCACCGCGCCACTGAAAGTGATCAATGAGCATCTGGAAACCGCACACCCTGGGCATGGGAGGTCGGCTGTGACCTCCACCGGCCCGCAGAAGTGCACACGGTGCAATGCCGACGTGGTCGTGGCTCGACTGCTCGGCACGAGCCGCATGATCGTTTTGAACGCCGAGACCATCGCGGGCGGCGACTACACGATCTGGGCGAACGGCAACAGGGCGGGTTACACCTGGGTCGGGCGTGCCCGCCCCGCGGAGGTGCGCCCTCCCAAGCGGGGCGGCCCTGCCGTGTGGGACGGCCGGGCCGAGGCGAACCGGCGCCTGTGGTGGGTCGAGCACCAGCACAACAAGACGTCACAGCAAATCCTCGAGTTGCGGGAGCCCGCACGACTTGCTGGTTAGACCCACAAGCGGTAGCCCCACCGCAGCCTGAAGACGTCCGGCGAGAAACCACACGCCCGGACGCCGGTCCCGCCTCAACAGCCTCGCGGGCGGGCCACCCGAGAGCGTGGCTCACCCCAGCGGCCACAACCACGAAAAGGGAGACGAAGACAGCATGGGCGGCAAGCACGAAGACCCCAAGAGTCCCAAGGACAAGGAGGTCACCGGCAGGGAGGGCGGCACCGGCAGCACCAACGACCAGCATCAGGAACCGCGGGGCGGCCACGCCAAGGGCAAGAAGGGCAGCAAGTGAGCGCGACCCCCGAACGCCTCGACCGGCTCATCGCGGCCCTGGATCCTGAACAGGCCGGCGACATCGGCGAGCCCATCCGGGACGCGGTGCGGGCGGTGCCGCGGCACCTGTTCATTCCCCCTGTCGGCCTGGTCGTCGAAGAGGGAGAGCCGTACCTGATCGACCGCGACGCCGATCCCGGCACCTGGTGGGACGCCGTCTACTCGCGCAGCATCATCGTCACCCAGCTCGACGACGGCGCCACCGGCCTGCGCGCGCTGCGGGGCGACTCCACGTCCTCGGCGTCCGCGCCGTCCACGGTCGCCGACCTGCTCAACCAGCTGCAGCCGGAGCCCGGCCACCGTGTCCTCGACGTGGGGACGGGTACCGGGTGGACAGCCGGGCTGCTGTCCCATCTCGTCGAGGATCAGGGGGAGGTGACCTCCATCGAGGTGGACCCGGCGGTGGCCGAGCAGGCGGCGAAGAACCTTGCCGCCGCCGGCGTCCGGGCGCGTCTGGTCTTCGGCGACGGCGCGCTCGGCTGCACCGATGGGGAGCCGTACGACCGCGTACACGTCACCTGCGGAGTCAGGACGATTCCGTACGCGTGGGTGGAGCAGACCCGGCCCGGTGGCGTGATCGTGCTGCCGTGGCATCCCGGCTACGGCACCAGCCACGCGCTACGTCTCCTGGTGCAGGAGAATGGGACCGCCGTCGGGCGGGTGACCGGGTACGCCGGATACATGATGATGCGCTCCCAGCGTCCCCAGCCGGGCCAGGACCCGCCGGGCGAAGAACGTCGACACTACCGCACAGCGCTCGATCCACGGGCGCTGGACCAGCTGGGCGCGGGCGCGGATCTGGCGATCGCCGCGCTGACAGGCCTGCTGTCGCACACCGGCGAGGCCGCCGATGAGGACGGCCCGTTCGTGCGCACGTGGGTCTACGATCCCGGCGACGCCCGCTCGTGGGCGGTGGCCACGTGGCGGCCCGGGAGCGCGGATCACGGGGTGCAGCAGGTGGGCGACCGGCCGGTGTGGGATGAGGTGCTGCAGGCGTACGCGCAGTGGGTGAGCTGGGGCGAGCCGCACTGGCTGCGCTACGGCATCACCGTCGCGCCCGGCGGCCAGCAGGTCTGGCTGGACACGCCTAAACGGGTGCTGAGTAGCACCTGAGCTCCGAGCAGGCGCGCGGCGGCGCTCTCCTTCGACCGATCCCGCCGCCGCGCCATCGACCGCCGAAGCTGCCACGGCGCCCAACTGCTCATACTCGCTGTTCCACCCCTGATCCCCACGCAGTACCAGCAGCCTCGCCCCGAATACCGCTTCCCCCATGAACGGGAGTCCTCATCGTGCCGCGCCAAAAGATGATCAGTGGGCTGGCTCTGCTGTTGACCGCCGGCTATGTCACCTTCGTCCTGCTGGCCCCCGCCGGCGTGACCAAGCCGATCACTCAAGCCCTCGTGGTAGGCCTGCTGCTCGCCTGCCTCGGGGCCACCCTGCGGGCGGTCCACCGGGCACGGCGAGCCGCCCACCGCACCCAGCCCCGCCCCCGAACACCCACAGCCGCCCTCCCCACCCACCCCGTGAACGGCACCCCCTGTCTAGTACCGATCCCATTCACTTCGGAGTCAGCCATGCCCGACCCCATCACTCCCGCAGAGGCCGCCGCAGTGACCGCCGAAGCCGCCACCCACCTCGACCACCTGCAGGAAGCGCTACAGAGCCTCGGCCTGCACGCTCGCCTGCTCACCCAGGACGACCGACTACCACGCCTGCGCGTGATCAACCCCAAAGCCACCACCCTGACGGAGATCATCTCCGTTGTGCAAAGGCACGATCGATGGCTGTTCTTGTGGTCGTGGAACGAGCCAATCACCGAGGTCGCCCAGCTCGCCACGGCAGCCGAGCGTATCCGCTACGTCCTGGCCGCAACATCCCCGAGCGCCGCGTAGCCCCGCTCTACGTGACGCGGCCGATGCCTATGGTCGGCGTCCGGATGCCTACCGTCCGGTACCCCGGTAATGGTGTCGGCGACGGCCGGGCCGCACCCTCCGGGCACACCACGCCGCCGCGCTCGGTTGTATGGCCCACGTCATCCACCGTTCCCGCCTGGAGGATGGGACCCGGGTGGGTAGCCGTGCCGATGATTCTCGGGCCAACGCCCAGCAATTACGCGGTCCCGCTCGACGCGTTCTCACCACCTGGTGGCAGACCGGTTCTCAACAACCCCCGGTCGGTCACCCACGCGGTGATGATCATGGCGTTTCCCCCGTACGCCTGATCGTTGCCGGGGGCGGTCCCTCGCCTTGGGACAATCGCGGAAGCCAAGGGCCGCGATGCGAAGGGCCGCCCCACCCACAGCTCCGGCAGCCGCATCCCCCTCAAGCGTGTGCCGCTGCCAGGCGCAGACCCTACGGGTAAGGCTCAGATGCGCCCTTGACTCGGGCGCATCACACCTCCCCACCCCCACGGCCCTCAGCCAAGGCCGGTCAGTCGCGACTGACCGGCCTGCCCAGCTTTCTCCCTGGCCTCTTGACGCCTAGCTGGTCGGCATCGGGATCACCACCCCGTCGGCCTCCCCCTTACCGCTCCTCCCGGGCCGAGCAGTGCCTCGCTTCGGCGGCACCCGCCCAGGCACGGGCACGACGGGTCCCGCGAGGAGAGCAGCGGTCGCCTCGGCCGCCGCAGCCGCCGCTTCGGGGTAAACACTGGTGTAGGTGTCACGGGTAAACGCCGAGGACGTATGACCGAGCGTCTCCTGCACGATCTTGATGTCCGCCCCGGCGGCGAGCATCGCGGTGGCCGCGCCGTGCCTGAGGTCATGCAGCCGGATCGGTGGCAGGCCCGCCTGGTAGCACAGCCCGTAGAAGCGGTCGGTCACGTGCTGCGGGTGCAGCGGGCGGCCGAGCTCGTCGGTGAAGACGAACCCCGAGTGCGTCCAGTCTTCGCCCGCGGCCAGCCGCTCCCGGGCCTGGCGCTTCTTGTGCTCTTTCAGGATGGTCATGGTCTCGGCGTCGACGGCGATCTCGCGGTCGCTGGCGTCGGTCTTCGGGCTGCCCTGGATCGGGTCCCAGCCGAGCTGGGTGATCTGCCAATGCACACCGATCCGCCCCTTCTCGAAGATAACGTCCGGCCAGCGGACTCCGACGCCCTCGCCGCGCCGCAGGCCGCGCACCGCGATCAGCCGATACAGGGCGAACAGCCGATCACGGCGGGCGTAGGCGAGAAACGCCGACGTCTGCTCGGGCGTCCACACCATCACCGGCGACGGCCGCACCGTGCCGATGTAGGCGGCGATCGGATCGACCCGCTTGCCCTCGCGGGCCCGCTTGAGCCGGTCCACATGCCCAGCGTGGTCCTTGCGCCATTGGACGACTTTCTCCTCGGTCCAGATGACCGGCTTGGGCCGGACGGCAGGAGCCAGCTCGACCACGGCGGCGGGGTTGAAGTCCAGCAGCCGATCCTGGCCGATCGCGATGTTCAACGCGTGCCGCAACGTCGCGCGGATGCGATGCAGGGTGGTCGGCCCGACCGGACGCCGATAGCGGACCGAGGCCATCCGGGCAGGGTCGCCGCTGCCGCGTTCGGTGGCGATGATGTCGTTGAACTCCTCGATCGCATCGAACATGCCCGCGATGTCGGAGACCCGCAGCCGATCCAGCCGGATCTCCCCCAGGTACGGGGTGAGGTAGAGCCGCACGTGGGAGGCGTAGGAGCGCTTCGTGGTCTCCTCGATCGACCTCTTACGCTTGAGGAACTCCTGCAGCCACTCCGCCACCGTGATGTGCCGGTTCAGATCCTGGCGGGTGCGAACCTTGCGCCGCACCTCCTCGGTATCAGGCAGACCTTTCGTGTCCTTCAGCACCGACAGCATCAGCTTGGTGATCTGCCGCCGAACGGCGGCGTCGGTGTCGAGGGCGAGCAATCCGCGGGCATGATCCAGCTCCGCCTCGGCATCCTCCAGCGTCGCAAATCCCCTTCGGCGCAGCGGAGTGCGCCGCTTACCGTCAGCGTGAGCGGGCAACTCGAGCTGATAGCCCCAGGTGCCGTGCATACTGCTCCAGCGTTGTCCGCCGTCTCCATGCGGACGGCGCAGCTTCGGACAGGTTTTGCTGATGTTCTTGCCGGTCACCGGGTCGATGCAGGTGCAGACCTTGAACGTGGTGCCCTTGGCGACCTTGAGCTCCTTGCCCGCCGTCGTGTCCGGATCTTTCGCCATCGTGGTCATCCTTCCTCGCATGCCGGACGGCTGCTGCTGTCCGGGTCGGTGTGGTCGAGTAGCGCCCGCAAGGCGCGCACCGGGACTGCGTACCGCCCGCCGATGCGCAGCACCCGGCACGGGAACTCCCCTGCGCGGGCGAGCCGGTAGGCCGTGGTGCGGCCCATGCCGAGCAGCCGTCCTGCTGCGAGCAGGCTGACCACCTCCGGTTCCCCGTGCGTTGTGGACTGGGTTGGGGTTGTGCTGGTCATGCATCACCTCCGTGAGCGTTGATGAACAGGGCATACGAGGCCATGTGGGGCCGCCGTGTTCTCGGCGGGCTGTGGTGGGCGCTACGTCCCCGACCCGGCCCCGCCCGGCCTCGGGGGTAGGGATGTGACCGGCCGTTCACGACGGACGGCCACAGCCCCAACCGCCACGGGGTCCGGTGCGCACCGCGCTGGTGGCGGCGGTATCGACGCCCACCTCCACGGCCCGCGTCAAGCGAAATCCACAGGTCCACACCCGCGCCCCAGCTCCCGGCCCACATCCGGGCCAGAACGCCGGGGGCAACGCGCTGCTACTCCAGCTCGCGGACGCCTTCCAGCGCGTGACCGGGATCGGCCTCGGCCGCCATCCTGAGACGACGAAACACAATCAAGTCCTCATGCGCCAGGGCATGAATGGGCGTGCCGCGCGCCCACGCCTTGCGCGCCTCGTGAAGTTGGAAGAACGACGCCCGGTTCAGCAGCCGGCCCTCGCCCAGCCCACACAGCAGGCACACGATCCGGTCCACGAACACCAGCCCGGCCTCCTCCGCCAGCCGGTGCACGTGGCCGGGCAGGTCGACCAGCTCGCCACGCACCCGGTAAGGCCGCACCGTGATCGCCGCGACCCCGCCCGGCCGCAGCAACTCCACGCAGCCGGCCAGGATGCGGCCGAACCCCTCCAGCAGGTGCGGGAGCTGCTGGTGGGCCAGGTTGGCGCGATCGTGCGAGTAGCGCTGGTTCCACTTGCGCACGCCCGGCTCGCCGGTGTCGCGGGTGGAGCGGATGTGCCCGTGCGTGGCCGCCCCGTACGGGGGCGAGGTGAGCACCAGCGCCGCCCGCCCGGCCAGGTCCGGCAGCAGCCGGGCGATGTGCCGGGAGTCCCCGGCCATCACCCTGCCGAACCCCGGCGCCCCCTGCTTTCTGGCGTGGCCCAGGTTGGCGACCGCCAGGCGCGCCCACCTCTCCTCATACTCCACGCCCGCGGCGTGCCTGCCCAGATGGGCGGCTTCGACCAGGGTGGTGCCGATCCCGCACATCGGATCGACCACCAACTCCCCCGGACCGGTGTAGGTCTCGATCACCCTGGCGGCGATCGAGGGCAGCATCTTGCCCGGATGCCGCATCGACTCCGGCACATACCGGCCCCTACGCTGAACCCGCGATGGCTGCTGCCCCGTCGCCCACACCGACGTCGTCACCTCGGCCATCAATGACCGCCCCCAACCTGAACCGGAGCCTCAGCACCGTCCGGGCTGATGGCGTCCGGCTCGGTGCCATACGGGCCGGTGTCATCCGGGCCGGTGGCGCGTTCCGCAACCGCGGACGTCGATCCGTCGCAGCCCAGGAGCGACTGAGGCGCGGCGAACAGCAGCACATCTGCATGCGTCCGGGCACTCGCCGGCAACCCAGCGCATTCCGGCCGTTTCTGGATGGCGGCCAGGGCTCGGCGGGAGAGACCTGGGTCGATGCGCTCGCCGCGAGCGGGCTGCCGCAGGGCGATGATGTGCTGCAGATAGACCAGACCCGCCTCCCGGGCACGAGCGATGATCTCGGGGACCGGGTCGAGCACACCCTCTTCACGGTGCAGGCCCGTGACCACCACCAGATAACCGCCCGGCTTGACCAGCCCCGCCGCACGAGCGACATCGAAGACCACGGCGTCATCCTCGGGTTCGTCCTTGGAGTCCGGGCGGCCGGTGGCGTGGGCCAGGGGCTGCTGGCAGATCTGCTCGGCCACCACCAGCCCCGCGCCGCTCGCGAGATCAGCCAGGACCCAGGCTTCATCGCCAGGCTCGATGAGGCGCAGGTCGGTGACCTCCAGGTCGTAGCCGGGGTGGGTGCGCGCGAGGCAGCTCCAGGACATACCCGCGCGGGCGACGTCGGTGAAGACGGCCACCGGCAGGCAGCCCGCCGTCAGCGCGGCCGAGACGAGCTGATGATCGCTCGCACCGAGATGGACCACGGTCTCGCCCAGCCGCGTACACGCCGCGACCAGGTGGCGGGCCAACGGGCCGCTGACCGGATGGCAGCACCCCGCCGGACAGGTCGCGACCGATTCGGTGTCGGCTGCCGCCAGCCACACCGACAGCGGCAAATGCCCCCGACCCGCATCTTGACCTTCCCTGAACAGCCGAAGGCCGGGCTCGGAGAGCTGCGCGTCCGGTCCGGATGCGATGGATGAGGCGCCAGCCGTGGCAGGCCCGGTAGCGGCAGCGGAACTCGTGGACGTGGATGCGGTTGAGGTGATGATGGGTTCAGTCATGTGGGTGTGGCCCAAAGTGCCGGGCCACCGATCCCTGTCACTATTCCAAATACCTGCCGCGAGACCCGAATTCGGACAGGTCCTCACGTAAAGATTCAGCAAGACCAACGGTGTGCGCTCTCGCACCCCCTGCCGGACGCCATCAGCCAGGGCTGCCCCGAGCTTCTCATCCACAACCCTGTGGACAACCGTGCCGGTCAGTCCCTCGCCACATCACAGGCTTTCTCGCCCGGAACCGCGTACGGCCGCCCATTACCTGCTCGATTCACCCCTTCGGCATCCAACCAGTCACGCAGAAATGGTGCGACGTGCGGGTCGGATGCTGGGAGGGGTCCGGCCCGTACAAACGGTGTGCTTGCTGTAGCCCGGCGTGCCACCCCATCGGGCCATCGTCCACGCTCCCGCACCCCCTCCCTGTGACGCACACCATGAAGCATGTTTTCGCAGGTCACAACGTTTTCGTACATTTCCCGGACAACGTTCGTCACCGGCTAGCCCCGGTTGCCACTTGATCTGTTGCAGCGAAGGTTGAGCATTGTCATTGAAGGTTGGTGACCGCCAGGTTTCTCACCGAAGTTTGAGTGACCGCTGATGCCTGGCTGCCTGGGCAGACGTTGGAAGAACCGTTACACGCCTACCAGCGACCCTGTACTCAGCGCCTTCGACCTGGACTTTTACTATGAACTGCGGGAACCAGTGTCGGGTATTCGCCCTTCCCGCGGCCGGTCGCTCCCGCTGGCGGACTTCACCAACGGAAGCGTCCGGGGCGCGCCCGGGCTGCGGTCAGCAGCTATCCAGCGGTGGTCATTGGTTCTTGATCTGACCGCGTTCGATGACCCACCTCAGGTTCGTTGAGGGGTTGGAGCAGTCGCGGAACAGGTAGGCGGGGACCCTTCCAGCGGAGCTGTCGCC